>NZ_JAAGOZ010000008.1:0-168795 GCF_010499845.1 Salipiger sp. PrR007 | reverse complement strand
CATGACCCGCTCAGCATAATCCAAGGTGGGTCACTTCTCGATGGAAACCCCGGGTCAGTTCTGGGTGGAAATCAACAGCCCAGAACGACGGATAGCGCCGAAACCATAATCCCGGGTGAATGCCCCAAATTCATGTGGTTAAAATTCTCATCGCCCCTCATCCGGAGCCGCGGCGCTCTTCGGAGATCAGCCGCTCCTGCCGCGCCATCCATTCCGCGACGATCATCGTCAGGTCGCGTAGCGCCTCGGCAGAGCTGGCCTGCTGACCAAGAAGCCGCGTCTCAAGTTGGCCGAGACGGACTCCCATCCCCGGGTCCGCAGCCTCCGCCTGTCGGGGGGAGGCGGCTTCGAGTCGTTGAGCGGTCGCCTCGAGGCGGCGGATCAGCGTCTCGAGGCCCCCCAGATACTGGCCGAGAGCCTTGCGCTCGGCAGCGAGGCGCTTGTCGCTGCTGCCAAGGGCGCTGGCCAGACGATCGAAGCCGCGCCCGACCTCTCCGCGCAGCGGATCGAGGTCCGGCGCATGTCCTCCCTTCAGCCGGTCAAGCCCGCGCCGAATCTCCGCCAGCGTGTCTGGCAGGATGGCCGAGATCTGCTGGACATTGGCAGCGAGCGTGTCGATCCGCTCGGCCTGGTCTGGCGGCGGTCCGGCGGGGGCGCGCAGCTCGAGCGCCTCCTCCAGCCTCGTGAGCAGGGCCTGCTCCTTCCTGCGCGCTGCGGCGCTGCCGGTCACCTTGCGGCCCAGGCGTTCCAAGCCGCGCAGCAGGTCGGACTGCATGGTTTCGACGCGCGCAACCACTTCGGCGCGGTCCGAGCGGACCTCTTCCAGCGCCTTGGCCAACCGCTCGAAGCCCGCCTGCAACCGGAGGGGCAGGGCGTCGGGAGACACTTCGGGGTCGGGGCTCGCCAGTTGCTGGGTCAATTCCATCAGCACCAGTTCCATGTCGTCGAACCGCCGGTTGAGTTCTGCCTCTGTGCCCTGGATCAGGCCCGCGACGTCGGGAAACGCGATGGCGGAGCCAGCCTCGGGCCTGTCGTCCGGCTCCGGTGGGGTCGGCTCGTCGTTGCAGGTCACGTCGGCCCTCCGATGATCGCGGCGACCGGCAGGTCCCGAAGGACATCAAAAAAGGGAATGAACTCGCCGGTGTCGGTCTTGCGCAGCATTTTGTCGGCGGCGGTTCCGGCCCGGCAGCACTGCGCCACTTCGAGAAGTCCTTCCGCCACCGCGCCGACCAGGTTCGGACCGATGCGGAAGAGCAGCACGCAGGCCTTGCCCTCTTCGAAGAAGGCGAATTCGCCGAAGACATGCGCCACGGAAAATATCGGGATGACCTGGCTGCGGTGATGGAGGCAGCCCATGTAGGCGTCGTGCCGGACCTCGGCGTAGAGCAGCTCTTCGGGCAGGTGCAGGATCTCGACGATGTCGGTCAGTCGGCATCCCATCCGGCGCTGCGCCGCGTGGTAGATGAGGCACGGATCCGCACCCTGCGCACCGTGGTCCATGGCGGGATCGGCGCCGGTACCGGCGCTGGCGGCAATCGTCGTGCCGGCGAGTTGCACCACCACCTCCTCCGAGAGCAGGGCCGCACTGTCGATGACCATGAAGTGCGTGCCGTCGCCGTGCATGTAGACCCCGGTGAAGAGGTCACTGCGCTGCGATATCGCCGGCGGCAGCGCGAGAAGCGCGTCGCGCGGCACATGCGTGATGTCGAAGAAGCGATCGATCTCGACGCAGATCAGCCCGCCCCCAGGGACCCGCATCGCCACCGAGGCCGACCTTTCGGGGCGGGAGAAGTTGCCTCCGAACCCCAAGAGATGCAGGCTGTCGAGGATCGGGATTTCTCGGCCATGGTGTTCGATCACGCCATCGCAGGGCGCATGGGCCATGGGGCTCGGCAACAGGGGGTGCATGGGAATGGTGGCCTGGATCTCGGCCACGGGAAAGGCAATGCCCTGGCCGGCGTAGCTGCAGAGCAGGACGGCCAGGGCATCCCGCGCCGGGCCCGCCGCGGCTGCGGCGCCCCTGTCGCGCGGCAGGGCGTAGGGGAGCTCGGGCAGGTCGAAGAGCCGCTGCGGATCGAGAAGCCCAACCACCACGCCGTCCCGCACGAAGCTGCGCGCGCCGGCCAAGAGATCGCTGTGCCCGGAAATTCCCATGCGGGTGATCCGCCCGGGCTCGAGTGCGGTCATGCCCTCGAGGCTGTCGACCACGAGCCCGACCAGCCGCTCGGTCCCGGGGCTGATGAGAATGACCACAACGCGTTCCTGCGGCGATAGGGGCGACGGGAGGCCGAGGAGGATCCCGAGATCGACCAGCGGGATCGTGTCGCGGCGCAGCACCATCGCCCCCAACAGCCCCGGAAGGGGCGCCGCCAGCGTGCTGAGGGTCGTGGGGAAGGGCACTGCCTCGCGGACACTTTGGGCCGGAATGGCCAGGCGGCAGCCACCTACGTCGATGAGCCCGAAGATCTCGCTCGGCTGACGCCTGGACGGTCCGTCCGTCGCGGCGTGCGGGTCCACCTTGGCCGGTTCGGCCGCCGCCCCCGGTTGCGGCGCTGGCTCGGCTTCGGACGGACCGGGACGCGGTGGAGCAGGAGCCTCCGGACTCTCGGCCCGGGATGAAAGTGGCAGCCCAGGTCCTTCGGTGAGCGCGGTCTCGCAGCGTTCGGCCCCCGGCCTTTCAGTCTCCTCGCCGTGGGTCACCGGGGCTTCGGCGGAGCCGTCCTCGTCGGGCAGGCGGTCCAATTCGGCCTGCGCCATCGCGACCACGACCGACGCCGCGTCCGAGGCGGGGCCGGTGGACGGCGGCTCGGGCGACCGCTGCTCCACCGGGGTCGCACGGGGCTCGTGCTCTGAAGGCGCATGTTGAGCGGCTGCGCCGCCGTCGCGGGTCGCGCGGCCTTCGGCGGCATCGACCGTCGCAGGCGCAGCGGGCGCAGACACATCGTCCAGAGCCGTGATCACCTGCTCATTCGCGTGTGCAGAAGCCAAGAGCCAGTCTCCCGTCATCGGTGAGTCCGATCCTAGATGGGGAGGGCTAACAGGGGGTTAAGTGCCGTCAGATCGTGCGCCCCAGCGCGCCGAGGTCGAGCGAGAGATCCTCGGGCGAGAGGCCGAACTGCGCCGCCAGACGGTGCAGCGCTTCTTCCGCGCGCATCAAGGTTGTTCCAAGCCGCTCTTCCTGCTCGGGCGTCAGGCTGCCCGCCTCCATCCGGCGGACCGCCTGCAGCTCCATCAATTGGCGCAGGAAGGCCATCAGTCCCAGAACAAGCCGCGCCAGGTCCTGCTCCACCCGCTCGGGGTCGATGCGGAGCCTTGTCATGTCGGGCAGCGCGTCGGCCAATGGGTCGTCGCGGGCATCATCGTGGGGGGCGGACGGGTCTGACATCACGCGGACTCCTTGGCGCTGGCTGCGTCGCCCGTCCGATCGGCCGCCTTGCAGAGCCGCGCGCCGTGAAGGAAGGCGGGCCAAGGTCCGCTCAGGCTGAGGCGAAGCTCGGACGGGCAGGCGGCGGCAAGACTCCGGGCCTGCACCCTCATCTCGCCATCGGGCAGCAGCAAGGCCGACTCGGCCCGCGCCGCGCCCCTGTCCCCGCGCAGACCCAGCGCCCGCGGCGCCAGAGCCGCAAGTTGGGTGCCGAGCCGGTGCTGCGCCTCGATCCTCTCCAGCCGCGCCCGCAGATAGGCGCGGCCATTGACGGGTGCGGCGGTCTGGCGCTCGGGCTGCGACAGGGTGAGGATCATCTCGGACTGCCCCCGGAGACGCTCCAGCACCTCGAGCAACAGGCTGCTGCGCGCCGCGGCCCAGGACCGGGCGACCCCGGGTTCGGGCGCGGACCTCACCGCGAACGGCAGGAAGGCGGGCAGCGCGCGATGCGCCGACAGGCACAGCCCGAGCCGGGCCTGCGCCGGCCCATCGGCGGTCAGCAGCGCCAGCGGGCCGGCGCGCAGATGCGGCAGCGCGCCGCTCTCTTCGACCCGGCAGAGGCCCAGCACCCTCATCCGCCGCTCCGGGACAGGCGCTCCGGTGTCGTCAAGACGGCCTTGAGCCCGAGATAGAGCAGATCGACATCGGCCACCGTCAGCCAGAGTTCGCCCTCGATGACGCAGCCCCGGTCGAGCACCCGGTCGACGAGGTCGACCAGCGCCGGGGTGTCGCTGCGGGCGGCGGCGGCGGGGGAAATGAGAAACGGATCAGACATCGGTGGGCGTCTCCATGCTGACGTGGGCAAAGCTGTAGGGCGGGAAAGGGCCGGCGAGGCGCGCGACCAGGCCGTGTTCGGCGCCCCAGCCAGGCAGAGGCCGGCGAAGATGCGCGGCCTTCGCGGAGGTCATCAGCAGCGATAGCTCCGAGAGGCGAGGCGCCCGGGCCGGGCGTGGCTCGGCTTCGGCGGCGAGCTCGGCCGCGCGTTGGCCGAGCGTGCGCAGCGCCAGGCCCCGCGCCCCGGATGCCTCGAGCCTTGCGTCTCGCCGCAGTTTGCGGCGCCACAGGAAATCCCGCCCGGTCTTCGGAGAGGGCGCGGCATCGACCGCCTGGGCCGCCTCCCCGGGCTCGACCGTCAGCGCGTATTCCGCGTGGCCGCGCAGCGCCTCGAGCCGGGCTGCGCATTCGTCGAGACGCTCGGTCAGCGCCGCCTGCAGGGCGCGCGGGCCGGAAAACCAGGTTCCGAAACGCACGGGCATCACGGGGCCCCGCACGAGGTAGCACGAGAGCAGCCGGTCATGCGCCAGCAAGCTGTCGAGGGCGGATTGCTCCGTCGGTGCGAGGGCGCCCTCGGTCACGATGGCGCTCACCGGGCCAAGCGGAAGCTGCCGGTGCGGCGGTGCGGCAGGGGCGGGGGCGGGACCGCCCGGGCTGATCAGCCCATGCAGCTGAAGCACCCTCATCGGCCTGTCCCCTGGTGTCGTGGCGCGGCGCTCGGCCCCGGAAGGCTGCGTGGCCCGACCGGAGCGGCGCATCCCTCGCGCCTGACGGCGAGGATCGGCACGTCGTCCACCGGCCCCGAGGGCAGGGTGAGCGCACAGACCCGGGCCAGAAGACGGCTGTGCTCGGTGCTGCAGCCTTGCATGAGCGCCTGCCTGCGGCGCTCGGGGAGCAGGGGGGCCAATGCGGCGAGCGCCGCGCCGGTTGGTGGTGTGGGAAGGGCCAGGCCAAGCGCGGCTGCCGCGGCGCACACATCCGTACCGGAGACCCGATGCAGCGACGCGAGCGCGAAGGACACCGCGGGGCTCGGCCCGACGAGCCGCAGGCGCAGCCGGTCCGGGCAGCGCGCGTCGATCTCTGCCAGCAGCGTGTCGAGCCGGTCTGCGTCGCTGCTGTCGATGAGCAGGATTCGATTGACCAGCGTATCGCCGCCGCCAAGCGGCAGCTCGATGCTGTCGCGCGCCAGGTGCGACAGCCGCTCTTCCATCCAAGATTTCAGCGCGGCCGAGGCAGGCGCCGGTGGGCGCGGCGCGTGGCCGTCCCAGGCGGCGGTCAGCTGGAACTGGATCCGGCCGGCAAGCCGATCGCACCACTCGGCCAGTTCCGCCTGGGAGGGGGACAGGTCGCCACGCGTGAGCCGAGATCCGGCCTGAATCGCGAGAACCGGCCCCAGCGGCAGAAGGGACTCAAGCTGCGCCTGGCGGTGTCCGGCGCGCTGCAGGACCGCGCGGCGTCCCTTGCCGAAGGTCACCCTGTGACCCGGCATGTCAGGCGCGCGCACGAGCAGGAGCGCGCCGCAGGGCTCGGCCGAGAGACCCGCCGGCAGCGGCATCGGTGCGTCACGCCGCAAGATGGCGAGCGGCGCCATCATGGCGCGCCCCGCCGCGCGGCTTCGGCCAGGCGCGCCATCAGCACCTCTTCTTCCGCGTCGTAACTTGCTTCGTCGAGATCGCCGCGATCGGCCGCGCGGGCCAGCGCCTCGATCTCGCGCCGGATGCGGACCGGGTCGTAGAATTCGGCCTCTGCCGCCTGCGCGAGTTGCGCGGTGACCCAAAGTGCGCCCGAGAAAGGCGCGGTCACCGGGACGCAGAGAAGCTTGCGCAAGAGGCCCATCAGACCACCTCGGGGTCCGGCTCCGCCGCCAGGGAGAAGGAGACGAAGTTGAAGGGCGGCGTGGGATGAACGAGGCGCAGGTGCGGGGGCGCGCCGGCGAAATCGCAGGACGAGGCGGCCTGGTCCGCGGCCTGGGAAAAGGCCTCGACCGCCGTTTCGGGCAAGAGAAAGGCCGCACGCAGCACCTGCACATCGTCCTCGGGAGGATGGAGCACATGGGCGCGGGCGAGGGGCGCGAGGCGCCGGAGCAAAGCGTGCTGGCAGACGGTGCGCCGCGCCTCCAGCGCCTCGGCGACCCGGCGCCCGAGCTCAATCTGGGCGAGGCGCCCGCCCCCGCCGCGCGCGAGCAGCGCGTCACGCTGCCGGGCAAGGCCCGGCGCGGCCGCGAGCGTTGCCTGCAGCGCGGCGGTGCGGTCGAACTCGACCCGCAGACCGACCTCGGCATGGCCCTCGATCCGGGTGAAATTCCGGGTGATCTGCGCCTTTGCCGCGCGCAGCATCCCGCTGAGGTGCGCGGTGTCGCGCACCACATGACCGAAGCGGAACGGCAGCACCGGGCCGTGAGACATCAGCACCTCGAGCACGCGGGCATGCGCCATGAGATAGCGCCGGCGTTGCGGCACCGGCTGCCCGTCGTGCGGCGTCATTGCGAGCACCGCACCGTCCATCGCCAGGGCCTGCACCGGGCCGAAAGCGCCGTCGATCGGATGGCGGGCCAGCCGGGCGCCCAGCGTGTCGCAGCGCAGCAACCCGTAGAGGTAGGCCGCAGTCATGCCGAGGTCCCCGCGCGCGAGGCTTCCACCGTCAGCCAGCCCCCTTGAAAGCGCATCCAGAGCACGCCTTCCCGCAGGTCTTGGGGAAGCGAGCAGCGGAGCTGGTGCCCAGGCGAGGTGAGGGTCAGGCGGCCCCGATGCACCTCGATGCGGAGTTCGTGCAGGGGGACGCCGGGAAGATGCGCCTCGAGCGTCCAGGCGGTGGCGTCTTGCACGATGCGGTGCTCCGGCACGCTGCGGTCCCGGTGCGAGGAGGCTTCCAGGAAATCCGCGAGGGTGCCGAGACGGACGTTGCGCGAAACCTCGGCAATGGCGGTTTCGGAACGCGGAGGCAGGCTCTCGCCGATCCTCTGCAAACTCTCTGCAAACGCGCCGATCAGCCCGCGCAGACGCAGGTCGAGCGCCTCGATCCGCGCGGCTGCCTCGGGGGACCCGTCCGAGGGCGGCTCTTGACCGGTATCGTCCGCCGGACCCGTTCCGAGGTTTCGGGGACTCATGCGCGCGCTCCCGGTATTGGCAGCTGCTCCAGCCGGGATTCGAGGGCGCTCACCCGCTCAAGCAGGGCCGCGTTCTCCTGCTCCAGGCGGCGTGCCTCCGCCGAAAGGTGGGGGTCGCTTTCCCACCAGTTGATGCCCAGCTCCTTGGCCTTGTCGACGGTGGCGACCAGCAGCCTGAGCCGGATCGACAGCAGCTCGATCCCGACCAGCGAGACCGAGACATCGCCGGCGACGACGATGCCCTTGTCGAGAATGCGCTCGAGGATGTCAGCGAGCCCGTCCGGCTGCATGGACTGCCCGTGATGGCTGCTGTGGGTCATTCTTCGCGATCCTCTCGATGGTAGCGGCGCAGTCGGCGGAAGCCGGTCAACTCGCCGGTGGGGTCAAGCGCGAGTTCGTAGGCAGCCAGGAGGTCGTTGTCGCCCATGCGGGCCGGTGCCTCGAGCACCTCGGCGACGATGCGCCATCCGCCGGGGTCCCGCTCGGAACTTGCGATGCCCTCGATCGGCAACGGGGTGATGTCCTGCAGCGCGGCGCGCGCCCTGTCCATCGCCTGCTGCAGGGAGATCGGGCGGCCCGGATCACTTGTTTGCGCGGCCGGGGCCGTTGCCGGGGCCGGGGGGGCGGGTCTCTTGCGGGCGGTCACGGCCACGGATCCTCCTCCGGCGTGGCCAGCCGGGCCAGCAGCCGCTGCGCCCGAAGCGCGTGGGCGCGAAGTTCGGTCGCGGAAAGACCGGCGCGGCGTTTCATGGCCTCAAGCTCCCGGCGGAGGCGATCGCGCTTGAACTCCACCTTCACCAGTTCCACCGCGGCTTCGGTTCGGGTGCGGGGCGGGCGGCGCAGAGCGGAGTTCGGGCGCCGCGGAGGGCATGCGGGCGGGCGTCTCATGAAGCCACCTGCATGGGGGCGTCGGAGGCGGGCGCGTCGCCGGCGCGCAGCCCGTCCAGCGCGGTCTTCAGGGCGGCTTCGAAGCCATCGGCCGAACCCGATCCACGCACTGAGCGGCTGCGCAGAACATCGACGCAGATCTGCACGAAACGGCTGTCTCGCGCGTCGACCTCCACCTTCTGGGCGGCGAGGAGGCGCCCGAGCAGCAGGGCCGTGCGCAGCGAGGCGGGGGTGCCGGGCAAAATCCGGCGCAGGGATCGCACAAGCGTGACCAGCTGCGCCGCCTTGGCCCTGTCGAGCCCGGTGCGCGCCGCGACGATGCCGCTTTCGGTCTCGGCCGGCATGCCGTCGAGATCGAAGGTCACCACCCGGTCGATCAGCGCGTCCGGCGGATGCTCAACCCCGACATATTCGTGCGGATTGGACGTCAGCAGCATGCGGAAGTCGGGATGCGCCTCGAGGCGCTGCCGCCCCGCGCGGGCGTCGTGGAACACCAGGACACGCTCCTCGAGCACCGGCAGAAGCACGGCATTGGCCGTCGGCGGGGCACGGGTGAACTCGTCGTAGACCAGCGTGTGCCCCAGGCGCATGGCGTCGGCCAGGATCGCGTCTTGCCAGTCCGTCCGCTCCTGGGTCTCGGTACGCCGGACCCGGCTGACGTAGGCATCCACCGTCTGGCGCGAGATGCGACCGATCTCGCGGCCGACGAGATCCTCGCGCGTCAGCCAGCGATCGCCGGTGAGAAAGGAGACAGGTCGCCCGAGACGGCCGGCGATGCGCAGCGCCAGGGTGGTCTTTCCCATGCCGGCAGGGCCACGTAGGTGCACCGGGACATCCGCGGCAAGGTAGGCCATGGCGCGGCTCTGCAGCGAGACGATCTCGTCATCTTCGAACAGCGGGCGTTCTTGCATGGGCAGCCGGAAATCTGCAGGGCACTCGGGCTGGGCCATGGCGAACTCCTTTCCTCGACATCGAACGCGGGACGGTCTCTGGTCTTGTCTTAGCGCGATGGTGGTGAATCCGGTCTTAATCGCGGGCGGAGTTTTTTGCGGGATGGCGCACTCAAGACTGCCAGTCGGCCAGCTTTCCCATGGGATCTCGCGGCAGTTGCGGACCGAATGTGTAGCTAAGCGGGCGTGCGGCCGGCGCGTGGCGCGCCGCCATCTCCGCGCGCAACCGCTCCTCCAGCGCGGCGGCATCGGCTCCGGCGCAGGGCACGATGTAGCATTTGAGTCGATCGCCGTCCTGCCGGACGCAGGCATGGGCGACCTCGGGTTGCGCCTCCAACGCCGCGACCACGGCGTGCAACGAGACAGTGTGACCGGCAATCTGCACGCTCCGGTCGTGGCGGCCGTGAATGGTGAAGGCCCGTCCGTCCTCCGACCAGCGGAGGTGATCCTGCAGGGCGATGGCGGCGCCCCGGCGCCGTGGCGGATTGCCCGGTTCGAGATAGGGCATGAGGCGGAAGGGCGCGTCGGGGTCGGCGCGGTGCCCGACGCCCCCCGTCTCGGAGGCGCCGAAGATCTCGGTCAGCGCGCCCAGGCCCGCCCGGGTGACCGCGGTCCAGAGCTCCGGCGGGGCCGGGGCGGTGGAGCTTAGCGCATGGGCTGCGACGGGCTTGCCCGAAAGCAGCGTCAACACCCGGCCGAAGATGTGCGGCGTGCCGACGATCAGATCGCCGTCCTGCAGCTCCCGGGACAGCGCGCCAGGCCCCCTGCTGGCGAGATCGAGCACCGGCACCCCCAGCCGCGCGGGCAGGAGCACGGTGAACAGAAAGCCGAAGATGTGATGCGGCGGCACCAGCGCGACAACCCGACCGGGCCTTTCGACAAGGCTGCGTGCCGCATGTGCCTCGACTTCCTCGACCAGGAGCTCCAGAGGGTGCTGCACGACCTTGGGCGTGCCAGTGCTGCCGGAACTGTGGAAGGCCAGGGACAGATCCGGGGCCGCGCTCTGAAAATGCGACTCGAGAAGCTGCGCCCAGGTTCCCAGCTCGGGATGCAGCAGCATGTAATCCTCGACCCCCGAGCGATGCAGCGCGAATCTTGCGGTCATTGCCGACACGAGATCGATCCTCGAGAGGCTGTCGAAGCCGAGACCGTCTTCGTCGATGCGCGTCTCATCCGTCCAGAGCGCCGCCGGCATGCGCCGGGCGCGCGACGGGTCTAGCCGCTGAAGCTCCTCGAAGATTACGGACTTGCACAAGCGCAGGGCATCGTTGCGGCGGATCATGGCGCCCTCCGGCGTGGCCCTCCGGCCTCAGGTCTCGTCCAGATCGTGCAGGAACTCGCCCACGAGGCTGGCGAAATGCGCGCGGGTCTCGGCGATCTCGGCCCGCAGCTGGACGGCCTTGGCGGCCAACTCGGCTGCGGTCGCATCAGCCGGGGGCATGTGCCGACCCACCGGGACATCCTGCGCAGCGTCATAGCTTTCGAGCGCAGACATGGCGGCGTCGAGATCGGAAAAGTGCCAGGCCCGGCAATAGTCGGTCTCGTCCTCTGACACGTGGAACCGCTTAATGCTCACCACGAAGCCAGAGTCGCTGCGGAAGATGTTGAACTCGTACCACCAGGGCAACTCGGGATTGAAGCTCATCGCCATGCCCAACTCCACGCCGGTGAACTCGAGCGGGCGAGCCCCGACCCGCCGCAGGCAATAGGTCAATGCGTCGGCGGGGTGGGTGTCGGACGGGGCGTCGTGGAGGGGCAGGACATGGTCGGTCGGCTGTCGGTCTGTCATGTAGGGCATCGCTACTCCTCTTGCCGGGTGGGTCCGGCTGCTCGGGCTCGAGTGACAGGGTCGGGACCGGAGTCCCATGGGCGGGTCCGGGGTCGCGCGTCTTCCGGCCCGCGCGGACCGGCGGGCAGTGTGGCGCATCCGTCGGGGCGGGCCGTCCCAAGAAGGGCTCGAAGATCAGACTGATTGGTGATCCAGGCGGCGCGGAAGGCCGGGCGCCTGGTGTCGTCCCGCGGCTCTCTGATGTGGGCGACGAGGCGGTCCTCGGGATCGAGGTAGAGCGCCAAGTGCCCGCGCTCCTGCGGACCGACGGAACACCCAACCGAGGTCGCCTCGCGCCCCTCCTCGCCGCGGCCGGGCGAACCAGGCCCTGGCTCGAGAGGGAGCACGAGCACGGGCACTGCCTCGACACACAGCGGTCGCAGGCCATCCCTGCGCAACCTGATCGGGCGGGGAGGCGGCCGGGTTCCCGCCCTCGCGGACGCATCGCCGCCGGCGGTGACGATCGCGGAGGGGCTGGCGCCCTGGACAAGCCGGGCGGGTGCGGCGGCCGGCAGAGGAAGCGGAGGCGCCGCCTCGGCCCTCGCGCGAAGCTGCCGCAGCTCCGGCTTGATCCGGATCAGGAATTTCTGTTCGGCCACCATGCTCGCCCCCGTGCTCAGACCCTTTTGACGAAGAGCCAGCAGGACTGTCCGTCCGGCTGCGACTTCATGTGGATCTTCACGTTCACGTCCGTGCCCTTGTAGGCGAACTTATAGTCGAACATGACGTTCACCTGGCCGCTGCGATGGAACTTGATGAACTCCCCGTGGAACCGCTTGCCCTTGGCGCAGGGGGCGATCTGGTTGAAGAAATCCATCCCGATCACCTCGGCGGGAACCCGGTTGGAGATCAGGCCTTCGGCCTTGTTGTACTTGATGATCTTGCCCATGCGATCAAGCAGGACGGCGCCGAAGGGAAGGTATTCGGCCCGCTGGGGCTCGCGGCTCAGGATGTTGTCGATGTCCTGGCTGCCAAAGGGAATGATTTCCATGTATCGATCCTCGCTCGTTCACGCCGCTCCGTCGGAGCTCTTGTCCACGCCGTCCTCGTCGTCGAGAAAGCTGTCGTTGCGGGTCAGGGACATGTCATGCAGCCGGCGCATCGTGTGACCGTCGAACTCGGTCAGCTTCTCGCGCCCCTCCTGGTCCGCCCAGCGATAATCCATCGTGCCCATGGTCACGACGCATTGCGGAAGCACCTCGTAGCGGAACTTCATGTCGACTTTATGCGCGTCTATATCGATCTCGCTCGCCTCGCCGAATTCCACCAGGGCAGTCAATTCCTCCATCCGGCTGTCGGCTTCGAGTTTCGTGTTGTCACGAATGATCTCGGCTGCGGCGGCGAGAACCCACTCGGGATAATTTCCGCGGACGACAAGGCCGAACTGATCTGAGTGGAATTCGAAGCGACCTCCGCTTTCCTTCAGGTATCCAATCGTTTCCATACTCGGAACGCTCCTTTCAGCCGCTTAGTAGACTGCTCTATCGTGAACTTTTCCGTGGCTTCGGAGTAAGCGACGCGTGCAGGATTTCCAAACGAACAATTCTTAAGTGGTTTCCCTTTCATTGCTAGAATCGCCAAAGTTTTTTTCTTCACTTTCGGTTAGCGTATTTCCCTCAGGCTCGCCCCGGCATGTCATTGAAAGGAGGGGACGAGGAATGACCTCGGCCAAGGCCCTGACCGCACCCGAGGCGTGCCCGGACCCTGCCAGGCTGCCCGATGCTGGTGATCCGCGGCGCGTGATCCTGCCTCGGGCCGGTCGCAAACCGCTGAATTTCATGGGGCGCAAAGCCAGCCGCACGGTCTGGTGCACCGGAGCAGGGGCAGGGGCAGGGGCTCCGCCGGACGAACTGGCGCTCTGGGCGCGCACCGATGGGCGGCTGGCGATATCGCTGCGGCTTGATGGGAAAGACGACGCGGCCGTTGTTGCCGATCTCGGCGCGGCCCTTGACTGGATTGAGGCGGCGTGCCGGCCGCAACGCCGCGATGCAACTCATCCCCAAGATGCCCGGGCGCTGCTCGAGCAGCTTGAAACCTGGCTGTGCGAGGCGCGTCGGGCCGAGCGGTTGCGCCGCCTTGCCGGTTTGGCGCTGCCGCAGTGGATCGGCCTTCGAGATGGGATCGGGCGAAAGGAGCGCGCATGAGCGATCACGAAACCTACGCGGACTGGGTGCGCTCCGTCCGTGCCGAAGCAAGGCGCAGTCTGCGGTCGCTGCGCCAAGACCGGCTCGCGCGGCGCAGTTCTCCGGGGCGCGCCGCAGTGGCGGGGTCTCCGCAGGGAGTCCTTCCAGAGGAGCTTCCGATTTTGGTCTCCCGTCAGACGGCTGACATGGTGCGCTCAGAGGCGGGCGACCCGCTGCCCGCTGCCGCATCGCAGGCGCCTGAGGCCGCCGATGTGACAGGGGATGGGGCAGGGGATGCGGCGGGGGATGGGGCAGGGGCCGAGCCCATGCAGCACCAGGGCGAGACCAGTGAGGCGCGACCGACCGGGGGTGACGCGGATCCGCAGCAACTTCCCGGCGATGCGGAGTCGACGGGGGAACAGGCTGATCAGGAAGCCCCGCTAGCCCCGGCCATGGCGCCGACGTCGCCAGAGGCTCCCTGCGCGGATGTGTCCAGCGAGACAGGCGAAGCGCCGGACAGCACGCTGTGCTGGACGGAGGCGGAGCTGCGTGCCAGCTCATTGAATCGCCTCCCCGGCGCCGGGATCGGGCTCGTATGGCTGCTTCATGCGAATGGGATCGGCTCGCTTGAGCAGCTGACCACAGCCGACGCCGTCAGGCTGACGCAGGGATTGGGTCTGGTGGGGCAACTCGTCGACGTTCAGGACTGGATCGATTTCGCGAAGAGCGAGCTCGGCGGGCCCGACGGCCAGACTCCGCTCGCGCCCCTGTAACGCCCAATCGGCTCGGGGGCGCCTCTGCGACCCGTCGGCTATTGACTGCCCTTAGATCGAAGCCTCGCGCCGTGATAGCGATCATCGCCGGGCCATCGCGGCAGGAGCCTTATCCTTCGCCGCATTGGAAGCCGCGTAGAGGCTCTTTTGCACAAATACCGTGAGAGATTTATATCGTGAATACAGAGTTGTAGCTGGGCTGCATGAGCAGACCGACACCCCCGACCTAGAAGGCCCGGAACTGGCCGAGCTACAACGAAGCGTTAAAGCGCCGCGGCTCTTTGACGATCTGGTTCGACCCCGCCATGACCTCGGAAGCCGCGCCGACCGGCAAGCGCGGACGGCATCCCGCCTATGGTGATGCCTCTATCCAGACCTGCCCGACGATGAAGGTGCTGTTCGGCATGGCGCTTCGACAGACAACAAGGTTCGGCGAGAGTCTGCAGCGACTGATCGGCTTGGACTGGGCCGTGCCAGACTTCAGCACGTTGTCGCGGTGCCAGAAGACCCTGAAGGTCAACATTCCCTATTCTGGATCGAACGGCCCACTGCACCTGCTGATCCCCTCTCGGGACATTGCTTTGCAATGCCCTGCCGGGCAGTGGACGGCACCGGCATCAAGGTCGAGGGTGACGGCGAGGGGAACGCCCGCAAGCATGGCGGTTCCAAGCAGCGCGTCTGGCGGAAGATCCACATCGGGATCGACGAGCAGACGCTGGAAATCCGGGCGGCGGAGTTCACCTCCAGCGAGATCGGCGACGCCCCGATGCTACCCGAACTGCTTGACCAGATACCGCCGGTGCGGGAGATCGCCAGCGTCACTGCCGACGGGGTTTTCGATACCCGCAAGTGTCAGGACGCCATCGCCGCCCGTGGAGCTGCCGCGATCACCCCACACCGCAAGCACGCCAAACCATGCAAGCCTGACACCGCAGGAGCCCTCGCTCGGAACGAAATCCTGCGGACAATGAAGCGTGTTGGCCGGTCGATCAGGCGACGATGGAGCGGCTATCACCGCCGAAGCCGCGCCGAGATCAAGATGCACTGCATCAAGCTCTTGCGGCAACTCCTGTCCGCCCGAAACTTCGACCGTCAGGGCGCGGAGTGTCGTTGCGAAAGGCTCCGAGACGACACTGGCCTCGCTCTGCGCTTCGACCTGTTTTGCCTGCCCGGCTGCGACATTCTTCGCTGTCACCTGCAACGTCTAAATGGGCCGATCATGGGTGCGTCGCCAACTTCACGACGTGCCATCCATAACCTTGCCCATATAGTCGTCGAAGGTGATCTCGCCACCTTCAGCTTCGGTCCGGCCCTTGTCCCAAGGGGGCAGGACGTCTTGCAGCATGTCAATGCGTTTCCACGACGGGAAAGGCTGCTGGCCCGCGGCATCTGGCACATAGGGGCTTTCGGAAACGCGGACGTGTTTGTGGATGTAGCGCGCGCAGTTAAGGAAACAGCCGGTCACTTCAACCCGCACCACAAGGTTGGCACCGGGGAAGGCAGCCAGAAGCTCCGGGTCTTCGCTCAGGATTGCGGCGCCCGACCGAAGCCGGGCGCCAGACCGACTACTCGGCCAGCGCGTCGTCGGTTTCGCTGTCGGCCGTCTCGACCGGCTGTGCGTATTCGTTGCTAAAGGCCATGACGACAGGAGCGGGCTTGTTGTTGACCATCAGCCGGAACACGTCCGGGCGCGAATAATGCCCACAGGGATCGGCGGCGGCCTTGCCGATGGCGATCATGTTGAGGTCGATGTCGGCGATCACCAGACCCTCTTCGTCCGGGGCGAGGTTTTCGCCCATGGGCGAGCCGTCGGGGGCAAAGATGCGGGCATAGCCTCCCCCCTTCTTCAGCAGCTGCTGCTTCACCGGCGTGTCGCAGAGCGCCTCGATCATCTCGTCCGAGACGGTGGCGCAGGGGGCGATGACAAAGCACTGACCCTCGACCGCGTACATGCGGCTGGCGGATGTGTTCACCTCCGGCCCGAGCGCATAGGCCCCGCCCTCGTAGACCGAGAAGCTTGGCCAGGCGCCGATATGGATCTGCTCGTTTTGCGCGAACATGGCGTATTTGTTCAGCGGATGCAGGTGTTCCCAGCAACACAGCGCGCCGACGCGGCCAATGTCGGTGTCATAAACCTTCATGTCGCTGCCATCGCCTTCGCCATAGACCGTGCGCTCGACATGGGTTGCTTTCAGCTTCCGCCGGCGGGAAATGACCTGCCCGTCGGGGCCGTAGTGCCACTGCGCGATGTAGAGCGTGCCGTTGCGGTTCCACGACAGGCCCATGACCACGTGGATCTTGTTCGCCCGGGCGGCTTCGGCCAGCCGTTTGTCCTGCGGGCTGCCCTCGGTGATAGAATTCGCCGCATATACCGGCACATTGTGCATAGTCATCGCCGGAGCGTCGAGCCAGATATACCACGGATAGCCCGGCAGGTAGGTTTCCGGAAAGGCGATCAGTTTGACGCCTTGGGCGGCAGCCTCTTCGATCAGGCCGATGGCTTTGTCGATACTGGCATCGAGGTTCATGAAGATGGGGGCGGCCTGAACGGCAGCGACTTTGGTGGGTCCGGTCATGGTGCTATCTCTCTGTTGGCGTCTTGTTGTTATGAAGAGAGGATAGACACGTCTCGTATCGCCGCGCGTGTCCACCTGGGCGGAAGGTGGTGTATTTTTGAGCGGAGGAGAGAGGTCTTTTTTTCGGTTTCGCTAGGCCTCTGTTAAGATCCCGTTATGGAAAAGCGATTCACGACGCAGGATGCACGCCCCACGGATCGGTTCGCCTATTGGCGCGAGGCGGTCTGCGATAGCTATGTCGAACTCGATTGCGCCACGGCGACACCTCGGTCCTTTCACGGTCAGATCGACCTCAAGCGGCGCGCGCATCTCTCCACATCCTACGTGAAGGGCAGCAACCAGACCGTAACCCGGAGCCAGACCCATGTATCCCGAAGCGGCGAAGAGACCTTTCTCGTCAGCTTGCAGCTGCAGAAGACGGGGTTCGTGGAACAGGCTGGGCGACTGGCTCGGCTCGAGCCGGGCAATTTTGCGCTTTATTGCAGTTCGAGCAGCTACCGGCTGACGCTGCCAGACGATTTCTCGCAGGTCGTCCTTCAGTTTCCGAAGGCGGATTTCCTTGACCGCCTGCCCTGTGCTGAAGCGCTGACCGCGATCAAGGCCCCGACGCTCAGCGGGTTCGGCAAGCTGGCCGCAGAGATCCTTCCCCGATTGGTGGCATCACTGGACGAGACGCCGGACTGTGCGCAGGCGCAAAGCCAGAATGCGATCATGGACCTCCTCGTAGCGGTATTTGCCACGATGCAGCCTGCGGTTGCCGACCTCCATTCTTACGATCAACTGATCCTGTTGCGGGCGCGTGCCTTCATCTCTCAGCACCTGGGCAACCCGGATCTGGACCGGACGGCGGTCGCAGGGGAAACGGGGCTTTCGGTGCGCCGGCTTAACGAGTTGTTCCAAATCGAGGGCAGTTCCATTTCCCGCGAGATCGCAACAGCTCGGCTGAATAGGATCGCGGCAGATCTCGCCAACAGTCAGCTGTCCCATCGCTCGATCAGTGAGATCGCCTATCACCGTGGAATCGTGAACTTTCAGAGCTTTTCGCGCATGTTCCGCAAACGCTTCGGCCAGACACCGTCAGACTTCCGGTCGGAGCTCGCTTCACGGTCCTGACGCCAGTAGGGGGGCGTTTGTCCGAGACCATGATATGTGCCCTGTTGATGCGATCCATATGGTCTGTGTCGCGCGGAAGATCTCTTGCCGCTGGCGGAAGCGGCTTGGAGGGATGCGACCGGCCACCTGAATGAACGAGAACGTCTTCGGACGGATATAAGTGCTTGAGAACGGCTGGCTGACTCATCAGCGGTCGGCCGGTCGCGAGGACGAAATGGCTTTGATCAGGCATCTGCCAATCTTGGTGCGACGGCCCGGATCGGGTTCAGTGCAGGGGGGTGGTCGCAGCGGAAGATCGCGCCGCGGAGCGACACGCGTGACGCCGCCTCCAGTTTATGGCGGCCTCCGCCGGGGCGCGCAGGCGATCGCATAAATCAATTTCGATCCGCGCATAGGTCACCAGGATATTGGTCGTGACGTCGGGCGACACGTCCGGCTCCGCGTTGAAGCAGAACCCGCTGATGGCGGTCAGGCGCCGGGCCCGTTCTGCGGTTTCGCGGGGAACGTGAGTGCGCAATGGAAATCAGAAAAAATCCGGTTCGAACCGGCTTCGGGCGCGGGCAGGGACGCGCCGACGCCAGTCGAAGCCGGTGGCGCGGTGCTCGAGATGGGGTTGAGCAGTTGCCAACTCTGGGCCTCCTGAGGTGGAGGTGCCGCGCAGGCTCCGGGAGGCTTGTGCAAACGCTTGTGCACCACATTGTGCAAAGCGAAACGCAAAACCCCCAGGCCTCTGCCGAGACCCGGGGGTTTTCTGCCGAAACTTCAAGCTCTTGCGAGAAGTTTGGCTCCGGCGGTAGGGATCGAACCTACGACCAATTGATTAACAGTCAACTGCTCTACCGCTGAGCTACGCCGGAACGTGGGGGGTGTTTAGCAATGGCGACTCCGGGCGTCCAGAGGCTTTTTGAAGTTTTTTCGCTCCGGCGTGAATTTTCTTTCATGCCCTTGAAAAGACGCAGTTCTTTTCGAGATTGCCTAGCGGAATCACGGCTTTACGCTGGGTGAGGTCGATGAGGTGCGCCAGCACATTGCGCGCTGCGGCGGGCAAAAGCGCGGGGTTTGTGTCGTGATAGATGACGGTCGCGAGACTCGCGGCATCGGCGGGGCCGTCGGCGAGCGCGGTGAGGATCGCCGCTTCGCGGGCGCGGCGATGGGCGCGCAGCGCGTCGATCCGTTCGAGGGGGGCCTCGACCGGGGCACCATGGCCGGGGTGAAGCCGAGACCAGCGAGTGCGGCGCAGCCGTTCCAGCGAGTTCATGAAGGCGCCGAGGTCGCCATCGGGGGGCGAGACCAGCGAACTTGCCCAGCCCATCACCAGATCCCCCGAGAACAGAACGTCTCCCCAGGCAAAGCTCAGATGGTTGCCGAAATGGCCCGGGGTGTGAATCACTTCGAGGCGCCAGCCCTCCGCGGCGATCACCGCGCCGTCGGGCAGCTCTTCATCAGGCGCGAAGCCCGCATCGACGCCTTCGCCGCCGCCGGCGAGGCCCGTCTCGGCAAGCCGCTGCATCATCTCGCTGCGTCCGGCGCGGGCGTCTCCGAAGGCCAGCACCGGCGCGCCGGTGGCCTCGGCGAGCGGGCGGGCGAGGGGGGAATGGTCGAGATGCGCGTGGGTGACGAGAATATGGCTGATGTGCTGGCCCGGTCCGACCGCCGCGAGGATGGCCTCGAGATGCGGCTCGGAGCACGGGCCGGGATCGATCACCGCCAGCGCGCCCGTGCCGAGCACATATGTATTGGTGCCGCGAAAGGTCATCGGCGAGGGGTTCGGCGCTAGCACCCGGCGCAGCCCGGGCGCAAGCGCCTCGGCGTGGCCCGGAACAGGCTGGAAGTCGGGCTGGGGATCGATCATCTTGGCTCTCGTTTGCAGATGGTGGCGCCTCGGCGCCTCGGCTAGGGTTAGCGCATGTTCTTCCAGTGGCTCAAACGTTACATGCCGCGCGGCATCTACGCGCGTGCGGCGCTGATCCTCATCCTGCCGGTCTTCACCATTCAGTTGGTGGTCTCGGTGGTGTTTGTGCAACGCCATTTCGAGGGTGTCTCGCAGCAGATGACGCGCGGCGTGGCGCGCGACGTGCGCTATGCGCTGCACGCGCCGGCGGCGGCTGCGCCGCTCGGGCTGAAGATGCGGGAGGTGGGCGAGGCGGCGCTGCCCCCGGCTGACCAGCGGCGCTGGTTCGACTTCTCGGGCATCGTGGTTGCCGAGACGCTGCGCGGTTTCGTGCCCGGCGTGCTGCGGGTGATGCTGCCCAATGACAATGACGTCGAGCTCTATCTGCGCGGCTCGCGCGGCACGCTTTACAAGGTGGAGTTCTCGCGCCAGCGCGCCTCGGCCTCGAACCCGCACCAGCTCTTGGTCAACATGATGGTCTTCGGCATCCTGATGACGCTGATCGCCTTTTTCTACCTGCGCAACCAGCTGCGCCCGATCACCCGGCTGGCCGAGGCCGCCGAGGCCTTTGGCCGCGGTCGGCATGTGCCCTATCAGCCGGGCGGGGCGGTCGAGGTGCGGGCGGCGGGCAATGCCTTTCTCGACATGCGCAACCGGATCGAGCGGCAGATCGAGCAGCGGACGATGATGCTCTCGGGGGTCAGCCATGACCTGCGCACGCCGATCACCCGGCTGCGGCTCGGCCTGTCGATGCTTGACGACGCGGACCGCGAGCCGCTCGAGCGCGACGTTGACGACATGCAGCGGCTCATCGACGCCTTCCTCGACTTCGCCCGCGGCAATTCGCAGGACGGGGTGGCCGAGCCGGTGGATCCGGTGGCGCTGGCCGCCTCGGTGGTGGCCGATGCGCAGCGCAGCGGCAAGGCGGTGAGCCTGGGGCAGATTGAGGGGGCGGGCGAGGTGAGCGTGCGCCCTGTGGCGCTGCGCCGGGCGCTGGAGAACCTTGTTGGAAACGCGGTGCGCTATGGCACCCGCTGCGAGGTTTCGGTGACCCTCACGGACAAGTCGCTGCGGATCCGGGTCGAGGACGACGGGCCGGGGATTGCGCCGGAGCGGCGCGAGGAGGCGATGAAGCCCTTCACCCGGCTCGACCCGGCGCGCAACCAGGACCGCGGCACCGGCGTCGGGCTGGGGCTGGCGATCGCGGCGGATGTCGCGCGCGCCCATGGCGGCGTGCTGCGGCTGGGTGAGAGCGACACGCTTGGCGGTCTGCGCGCGGACATCGTCATCGCGCGCTGATGGCGCAGGGGCGGCGCGCCGGACATGGCGCGCCCCGCCCCAAATGTCAGCCTTCGTCGAGGATTTCCTGGCGCGCCTCGGCCAGCAGAGCCGCGCGCTTGCGGGCGATCTCCTCGGCGCTGGCCTTGTCGCCGAGATCGCCCGCGACCCGGGCGATTCCGGCATGGCCCGCCGCGTCGAGTTCGGCCTTGATGAGCTGCGCCACGTAGTCACCGGCCTCGGGCTCTGATTTCCCGAGCAATTCCGCGGCCCAGAGGGCGAGCTTCCTGTTGCAGCGCATCTCGGCCTGGAAGTGCAGCTCCGCGTCGCGGGCAAACTTGTTCTCGAACGCCTGTTCTCGATTGTCGAAAGTCGTCATTGGAAACCCCTCCTGAGAATGCCCAACTATAGCGCGGATCGGGTGTATTGGATATTGCGCTGGCTCAAGTGAAAGCAGGCCGCTTGCGGCAAGGGCAGCCTTGATTTATGAGGGCGGACAAGACGCAGCGGCCGATACGCGGCCCCGGGCGAAAGGATTCCCATGGCACGGCGCAAGAAGATCTACGAAGGCAAGGCAAAGATTCTGTACGAAGGCCCCGAGCCGGGCACCATCGTCCAGTACTTCAAGGACGACGCCACCGCCTTCAACGCGCAGAAGAAGGACGTGATCGAGGGCAAGGGCGTGCTGAACAACCGCCTGTCCGAGTTCTTCATGACCGGCCTCAACAACATCGGCGTGCCGACCCACTTCCTCAAGCGGCTGAACATGCGCGAGCAACTCGTCCGCGCCTGCGAGATCATCCCGCTGGAAGTGATCGTGCGCAACTACGCCGCGGGTTCGCTGGCCAAGCGCCTGGGTCTCGAAGAGGGCACCGCGCTGCCGCGCCCGATCGTCGAATATTGCTACAAGGACGACAAGCTGGGCGACCCGCTGGTCACCGAAGAGCATATCGCCGCCTTCGGCTGGGCCGGGCAGCAGGACATGGATGACATCCTGAGCCTGTCGCTGCGGGTGAACGATTATCTCTCGGGCCTGATGTACGGCGTCGGCATTCGCCTCGTCGACTTCAAGATCGAGATCGGCCGCGTCTATGACGGCGACTTCCAGCGGCTGATCGTCGCCGACGAGATTTCGCCCGACTCGATGCGCCTTTGGGACATCGAGACAGGCCAGAAGCTCGACAAGGACGTGTTCCGCCGCGATCTCGGCTCGCTGACCGACGCCTACACCGAGGTGGCGCGCCGTCTGGGCGTGATGCCGAAGCAGGCCACCCACGTGTCGAAGCCGAAGCTGATCAATTGAAAGCGTAACGCCGGAGGCGGCGCTGCGATTTACCTGATTTGGGAACGATGAGGGGCAAAGCCCCTTTGCGAAGAACGGAGAGATGGCCATGAAGGCACGTGTGCATGTGATGCTGAAAGAGGGCGTGCTCGACCCGCAGGGCGAGGCCGTGCGCCACGCGCTTGGCGGGCTCGGCTTCGAAGGCGTGGGCGCCGTGCGTCAAGGCAAGGTGATCGACCTGGAACTGGCCGAAGGCACCGGCGAGGCGACGGTCAAGGAGATGTGCGAGAAGCTGCTCGCCAACACCGTGATCGAGAGCTACCAGATCGAAATGCTCTGATCCGCTCTGGCGGATCGGCCGAAAAGCCCATCCTGAGACGCAGACGCCCCCGGCCTCCGGCCGGGGGCGTTTTGCGTTTGGCGGGTGGGCTGCGCAATGAGGCGTGGATATGGCGACGGCAGGGGGTGCCCCGATTGGTCATGGGTCAGCTGCCGGATTGCGGTCACATTCCCAGGTTTGATTCGGAGAAATCGGCGCTTCAATCAGGGGTCACCGGGGCAATCTTTCAATTTGAGTAAGATTGGTTCGTCTGCCGGGACAGATGTGCCGTAATTTTGACGGACTACGGGCAGGCGTGGACTGCGGGTTTGGGCGCTACATCTGTTTCCACCTTGGGAACAACGCAGAGCGGCCTTCCCGGCGGGCCCTGCGGCAATGGCGGGAAAACGCAGCTTTCGGCGTCTCCGGGGAAGAATAAATTGGAAACAATATTTCGACACATTTGCGGCAGATTTCTCGACGATCAGCCGAAACCGGCCCATATTTGGACATCTATCGCCACCTGACCGCCACTTTTGACTTTGTTAACGCGCGGCCTGGCTCTAAGTAGTTTGTTAAGCCCGACTGGGGGGCGACGAAAGACAGGCCGGGGGCGGCCGCCGATCTCAAGTCATCCGCTGAGGATGTGACCGATGGTGTGGGGCAGATGTGGCCGGCACCAGTCGGACTGCTTTTGCCGCTGCCCGGCATGCAGGCCACCGGACACGCGGAGAGGACGGAGACGGGGCGATGCGGCGCAGTTGCGCCGGATGCCGCTGCCGCGGCGCGGGGAAGTCCCGTTCTGGAGTTGAAGGGTGTAACGATGGCTGACTTGTTTCTGAACTGGGTATCGCTTGGTGCGATGGGAACCACGCTGGCGGACACGTCGACCGGTGGCTCCGCGACCACCGTCGATACCGGCGGCGTCAACGTCGCCATCTCCTTCGAGGCGCAGGACACGGGGGCCGAGGCTTTCACCGCCGCATACGACGGCTACGTGCCCGAAGGCTCCTCGATCAATCCCAATTCGCACCTGAAGCTCTTCGGCGAAGGCGGGGATGGCGGCACTGTCTCGGCGACCTCGACCACGGTGCTCGATTTCAGTTCCTCGAACGAACTCTACACCGACGAGGTGCAGAACGTCTCCTTCGTGCTCAACGACGTGGATGGCGGCGCGGGCTCCGACCTCGGGGACCTGGCCGGCGACGCGACCCTCACGCCGGGCGGCATCGACTTCCAGGACAATGTCACGATCCTTGCCTTCGACGCCGAGGGCGCCCCAGTCGAGGTCACCCTGACCGCGCTTGGCGGCAGCACCAGCACCAGCGGCGGCACCGCCACCGGCGAGGACATTACTGGCTTCGCCGAGCAGGACGGCAGCGTGCTTGTCTCGATCGCCGGTCCGGTGTCGCGCATCGAGGTGGTCTACGGGAACGGCGGAGACTCGACGCAGGGCGTGCTGATTTCGGACGTGAGCTTCTCGACCTGCGACGTCGCGGACAGCGGCCCGGTGGCCGAGGATGACGCCGCCGAGACCGACGAGGACGTTGCCGTCACCATCGACGTGCTGGCCAATGACAGCGATCCCGACGGAGATCCGCTGACCGTCACCTCTGCCACCGCCACGCATGGAACGGTCGTGAACAATGGCGACGGCACCCTGACTTTCACCCCCGACGCCGATTACAATGGCGACGCCGAGATCACCTATACGGTCGAGGATCCCTCGGGCAATTCCGCCACTGGCCATGTGGCGATCACCGTCTACCCGGTGAACGACGATCCCGTGGCCGAAGATGACTTTGTCACCACCGGCAGCAACACCCCGGTCACGCTCGATCCGACCGTGAATGACACCGATGTGGATGGCGATGATCTGACCATCACCGGCGTGGGCGATGCCAGCAATGGCACGGTGACGCTGAATGCCGATGGCACTGTCACCTATACGCCGAACGAAGGGCATTCCGGCGAGGATAGCTTCGCCTACACCATCGACGATGGCCAGGGCGGCACCGACACCGGCACCGTCACGGTCAACACCGGGATCCCGACCACGCCGACCGATGGCGAGAACACCCCGCCCGACGCGCTGAACGATCTTTACCACACCACCGGCAGCGCGACGGCGACCTTCGACCCGACCGAGAACGACAGCGACGCCGATGGCGATACGCTGACCGTCACCAGCATCGGCGAGCCGACCAACGGCACCGCCACGCTCAACGATGACGGCACCGTGTCCTACACCGCCGAAGAGGGCTTCACCGGCTACGATGCCTTCTCCTACACCATCGACGATGGCCACGGCGGCACCGACACCGCCTATGTCACGGTCGAGGTGATGCCCTGCTTCACCCCGGGCACGCTGATCGCCACGCCGCAGGGCGAGCGCCTGGTCGAGGACCTCAAGGTCGGCGACCGCGTCATCACCCGCGACAACGGCATCCAGGAGATCCGCTGGGTCGGCCGCAAGGAACTCACCGGCTTCGAACTGGCCCGCCAGCCGCATCTGCGCCCGGTGCTGATCCAGAAAGGTGCGCTCGGCAAGAACCTTCCGGAGCATGACCTGCTGGTCTCGCCGAACCACCGCGTTCTGGTCGCCAATGACCGCACTGCGCTTTACTTCGAAGAGCGCGAGGTTCTCGCGGCCGCCAAGCATCTGACCGGGCTCAAGGGCGTGGACGAGGTCGACACCACGGGCGTCGCCTACATCCACTTCATGTTCGACCAGCACGAGGTGGTGCTGTCGAACGGCGCCTGGACCGAGAGCTTCCAGCCCGGCGACTACACGCTCAAGGGCATAGGCGACGCGCAACGCGAAGAGATTTTTGCACTCTTCCCGGAGCTTGAGCATGCCGAGGGCCTGCAGGCCTATGGCGCAGCCCGTCGCTCGCTGAAGAAGCACGAGGCGCAACTGCTGGTCGGCTGACTGGTCGTCTGACAGGTCGGCTGAACGGGAGGCCGCAAAGGATGCAGCTCGTCGCGGCGTCGCTGGTGGGGCGGCGCTGCGGCGTACCACAGACCCCGGGGCGCGGCGCGTCCCGGGGTTCTTTCTTGCGCATTGGGCGGAGGCCGCGGCTCAGCAGGGGTCAAGCGCGTCCTGGCGTTGTTCCCAGTCCCGCCATGCCTCTGGCGTGTCGAGGTCGATCAGCGCGCGGTTCCCCGGCAGGGCCACGCGGCGCAGCCGGTTGCGGTTGGCGGCGAGCACGCTGCGCGCGCCCTCGTCCCCGTCCAGCATCTGCATCGCCGAGAAGCAATCGGCCGGGAACAGCACCGGGTGCCCCGGCGTGCCATCTTCCGCACAGCCCTGCTGCAGCGTTGGCTGCGGCATGGCGCGAAAGCCCCGCACGAGCTTGAGGATATCCTCGGACGTCAGCTCGGGCATGTCGGCGGGCAAGACGATCAGCGCGTCGATCCCGGGTGGCAGCATGCCGACCCCGCGCCGCAGCGAGGCGGACATGCCGTGGCAGGCATCCGGGACGGCAACAAGTTGCACTGGCAGACCTGCCAGCGCGGCGGCGCGCGGATGGTCGTGATCGGGCAGGGTGACCGTCACGTGGTTGGCCGCGCGCAGCGCTTCCTCGGCCTGACGGCGCAGAAGCGCCCGGCCGCCGACCTGCTTCAGCAGCTTGTCGGCCCCGCGCATCCGACTGCTTGCGCCGGCGGCGGGAATCAAAACAGCGATTCCTCCCATGGAACTCCTTATACAGCAAAGCCAGATACCCCGACGGGCTTTCTCGGCGGTCCGGCAGGTCCGGCGTGATCCCGCAGGCGCGGTCGGCGGGCGGGGAAACGGGTGAAGCGGGGTGGTCTGACGCGCAAGCTTAAGCAACAAATTCACAAAAAATGTGTAAACTCGCCGGGGAATGCGCGGTTCTGGCGGCGTGATGGACGAACGGGAGGCACAATGGCCTTGGCGGTACCTTGCCTGCTACTATGTCTGAGAGACTGCCTGCGGCACGCGCCCCCAGCGCCTCGCAGGTTCCGGTGAAAAGGGGCAATTTCGGACAATGGTACTCGCACGGAAATCGGATGATGAGCTCGAACGTCTTGCCGAGCTGCGCAGCTTTGGCGTGCTCGACAGCGCTCCCGATCCGGCCTTCGACGAGGTGGTGGAACTGCTTGCCTCGCTGCTCGAGGTGCCGGTCGCTCTGATCAGCCTCGTCGATGAGCACCGGCAATGGTTCAAGGCGCGTTTCGGAATGGATCCGGGCCAGACGCCGCTCGAGCAATCGATCTGTTCCCATGCGATCCTGTCGGAGGAGATCCTCGAGATCGAGGACACGTTGCTCGACCTGCGCAGTGCCGACAACCCGCTTTGCTGCGGGCCGATTTCGTCCATGCGCTTCTACGCCGGGGCGCCGCTGGTGACCCGCAGCGGCCATACCATCGGAACGCTCTGCGTGCTCGACCACAGGCCGCGCCAACTGACCGCCCAGCAGCGCAAGCTGCTCAAGGTCATGGCCGGGCAGGTCATGCGTCAACTCGACCTGCAACGCGCCCTGCACAACAAGGAGATCCTGCGCGAGGAGATCGACCACAGGGTGAAGAACTCGCTGCAGACCGTGGCCTCGACCATCCGGCTCTACCGCGCCCGCTCGGCCGAGCCCGAGACCCGCGACGCGCTCGACGCCATCGCGCGGCGGGTGGATTCGGTCTCGCAGTTGCATGCCGAGTTGAACCTGACGTCCAAGATGCATTTCGTGCGGCTTGACACGTACCTCTCGCGCGTCGCCACGCTGCTGCAGCGTCATGCGCCTTCAGAGGTGCGTTTCGAGGTCGACGTGCCCCGCATCGAGGTGGAATCGCGGGTTGCCGCCTCGATTGGCGTGGTCGCCAACGAGTTCGCCGCCAATGCGATGAAATATGCCTTTCATGACAGCGACGCCGCGCCGGTGGTCCGCTTCGAGATGCGCCCGGCCGGGGTGAACCGGATCCTCTTCACCTGCCGCGACAACGGCACCGGCCCCGAGCCGGGCTCCACCCTCGACGCGCTGGCCTCGTCCGCGCTCGGCGCGCGGTTGCTCGAGGCGGCGGTGAGCCAGGTGGGCGGCACGGTGCTCGAGCGGCGCGAGCCGGGCGGCTACGTGCTCGAGGCCGAGCTGCCGATCGACCCTGCCGCCGATGTGCCGGTCACGCCGGCAGAGGCTCCACGGGCCGCACCCGCAGCCGGGTGATCCGGTTGTTCTCGCGCTCCATAACCTCGAAGCGGAAGCCGTGGAAGCTGAAGCGCTGGCCGACGGTGGGGATCATCTGCGCCTCGTGAATGACGAGGCCGGCGATGGTGTTCGCCTCGTCGTCGGGCAGCGACCAGTCGGCGGCCCGGTTGAGATCGCGGATGGTCATCGCGCCATCGAGCCAGAACCAGCCATCTTCGCCGGCGCTGACCTGATGCTCGGCGTCGGGATCGTGCTCGTCGGCGATCTCGCCAACGATCTCTTCGAGGATATCCTCGAGGGTGATCAGCCCCTCGAGCGAGCCATATTCATCCACGACCAGCGCGAAGTGCGTGCGGCGGCGCAGGAAGTTGCGCATCTGGTCGGCGAGCGTGGTGGTGTCGGGCACGAAGTAGGGCTTCATCATCACCTCGGTGATGCGGAAGTCGTCGAGCGCCGCGAAGCCGCGCTCGCCAGCCTGCGCCATGGTGTCATACATGGCGCGCAGCAGGTCCTTGGCGTGCACCATGCCGATGATGTTCTCGGGCTCGCCGCGGTAGACGGGCAGGCGGGTGTGGTTGCTGTCGAGGCACTGCTGCAGGATCGCCCGCGGCTCGGCTTCGGCGTCGATGCTCTCGATCCCCGAGCGGTGCAGCATGATCTCCTCGACCGTGCGCTCGGCCAGATCGAGCGCGCCGAGAATGCGGTCGCGGTCTTCCTTTTCCACCACGCCTTCCGAGTGGCCGAGCTGCAGCGCCCCGGCGATCTCCTCGCGCACGGCGAGGATCTGGCTGTCGGGGTCGGTCTGTACGCCGATGAGCTTGAGCAGCACCCGCACCAGCGCACGGATCGCCGCCACCACGGGCGAGAAGATCAGGATGACCAGACGGATCGGCGGGGCCACGGTGGCGGCCGCGGCCTCGGGGTTGGTGATGGCGTAGGTCTTGGGCAGCACCTCGGCGAAGATCAGCACGAGGAAGGTCATGATCAGCGTCGCCATCGCCACGCCGCCATCGCCGAGCAGCCGGGTGAACAGCGCCGTGGCGAGGGAGGTGGCAAGGATGTTGACCAGGTTGTTGCCCAGCAGCACCGAGCCGATCAGCCGCTCGTTGTCCTCGGTGATCTTCAGCGCCAGCGCGGCGCCGCGCGAGCCCCGGTCCATGGCGGCGCGCAGTTTCCCGCGCGAGGCGGCGGTCAGCGCGGTCTCGGAGCCGGAGAAGAAAGCCGAGAAGAGAATGAGCAGCAGGATCGCGGCGGAGGTCATCCAGAAGGCCGCGTCGAGTGTTCCGGTGGCAGGGGCGTCCATACGTCCGTCTTTTCATGTTCAAGAGTGTTCAGAGAGTTATGGGGCGCGCGGCCTTGGTCTTCAAGGCTCTGGCCGGATCCGCGGCAAAAGGGATCGCCTGCGTCGTTCCGGCCTTGCGCCCGTGCCGGCGCGCTCTGCGGTCTCGCAGTCCCTGTCTGCGGCCGTGTCTGCGCGTGGATCTGCGCCTGCGGTGGAGCCTCTGCGCCTCGGCGCGGACCCGTCTGCCGTGCCGGACCCGCGCCTCGATGCGACTTACTTTTTGCCGAGGAATTGGCCGACGATCGCGGTCAGAACACCGCCCCCGGCGGCGCCCCCCAGAAGCTGGCTGATCAGCGCGCCGATGTCGAGGCCGCCCGCGGCGGTGGCCGCATCGGCGGCCGCGGTCGGATCGCCGCCACCGAGGATCGCACCGATGGCGGAACCGCCGAGGATGCCGCCGATGGCGCCGGAAAGGAGCTTTGGAAGCACCGCCATGCCGACGGTCTTCACGAGCTGACCGGCCACGCCGCCTCCGACCATACCCGCGATCGCCTGAACGATTATTGCTGCAATACCTTCCATGAATGCGGTCCCCCAAGTTGCTAAATCAATCAATAGATCACGCCATGGTAGCTCAGGTCGCGAGATACCGTTAGGATAACTTCGGGCTCTGGCAGGGGCGCCGGGACATCCGCGCTTCGCCGCGTCTTACCTTTCCATCGCAATCGCCCGCCCGACTGGGGCGCGGTGTCGTCGCGTTTCCCCGAAGTCAGCCACGGATTTCATGACGTTCGGGCCAGGTTTGCCCGTGGGCGGCCTTTGCGCGGCAGGGACCCCCTCTATATTGCAAGAGGTATATTCCCTGACATGTCGGACACCGCGATGCGCCTGCCGTTTATCAAGAGTAGAAAGCCGGCACCGGTTCTCGAGCCGGAGAGGGCGCCGACCCAGGGTGACGCGCGCGAGGCCGGTCGCCAGGCGCTCTTCGAGATGATAGACGACGGCTTCTGCATCATCCAGTTCATCGACGGGCCGGATGGGCCACTGTCGGACTACATGCATATCGAAGCGAATTCGGGTTACGAGCGTCATACCGGCATCAAGGGGATCGTCGGGAAAACCGTCTTTGATGTTGCACCCGACGACGGGCGGCAATGGGTGAAGATCTACGGCGACGTGCTGGAACATGGCGCGCCAATCCGGTTCGAAAGAAGTTTCTCCGAGGTTGGGCGGTTCATCGAGGTCTCGGCGCGGCGGGTCGAGCCCAAGAGCCTCGGGCAGGTCGCGGTGCTCTTTCGTGACGTCACCAACCGCAAACGTGCCGAGGCGGAGATCCGGGCCAGCGAGAAGCTCGCGCGCGAGAGCGAACGCCGCGTCGGCCTCGCGCTCGAGGCCGGGGCGATCGTCGGCACCTGGGTCTGGGATGTCCCCCGGGACGTCTTCACCGTCGACGCGGCGCTCGCCTCGGCCATGGGGCTGCGCGAGGTCACCGAGCTTGGCGATCTCAAGCTCGACGACCTGGTCGAGAACGTTCATCCCGAGGACAAGCCGCGGCTGATCTCGGATATCGAGGCGGCGCTGCGCGAGGGTGGGTCCTATTTCGATCAATTCCGTGTTCTGCGCGAGGACCGCAAGTATCATTGGATCGAAGCGAGCGGGCGGGTCGAGCTCAATGCTCACGGCAAGTCCGAGTCCTTTTCCGGGGTGCTGATGGATGTCAGCCGCCGGCGCGAGGTCGAGGCCGAGCGCGACCGGGTGACGGCCGAGCTTTTCCGACTCAACGAGACCCTTGAACGCCGGGTGTCGGAACAGACCGCCGCGCTGATGGCGCGGGAGGAAGAGCTGCGCCACGCCCAGAAGATGGAGGCGGTCGGCCAGCTCACCGGCGGGCTGGCGCATGACTTCAACAATCTTCTGGCGGCGGTCGCCGGCTCGGTCGAGATGGCCGGTGCGCGGCTGTCAGAACGGCGCCTCGACGAGATCGGGCGATATCTGTCGGCGGCCCGGAACGCGGCGAGTCGCGCAGCGAACCTCACGCAGCGGCTCATGGCCTTCGCCCGCAAGCAGACCCTCGCCCCCAGGCCGACCGATGTGGTGCAGCTCTGCGCCGGTATGGTCGACCTGGTGCAGCGCACGGTCGGGCCGCACATCGAGCTGAGGACAACCGCCGACGCGAACCCCTGGCTGTCGCTCGTCGATCAGAACCAGCTCGAGAACGCGCTGCTGAACCTCTGCATCAACGCCCGCGACGCCATGCCCGAGGGCGGCAGCCTGACGATCCACCTCTCGAACCAGAGCATGGCGCGCACCAAGGCAAAGAGCATGGGTCTCGAGGCGGGGGACTACCTGCGCATCAGCGTGTCTGACACCGGCAGCGGCATGACCGCCGAGCAGATCGACCGGGCTTTCGAGCCTTTCTTCACCACCAAGCCGATGGGCGAGGGCACGGGGCTGGGCCTGTCCATGGTCTACGGGTTTGCCCAGCAGTCCGGCGGCGCGGCCGAGATCACTTCGGAGGTTGGCGCGGGTACGGTGGTGAGCCTCTACCTGCCGAGGAGCTTCGAGGCTGTCGAGGTGGAGCAGGACGCCGAAGAACGCGGCGATACCGCGCTGGCCGCGGCGCCGGAAAAGACGGTGCTCGTGGTCGAGGACGAGGTCCTGGTGCGGATGGTGGTCGTGGATGCGCTGCGGGACCGGGGGTACTCCGTGCTCGAGGCCGGCACGGCGGCCGAGGCGCTGGAGGCGCTCGCGCGGACGCCTCAGGTCGATCTGCTGCTCACCGATGTGGGGCTGCCGCGCGGGATGAACGGGCGCCAGCTGGCCGAGGCCGCCCGCGCCGAGCTGCCGGGGCTCAAGGTCGTCTTCGTCACCGGCTATGACGAGAGCGCGGCGCTCGGGGGCGAGCTGCCTGCGGCGGACGTCGAGATCGTGCAGAAGCCCTTCGATCTGGATGTGCTCATTGGAAGGGTCGGTGAGCTGATCAACCCGGTGTAGGCCGCAGGCTCGCAAAGGTCCGAGGGGCCTTATGCAAAAGAGAAAGGGCTGGCGCAGGCCAGCCCTTTCGTATTTCCGGTGTCCCGGATGCGAGATCGCATCCGTGGGAAACACGCCTCAGAACGGGATCTCGTCGTCGATGTCGCGCGAGCCGCCACCCCCCGCGCCGCCGCCGTAGCCGCCGCCCGAACCGCCGCCGTAGCCGCCCTCGTTGCCGCCGCCATAGCCACCGCCGCCCGAGCCACCGCCGTAGCTGCCACCCGAGCCGCCGCCGAAGTCACCGCCGCCGCCACCCTGGCGGCTGTCGAGCAAGGTCAGCTCGCCGCCGAAGGGGCGCAGCACGATCTCGGTGGTGTAGCGGTCCTGGCCGGACTGGTCCTGCCACTTGCGGGTCTCGAGCTTGCCCTCGATATAGACCTTGGAGCCCTTGCGAAGGTACTGCTCGGCGATCCGCGCAAGCGGCTCGCTGAAGATCGCGACCGAATGCCACTCGGTGCGCTCGCGGCGCTCGCCGGTGTTGCGGTCTTTCCAGTTCTCTGAGGTGGCGATGCGCAGGTTGCAGACCTTGCCGCCGTTCTGGAAGGTGCGCACCTCGGGGTCCGCACCGAGATTGCCTACCAGGATCACCTTGTTCACGGAGCCGGCCATGTCATCCCCTTATTCTTGGTCGTTTCGTCTGGTCGTTTGTCTGGTCGCCGCCTGTTGCCCAGACGGCGCGATTTCCTGTGCCTGACAGGGATTTTCGCACGTCTGCGAATCCCCGCAGGCGGAGTGTTTGCACAGGTCTACACCACGGGCCCGATGTGCCCAAGCGCTCAATGTCGCGCGGAAATCCGCCGGTAGGAGGGTGTCCGGCAAGCTGGCCTAGGGTCAATTTATCTGTATAGTCGGGCGACAAGGGAACAGTGAAGCGGGACAGGGACGTGATGCGCAATTACGCAACGCGGGCGCTGGCCGGAGTGGTGTGTGCTCTGGTGTTGTCGGGGACTTCGGTCTCGGCAGAGGTGCTTTCATCCAAGAGCCGGGTACGGCTCTTCTCCAAGCAGACCAACGTGCTCGATGGGCGCGCGTCTCAGCAATACAACAGCTCGGTGCGACTGCAGCCGAGCCGTGTGGTGACCCCGACGAAATGGGGCCCCATGGGCGGCAACGAGGGCGCGGTGCCGAGCTATCGGGGCAGCTATCGTGGCCCCTACGCCGATCTCGCCCGACAGGCGGCGCGGCGGCACGGCGTGCCCGAGGACCTCTTCCTGCGCCTCGTCCAGCAGGAATCCGGATTCAATCCGAAGGCGCTGTCGCACAAAGGGGCCATCGGCCTCGCGCAGCTCATGCCGTTCACCGCGCGCAAGCTCGGGGTCGATCCGCATGACCCGGCCCAGAACCTCGAGGGCGGGGCGCGCTACCTGATCCAGCAATACCGCAAGTTCGGCTCCTGGCAGCTGGCGCTGGCGGCCTACAATGCCGGGCCGGGCGCCGTCGAGAAGCATGGGGGCATCCCGCCGTACCGCGAGACGATGAACTACGTGAAGGTGATCTGGGGCCGGTAACCCTATCCGGCAGGCCCCGGTGACCTCCGCCTCCCTTGACGCAGGGAGGCCTTTGCCTGATATGCCTGACATAAAGGCTAGGGATTTGATCCCGATCATGGAACTGCGCTCGGCGCAGGGCCAGACTGGTCGGATCGACACCGCCGAGCCCCGCTGACAGGTCCACAGGAGAGTTCCTTATGCGTCATGCCGCCATTCTTGCGTCCGCCACCGTTCTTGCGCTTGGTGTGGGCGGGCTGGGTTTGGCCTGCGTGTCCGCGGCCTCGTCCGGGTTCGACAGCATGGATGCGCTCGGCGAGGCGCTCTTCTTCGACGCGAACCTGTCGAAGACTCGCTCGCAGAGCTGCGCCACGTGCCACGATCCGGCCTATGCCTTTGCCGACCCGCGCGGCGCCGCCTCCATCGGCGATGATGGCGCCTCGCTCGGCGACCGCAATGCGCCCACGGTGAGCTATGCCGCGCATGTGCCCGAACTGGCGCGTGACGAGGACGGCCGCTGGCGCGGCGGTCTCTTCCACGACGGGCGCGCGGTGACGCTGGAGGAGCAGGCGGGCGGCCCGCCGCTCAACCCCGCCGAGATGGGCATGGGGGACAAGTCCGAGGTGGTGGCACGCCTGCGCGAGAACCCGGACTACGTGGCCGCCTTCGGCGCGCTCTTCGGTCCCGGCACGCTGGACGATCCCGAGGCGGGCTATGCCGCCATGACCCACGCCATCGCCGAATTCGAGCGGCGGCCCGAGTTCGCGCCTTTCGATTCCAAATACGACCGCTTCCTGCGCGGCGAGGCCGAACTGACTAAGCAGGAAGAGCTCGGACGGCTGCTGTTCTTCTCGCAGCAGTTCACCAACTGCAACCAGTGCCACCAGCTTCGGCGCAGCGCTGTGGACCCTGCCGAGACCTTCTCGGATTACCGCTTCCACAACCTTGGCGTTCCGGCGAACAGCGCGCTGCGGGGGTCGAACGGCTCCGAGGACGGCTTCATCGACGGCGGGCTGCTGCAGAACGCGCATCTGACCGAAGATGGCGGCCCGGCGGACGAGACCCTGCGGGGCGCCTTCCGCACGCCGACGCTGCGCAACGTCGCGGTCACCGCGCCCTATATGCACAACGGGGTCTTCGAGGATTTGCGGACGGTGATCCTCTTCTACAACAGCTACAACACCCGCAACGAAGCGCGGAAGATCAACCCCGAGACCGGCGCGCCCTTCGGTCCCCCCGAGGTCGCAGAGAACCTTGCGCCCGAGCTGACCGACGGGCCCGCGCTCGACGACAAGCGCGTGGATGCGCTGGTGGCCTTCCTCAAGACGCTGACCGACGCGCGCTACGAGGACCTGCTCGAGGACTGACCCCTCAGCGCGCCATCTCCTCTTCGATGACCGAGGTCACGGCCGGGCGGGACAGGCAGCGCGCGACCCAGTCCTTGATGCGTGGATCGTCGGGGACGAGGTCGTGGAACCAGCCATAGGTCGAGGCCACCAGAAGATCCGCCGCACTGATCTGGTCGTCCACCAGCCAGTCCTTTTCGGCCAAGGCCTCCGAGAGCCGCGCCACCGCCTCGGGCACGTCGCGGAAGGTGACCTGGGTGATCGGATGCGAGACCCCGGCGACCTGCAGCACGTAGACCGGCTCGAAGACATTGCCGTACCAGGCCAACCAGGACAGGTAGGCGCCGCGCGACGGGTGGCCGACGGGGCGGCCCATGGGGCTCTCGGGATAGAGGTCGGTCAGATAGAGCATCACCGCGTTGCTCTCGCGGATGAGCGCACCGTCGTGCACCAGCGTCGGCACCTTGCCCTCGGGGTGGGGATTGTCGGGGTCGCGCCCGCCCGAACCGTCCTGGCGCGGGATCTGCACGATCCGGAGGTCGACATCCTCTTCGATGCTCATGTCGCGGATCAATTGAACAATGCGCGTCGAGCGCGAGCGCGGCGCATGGTAGAGCGTCAGCATGCAGGTGTCCTCCCAGGGGCTGAAATGCGGCCTTGCCTCCGGGCGGTAGCCTGCCGGAGAAGCGCGCGGCTGTCATCTTTGGCAGCGGCGCTTGGCAACCCTCCGCCGAGCTTCAGACCTCCAGCGCGAGCTTGTAGAGGTGGATTTCGAACGAGGGATGCATCTCGGCCCCGAGCACGCCGGGCCGGACGTGGCGGTAGAGCGAGCGCCAGAACGGCTGCACGATCACCGCGTCCTGCTGCAGCTTGCGCTCGATGCGGGCCATGATCTCCTTGCGGGCCTCGGCATCGGCGATGGTCAGCGCCTCGGCCACCATGGCGTCGAATTCGGCATCGGCGTATCCGGTCTCGTTCCAGGCTTCGCCGCTGCGGTAGGCCAGCGCCAGCACCTGGATGCCCAGGGGACGGTGGTTCCACTCGGTGATCGACAGCGGGTAGTCCTTCCACTCCTGCCAGAAGGCCGAACCGGGCAGCACCTTGCGGCTCACCTTGAACCCTGCGTCGCGCAGCATGGCGGCGCAGGCGTCACCGGTGCGCCGGGTGAAGCCGTCGTCGAGCGTGACCAGCTCGTGCTCGAGATCGCCGAAGCCCGCCTCCTGCGCCAGCGGCAGGGCGAGGGCGGGGTCGTACTCGGTGGGGCCGACCTCGGCATAATCTGGATGGATCGGCGCGACGTGGTGGTTCTCGGCCACAGTGCCAAGCCCGGCGTGTCCGAGTTCCAGCGCGATATCGTTGGCGATGGCAAGCTGGAGCGCCTTGCGCATGCGCTTGTCGGCATAGGCAGCGCGGCCGTCCACCAGCGCCTGCTGGTTGCCGCGCAGCACCACTGTCGCGCCGGTGACCACCTCGGAGCGCTGCCAGCCCAGAAGATCCGCCACTTCGATGAAGGTGCCGACGTTCTCGTAGAGCATGTCGATCTCGCCGCTTTCGGCCGCGGCGAGCCAAGAGGCCGGATCGGTGCCATAGTCGAGGAACTCGATCCGCTCGAGCGTGGCGCCGCCCCAGCCGTCGGCCTCGGTCCCCCACCAGGCATGGGCCTTGTTACGCACCAGCACGGCGCGCTGGGTGGGGACCAGCTCCTCGGGCAGGTAGGGGCCGGTGCCGATGGGGTCGGTGAGCATGGTCGCCGGATCGTGCCGCGCGTGGACGCAGGCGGCGGGATAGTCCGACAGGCCCGCCATGATCGCCACGTCCGGATAGGCGAGGTTGAGGCGCAGGGTCAGATCGTCGAGGACTTCCACCGCGCCTTCGGCCAGCCGCTCGGTCTGCGGATCGCCAAGGGCGGCAAGCCGCCCGGCCATCGAGTTGCCCTCGACGCTGCGGTCGCACCAATAGCCCATGAGCCGCGCCACGTCGCCCGAGGTGAAGGGCTCGCCGGTGGTCCAGGTCACGCCGGGGCGGACATGCAGCAGGTACTGCGCGGCGTCCTCGCTGGCCTCCCAGCTCTCGAGCAGCATGCCGCGAAGGCTGCCATCGCGGTTATATTCGACGAGGTATTCGAGCCACCCGCGCGAGATATTGGCGATTTCGGACCAGTCGTAGGTGCGCGGATCCTTGAGCGGGCGCACCTCCATCTGGATGCGCAGCGTACTGCCCGGCGGTGCCTCGGAGGGGGTCTCTTCAGCGGCGGCCATGCCGACCATGCCGCGCGCGATCACGGCCGAGGTGCCGAGCGCCGTTGCCCGGGTGAGAAACTCTCTTCGCGTCACGAGGCCCTGCCGGAAATCGCAAAGCTCCTGCCGCACCGCGGGGTGGATGCACTGCGCGTTGCGGCCTCGGCTCATCTGCGTTTCCCCTTCGCTCGTTCTGCGGTCATCTGCCCGCCCATTGCGCATCAATTGCAACGCTACGTCAATCGACTAACGCGATCGCTGCGCAGTGAAACCCGAGGTTCCGGCAGGCCGGTCCGCCGCTGCGTCGCGGTGTCATGCCAGCGCCTCCGCGGGGCAGTGGCGTGGCCAGTCCTTCATCCGTGCGCGGAACCAGGTGCGCTGGCGCTTGGCGAATTGCCGGGTGAGGATCGCGCCGCGCTCCACCGCCTCGTCCAAGCTCAGCTCGCCCCGCAGGTGCCCGATCAGTTCGGCCGCGCCGATGGCCTTGGCCGAGGGAAGGGCGGGGTGCCAGCTCTCCTGGTTGGCCCGGGCCTCGTCGAGGGCGCCGCCCTCGACCATCAGCCGGAAGCGCCGCGCGATGCGCGCGTTCAGCCAATCCTTCGGCACGTCGAAAAGGATCGGCTGAACCTGCGCCAGCGGCAGCAGCGGTGGCGGCGTCTCGGCCTGCCAGGCCGCGATTCCGCGCCCGGTGGCGGTCAGCACCTCCCAAGCGCGCTGCACCCGCATCGGGTTGTGGCAATCGATGCGGTCGCGGCTCTCGGGATCAAGCTCTGCAACCATGGCCTGCAGCTCCCCGGCCTCCAGCCGGGCCATGGCGCGGGCGCGGACCTCGGACGGGGTCTCGGGAATCGCCGCCAAGCCCTCGGTCAGCGCCGAGAAGTAAAGCCCCGTGCCGCCGACGATAATCGGCCGCGCCCCGCCAAGGAGCGGTTGCAGATCGCGCAGCCAGTCGCCCACCGAATAGGCATGACTGCCCGGCACGTGACCATAGAGCAGGTGCGGCACTCGCGCCTCATCTTCTACCGGGGGACGAGCGGTCAGCACGCGCCAGTCGTCGAAGACCTGGATCGCGTCGGCATTGATTATGACGCCCCCCGCAGATTCGGCGATTTCAAGCGCCAGCGCGGACTTGCCGCTGGCGGTGGGCCCCGCGATCAGCACCGGAAGGCTCGGATCGGGCGCATATTGTTTCACCAGATCAGCCACCGGCGATCCTTTCTTGCGGGGGCGCTCAGCATTGCAGGCGCGGATGTTTTCGGTCACATATAGCCGCAATTTGGATCGTGCACAGACGGAGCGCAACATGACCGAGCAGCCCCAAACCACCTTCAAGCGTGTGATGCTGAAAATCTCGGGTGAGGCGCTCATGGGCGACCAGGGCTACGGTCTGCACCCGCCGACCGTCGAGCGCATCGCGCGCGAAGTGAAGTCGGTGCACGACATGGGTGTCGAAATCTGCATGGTGATCGGTGGCGGCAACATCTTCCGCGGCCTCGCCGGCTCGGCGCAGGGCATGGAGCGCACCACCGCCGACTACATGGGCATGCTGGCAACGGTGATGAACGCGCTCGCCATGCAGTCGGCGCTCGAGGAACTGGGCGTCTTCACCCGGGTGATCTCGGCGATCCGCATGGACGAGGTGGCCGAGCCCTACATCCGCCGCCGGGCCGTGCGCCACCTCGAAAAGAAGCGGGTCTGCATCTTTGCCGCGGGCACCGGCAACCCCTATTTCACCACCGACACCGCCTCGTCGCTGCGCGCCAACGAAATGGCCTGCGAGGCGATCTTCATGGGCAAGAACGTCGACGGCATCTACGACTGCGATCCCAAGACCAACCCCGAGGCCAAGCGCTATGACCGCATCTCCTACGACGATGTGCTGCGCGACAACCTCAAGGTGATGGACGCCTCGGCCATCGCGCTGGCGCGCGACAACAAGATGCCGCTGATCGTCTTCTCGCTGAACGAGCCGGGCGGCTTCCGGGGCATCTTGGCTGGCGAAGGCACCTACACCGAGGTGCACGCCTGATCCCAGAGGTTCGGCAAGCGGGGGCTCGGCCCCCGCACACCCGGGATATTCCCGCCTGGAAGCAAGGGCGCGGCGGGCTCCTATCGTAGAGACATGGCGAAGCGCGCTGCGGCGGCGTCAGTCCCGGGCGAGCGGGTGATGGTCGAGCACAAGCTCGCGCAGACGCTCTTCGAGAACATGGGTATAGATCTCGGTGGTCGCCACATCGGCATGACCGAGGAAGGTCTGGATGGCGCGCAGATCGGCGCCATTGGCCAGAAGATGCGTCGCGAAGGCGTGGCGCAGCGTGTGCGGGGTGACCTTGGCCGGCGAGACGCCCGCCGCCACGGCAATATCCTTGATCATGATGTAGAAGGCATGGCGGGTCAGATGCCCGGCCTTGCCGCGCGACGGGAAGAGGAAGCTCGAGGCGGGCTTGCCCTCGGTCTTCTTGAGCGTTTCCTGCGCATCGCGCCGGTTCAGCCACTCGGCCAGCGCCACGCGCGCCGGCGGCGAGAGCGGCACCATGCGCTCCTTGCCGCCCTTGCCACGGATCAGCAGCATGCGCGGATCGCCCCGTGCCGCCGAGAGCGGCAGCGTGACCAGCTCGCTCACCCGCATGCCGGTGGCATAGAGCAGTTGCATCAGGCAGGTGTTGCGCATCCGGTCGTCGGCGCTGCGGCCATGAGACTCGGCGGCCTCGAGCAGCCGGTCGACCTCTTCGGTCGAGAGCGTTTTGGGCAGGCGTTTGGGGCGGCCCGGACCGGCGATCTGCACTGCCGGGTTGTCGGCCCTCAGCCCCTCTTCGAAGGCGAAGCGGTAGAGCTGTTTGATCGCCGAGAGCCGACGCGCGCGGGTCGAGACCGCAAGCCCCTCGGCTTCGCAGGCGACCAGGTAGTCCTCGACGTCGCCGCGCTGTGCGCTGGCAAGGTCGCGCTTGCGCGCCGCCAGCCAGCCGGTGAAGGACGCGAGATCGCGGGCGTAGGCGGCCTGCGTGTTGTCCGCGGCGCCGCGCTCGGCGGCCTGCGCCTCGAGGAAGGCCGAAACCCAGTTGGCGGCGCTCACAGCGGTGCGCCTTCGTCCGAAAGCAGGATCTGCTGGATGGCGGCGCGGCGCGCCGTGTCCTCGAGCCCCACCCGGCGCAGCGTCGCCAGCGCACCGGTGAGATCGGCGTGGTTGCCTTCGGCACCGGACTGGAAAAGCGCGATGGCCCGCAGGATCGCCTCGCCCAACTTGCCGTCACGCAGCAGGCTGGCCAGCTCCGGCGGCACCTCGGCATCCGGGCGCCAGGCCTCGACAATGGCCTGGGCGGCGGGGGCGAGGGGGACGGTGTCGGGCATCTCGCCTTGCGCCACGGCGTGCACCGCGCGGATCAGCCCGCTGCGCGCAGGCAGGCGGCGGGCAGCCTCCTCGTAGTCCGGCGACAGCAGCGCGGCGCGTTGCGCCAGCGCCGCGGCGCGCGGATCGAGGTCGAGCCCCTGCAGCCGCGCCGCGTAAAGCTCGGAGAAGGGCACCAGCAGCCCGGCGCTGCGCATCTGCGGCCAGGCGGCGAGCAGGGCGGGGCCGATCAGATCGCCGCGCCCGGCGTTCAGCGCGGCCTCGAGATCCTGCACCGCCGCGACGCGGTCCCAGACCCCGCCCGAGGCAGCGGGCTCGCGGTCGGTATAGATGCCCAGCAGGCGGTTCTCGGAAAGCGTGCCGCGCCGCGCAAGGCGTTCTGCGGCGAGGATCTGTGCCCGCCAGCCGCTGTTGCCCGACAGGTCCGCGGCGGCGAACATGCGCGGAAGCGGCTGGGTGGGCAGCGCTTCGCCCACGGCCTCGAAGAGGTGAAATTCCAGCGGCGTCGGCCGCGCTGGCGGGTTGAGCGGTTCGGAGGCATCGACCAGTTCGGGGTCGAGGAAGCGCGCCAGCAGCTCTGCATCGCGCGCGCCGATCTGCCCCAGCGCCCCGGCAGAGCCGTAAACGGTGACCGCATGTTCCCAGTTGCCGATCCGCGCGTCGCAGTAGATGCGGGTGGCGATGTCCATGGTGAGATAGGGCTTGCGCGCCAGGGTGCGGCAGGCCTCGTCGTCGTTGCCCGCGAGCAGCGACAGGTCGAGCCAGCGGGCGAAGATCTCGGGGTTGGAACTGCCGCCGGCCTGCTCGACCAGCGCCAGCGCGGCATCGACCGCGCCTTCCTCCATCAGCCGGTCGATCCGCGCCACCAGCAGCGAGCCATTGCCCGCGGGCGCATCCGCCTCGGCCAGCAGCAGCGTCAGAAGCTGCGCCGAGAGCGCGGGCACCGCGGGTTCCGTCTGCGCGATGAGCGCGGCGAGCTGGGCTGCGTCGGAGCCCGACCAGAGCGTCCGCGGCAGCCCGGTCAGCGCGCTCGACAGGAGCCCCGCCGACTCGGCGCTGGGGGCCTCGAGCGGCGCGCTCTCGACGTCGGGCGTGCCGCCCGAGGCGGCCACGGGGGGCTCGTCGCGGCGCGGGCGCTCGGCGTGCGGCACGGCCCGTCCGCCCTGCGGCCGGGGATCGGGCAGGGGCAGGGCCGCGCTCATCCCCGGGTCGCGCTTGAGCCAGTCGATGGCGGCAAGCGGGGCCTCGGCGGCGAGGGCCGTCGGCACGCCCAGAGCGAGCGTGCAAAGGAGGAACCTAGTTCGCATCAAGCTCCACGGGCTGGCGGATCTCCGTTTGTGGCGGCGAGAAGTCCGCGCCGAAATAGGGCCCGACATAGGCGTAGGCCACCAGCGCGATTGCCGCGAGGAGAAGAAGGATCAGAAGGGGTTTGAACAGTCGTCCCATATGCTCAGTAGTCCTGCCTCATGTTTTTTGTCACTTATACCTAGCCTTTTTGGCAGTGACACGTCATTCACGGCCTCAGGAGGCAGAATTGGCGATGCAAGGCCGAGAAACAAGGGGATTGAACCCGAAGTTGAAAAAGACAGTTGTGCTTGTGGGCATGATGGGGGCGGGGAAATCGGCGGTCGGCCGGGCCTTGGCTTCTGCCCTGAATGTGCCGTTTCGCGATTCGGATGCCGAGATCGAGAAGGCGGCCAACATGACCATCGCCGAGATCTTCGCCCGCGACGGCGAGGCCTTCTTCCGGCGCAAGGAATCCCAGGTGATCGAGCGGCTGCTCGACGCCCGCCCGGCGGTGCTTTCGACCGGGGGCGGTGCCTATATGGCCGAGGGCAACCGCAGCATGATCACCGAGAAGGGCGTTGCCGTCTGGCTCGATGCCGACCTCAAGGTGCTCTGGGGGCGGGTGCGCCACAAGGACACCCGGCCGCTGCTGCGTACCCCCGATCCGCTGGCCACCCTGAGCGAGATCTACGACCGGCGCGTGCCGGTTTACGCGCTGGCGGATCTTGCGGTGAAATCGGAGCAGGGCCTGTCGATCGATGCCATGGCCCGCAAGGTGATCGAGACGTTGAAGACACGCCCGGACGTGCTGGAGGAAAGCTGATGAACGAGGCGATGCAGGCGGGGACCGTGCATGTGGATCTGGGGGCGCGGGCCTATGATGTGCGCATCGGCAGCGGGCTGCTGGGGCGCGCCGGGTCAGAGATCGCGCCGCTGCTGGGCACCCGCAAGCGGATCGTCGTGGTCAGCGACGAGACCGTTGCCGCGGCGCATCTGCCGGCGCTGAAGGCGGGGCTCGCCGCCGCTGGGATCAGCTGCGAGGCGCTGCTTCTGCCCCCGGGCGAGGCGACCAAATGCTGGGCCCAGCTCGAGCGGGTCACCGAGTGGCTGCTGGCGCAGAAGGTCGAGCGGCGCGACATCGTGGTGGCGCTCGGCGGTGGGGTCATTGGGGATCTCGTGGGGTTTGCCGCCGCCATCCTGCGCCGCGGCGTGCGCTTCGCGCAGATCCCGACCTCCTTGCTGGCGCAGGTCGACAGCTCGGTCGGTGGCAAAACCGGGATCAACTCGCCCGCGGGCAAGAACCTCATCGGCGCCTTCCACCAGCCCTCGCTGGTGCTGGCGGACATCGATGTGCTGCAGACGCTGACGCCGCGCGACTTTCTCGCGGGCTACGGCGAAGTGGTCAAATACGGCCTGCTCGGCGACGCGACGTTCTTCACCTGGCTCGAGGCGGGCGCCGAGGATCTGCTGGCCCGCCGCCCTGCGGCGCTGGAACATGCGGTGACCCGCTCGGTGGAGATGAAGGCCGAGATCGTGGTGCGCGACGAGACCGAGCAGGGCGACCGGGCGCTGCTCAACCTCGGGCACACCTTCTGCCACGCGCTCGAGGCGGCGACCGGCTATTCGGACCGGCTGCTGCACGGCGAGGGCGTGGCGATCGGCTGCGCGCTGGCTTTCGAGCTCTCGGCGCGGCTCGGGCTCTGCCCGCAGGAGGATCCGTCGCGGCTGCGCGCGCATCTCGCCGAGATGGGTATGAAGCGCGACCTGTCGGACATCCCCGGCGATCTGCCTTCGGCCGAAGTGCTCTACGATCTGATGGGGCAGGACAAGAAGGTGCTCGACGGCGCCATCCGCTTTGTCCTGGCCCGCGGCATCGGCCGCGCCTTTGTCACCGCCGACGTGCCGGGCGAGACGGTTCTGGCGCTGCTGCGCGAGGCCCTGGCCGGGCACTGAGCGGCACATTGCTGCCCCTGAGGTGTACCTGAAAAAGAGAAGAAGCCCGGAGGTTCGCGATGACCTCCGGGCTTCTTCTTTCTGAAAATACGCATGTCCGGCAGCGCCGTAAGTGCGGCGCTCGCCGGGCGCGCATAAAAAAGGCGCGAGGGAATGCCTCGCGCCCAGGGGAAGAGGTTCCGTCAGGTCCGGGGATCAGCCCTGCCAGAACTTGCGACGCGCCTCCCTCAGGGCGACGTGCCGTTCGAGCCCGACGTCGCGCAGCAGGTGGTCGTCGAGGTCTATCAGCGCACGGCGTGTGCGGCGACGCTCCGACCACTGCGCGGTAACCACCGCCACGCGGAGCGCCAGTGCTGCAAACGGCGGCAGCGGTTTCTGCGCGTCGAGATAGGCAATGAGCGGGGCGTGTGCGGCGGCTGCCATCGGTGTGTCTCCAGTTTTGTATCGGTACAATTATGTTGATCTCATGCTCCAATTGATACATTGTGGAAAAATGACCGTCGAGCAAAACATTGTTACCGATACAATTTTCGATCTGTTCGAGAAACAGGCATCGGGCCCGAAATATCGTGTACTCGCAAGCGCTTTGCGGGATGGCATCACGCAGGGGAAACTGCCGCCGGGGACACGGCTGCCGCCGGTGCGCGAGCTGGGATGGCGCCTTGGCATGACCCCCGGCACGGTGGCGCGGGCCTATACAATCCTCACCGACGAGAATGCGCTGCTGGCCGAGGTCGGCCGCGGCACATTTGTGCGCGGCGAGGCCGAGAGCGCCGCGCCGCTGCTGATCGAGAGCGGTCCGCGCGAGGTTGCCGAGAACGGCGACCGTATGGTGAGCCTTTTCACCGGGCGCATTCCCGATCTCGGGCAGGTAGGGCTGGTGCGTGAGGCCCTGGCGCGTATCGCAGCGCGCCCGGCTCCGGGGCTGATGGACTACCCCACCAGCCGCGCCTTCGCCCCGGCCCGGCAGGTGGCGCTGGACTGGCTGTCGGATGTGCCGCTGGGACAGGTTCACCACGAGGACCTGGTGCTCAGCCACGGCGCGCAGAACGGCATTTCGCTGGTGATGCAGGCGGTGCTGCGCGGGCGCCGGCCGGTCGTGCTTGTCGAGGAGCTTTGCTATCCGGGGTTCCGCCGCGCCGCCGAACTGCTGCGTGCCGAGCCGGTGCCGGTGCCGATGGACGAGAAGGGCATCCGCCCCGATGCGCTGCGCGACCTGGCGCGCAGGCATGAGGCGCAGCTGCTGTGCACCTCGCCGGCGCTGCACAACCCCACCACCATCGTCACCCCGCCCGAGCGGCGGCGCGAGATCGCCGACGTGGCGCGCGGCTGCGGTCTGCACATCCTTGAGGATGACAGCACCTTTCTCGGCCAGGCGCGCTGCGAGACCTACCGGGCGATGCTGCCCGAGCTGGGCTGGTTCGTCTCGTCGATCTCCAAGACGCTGACGCCGGGGCTGCGGGTGGGGTTTGCGATCGCCCCGCGCGCCCGGCGCGCCGACCTGCGGCGGGCGGCGGAATACGGGTTCTTCGGGCTCGCGCTGCCGCTTGCGGACCTCGTGGCCGATCTGCTGTCGCGACAGGAGACCCGGCAGATCGTCCGCGCGGTGCGCGAGCGCAACGCGCTCTACGTGCGCAGCACCGTCAACATCCTCGGCGGCCATGAGCTGCGCTGGAGCGAGGAGGCGCCCTTTGTCTGGCTGCGGTTGCCGCCGGGCTGGCGGGCGGCCGCCTTTTGCATGGCGGCCGAGGCCAAGGGGGTGCAGGTGCGGGCGGCGGAAGATTTTGCCCTGCGCGATGCCTTTGCCCCGCATGCGGTGCGCATCGGGATGAACGGGCAGGTGCCGCTGGCGGAATTCGAGCAGGCGATTCTGCGGCTGCGGCGATTGCTGGACGATCCGCCGGAGCAAATCCTCGTGTGAAACGGGGCGGGAGGCCGGCGCGGCGTCGAATTCTTTGGGGTATTATGATACCGTTTTTGCAAGTGATTGAAATTAATAAATAAATGCAAAACCATGGTGCTTGACTGTGCCGCGGGCGTGCTTATAACCCGCCCATCGGAATTCGGGCCCCCCAGGCGGGCCCCATTTGAACAGCTCAAGGGCACCCACGATGAAAACCTTCTCTGCGACTCCTGCAGACATCGAGAAGAAGTGGATCGTGATCGACGCGGAAGGCGTCGTTCTCGGCCGTCTCGCCTCGATCATCGCCATGCGTCTGCGCGGCAAGCACATGGCAACCTTCACCCCGCACATGGACATGGGCGACAATGTCATCGTCATCAACGCCGACAAGGTGCAGATGACCGGCAAGAAGCGTGAAGAGAACTTCTACTGGCACACCGGCCACCCGGGCGGCATCAAGTCCCGCACCAAGGCCCAGATCCTCGAGGGTGCACACCCCGAGCGCGTCGTGTTCCAGGCCGTCAAGCGTATGCTCCCGGGCAACCGCCTGTCGCGCAAGCAACTGACCAACCTGCGCATCTACGCAGGCGCGGCGCACCCGCACGAGGCGCAATCGCCTGAAGTGCTGGACGTCAAGTCGATGAACAAGAAAAACACCCGGGTGTAATCATGGCCGAACAGATCAACTCCCTGGAAGAGCTCGGCGCCGCAGCCGGCATCGAAGCTGCACCCGCAGTCGTTGAAACCCCGCGCGAGCCCGTCCGTGACGAGCTTGGCCGTTCCTATGCGACCGGCAAGCGGAAGGACGCGGTTGCCCGCGTCTGGATCAAGCCGGGCTCCGGCAAGGTCGTGGTGAACGGCAAGGAGCAGTCGAAGTACTTCGCCCGCCCCGTGCTGCAGATGATCCTGCGCCAGCCCTTCACCATCGCAGGTGTCGAAGACCAGTTCGACGTCTACGCCACCGTCAAGGGCGGCGGTCTCTCGGGTCAGGCCGGTGCAGTCAAGCACGGCATCTCGAAAGCCCTGCAGCTCTACGATCCGTCGCTGCGCAGCGCTCTGAAAGCCGCAGGCTTCCTGACCCGCGACAGCCGCGTCGTCGAGCGTAAGAAGTTCGGTAAGCGCAAGGCACGCCGCAGCTTCCAGTTCTCGAAGCGCTGATCCGCGTCTCGATACGATTTTGCGAAGGCCGCTCTCCGGAGCGGCCTTTTGCTTTTGCGGGGCAGGCGTTAGGACTGGGCTGACCCGGATGCGCAGGCGGGCCGCTCACCGCGGGCCGGCGCGCTGCGGATGATCTCGGCAAGAGGGGGCTCGACATGGTGCCATACACAATCGATCGCGTGGCCGAGCTGGTGGAGAGCGTCTCGCGCCCGGTCGATCCGGACAAGCTGACGATCTTCTCGATCGTCCGCAACGAGATGGCCCTCTGCCCGGCGTTCTTCGACTATTACCGCAGCATCGGGGCCGAGCAGTTCCTGATCATCGACGACCGCTCCGACGACGGCACGCACGCGTGGCTCGAGGCGCAGCCCGACTGCTGCGTCGTGAGCATGTGGCTGCCCTATGGCGACGAGATCGAAATCCAGCTCGAGGGGGCGGCGCCGCGGATGCAGCGCGCCGGCACCTTCTACAAGATCGCCCTGCCGCACCTGTGGATGGACGGCGGCTATGTCACCTATGTCGACGCCGACGAGTTCCTCTTCCTGCCTCCGGGGGTGAGCTCGCTGCAGGAGATCGCCGCGCGGCTGAAGGCCGAGGGCGCGGCCGCGGCGGTGGCCTCGGTGGTGGAGTTCTTTCCGGCTTCGGTGGGCGGGCTCGCGGGGCCTTTGCCGCAGAGCTTCGCCGGGCTGCTCGAGGCCTATCCCTATTTCCAGGCGGAGCGCCTGGTGGAGCTGTCGCCGCAGGGCGCGGAGTTGGTCGGCGAGAGCAAGACCGCCCGGTTGTTCGAGCGCTACTCGGTCAAGCCGAAAGTCGAGCGGCGCGGCTGGCACCGCATCTACATGCCCTCGCGGGTGCGCAAGGCGCAGAGCTTCCAGAAGGCTGCCCGGCACAAGACCCCGATGGTCCTGCGCAGCAAGCACAGCGGCATGATCGACACCCACAACGCCAACCAGCCGCCCTCGCAGACCGTCCTGCTGACGCTGGCACATTTTGTCTATACGTCAGAATTCGCGGCAAAGATCGAGCGGGCAATCTCCTGGGGGGCACATGCCAATGGCGCCGCCAAGTATCGCTACTACGCCGAGCTTCTGGAGAAGATGGACGGGGTGGAGGACGGCTTTCTCGACGAGAATTCCGTGCGCTACGAGGGGCCGGAGCAGCTCGTCGAGCTTGGCCTCATGCGCTGGTGAGCGCGTAGGGGGCCGAAGGCCAGAGCGCGCGTACCCGCGGCAGGCGCTCGGCCGCGGCCTCGTAGGCAGGCCGGTAATGCGCCGCGATCTCGGCCAGAAGATCCTCGGGGAGGCTGCCCGAGCCCTTGGCCCGCGCGTTGACCGCTTGTCCGCCCTGCGATGGATCGGACGGGACCTGCGCGAAATCCGACAGCGCGGCGATCCCCTCGGGGGTAAAGAGATCCTCGAAGAGGCACAGGAAGCGATCCTCGGGGGCGAAGACCTGCTCGATCGCGGCGATCGTGCGGTCGTAGCGGCTGCGGGCCTCGGCCTCTTCGGTGGCATAGAAGGCCCGCAGCGGTGCGGCGTTGGTCTCTTCCGCCGAAAGCCGGTCCTTGGCCATTTCCATGCGCATGTGTGAGCGCAGCCGGTCCACCGGATCGCGCATCGAGAAGATTGCCTTCACTGCGATGCCGCGTTCGGCGAACCCCTCGCGGATGCGCGCCAGCCTTTCGGGCGGCAGCGCGGCGTAGGAGGGGGTGATGTCGCCGGTGCAGACGATGCCGGGACGCGCCAGCAGCCCGGCAAAATAGTCGAAATACGCCTCGGGGTCGGACTGCAGCCGCCAGCGCAGATGCTGCGCCGGCTCGTCGGCGCCCACGGCGGTCTTGAGCCGCGCCCGCAGCCGCTCCTTCAGCGGCGGCGTGGGCACCTTGTAGCGGGCGAAGACGCCGCCAAGCTGGGGCTCCCAGACCTGGTACTCGCCGAGCCGGCCGAAGTCGCTGCCCTCTTGCCGGTTCAGGTAAGCCTGGATCCAGGTCGAGCCGCATTTCTGGCCGCCGAGGCCGAGGTAAAAGGTCTTTTGGGTCATGTCGCGGTCCTTGAGGCGGGATGAGAGGCGGCGCTGCCCCTACCGCGCACAGCGCGGATCCCCCGGATGTTTCTGGCTCGAAATATGCTCAGGCGTCGGGCGGGATGAGGCCGAGGCCGCGCAGGTAAATGCCGATGCCGCTTTCCAGCAGTTCGTCGGCGGGGAAGGGCGACTGCGTGCCGGGCGAGTTGCGCGCGAAGAGCTCCACGACGCCGTGGCTCATTGCCCAGATATGGGCCGAGAACATCGCGGCGGGTGGCCGCTTTTCCGGAGGGATGTGCTGGGAGAGGTCCGAGGCGGCTTTCTCGAGCACGCCGCGGGCATGGCGCGAGGCGCTGGCAAGCTCGGGCGAATGGTTCACCGACACGCCGCTTTCGAACATCGCGATGTAGTGGCCCGGATAGCGGCGGGCGAAGGCGAGGTAGGCGCGGCCCGTGGCCTCGAAGGCCGCGAGCGCCGAGGGCTGGCCGCTGTCGTAGGCGAACTGCATGAGATCGCCGAAGATCTCGTAGCCCTGCCGCGCCGCCTCGGCGATCAGATCCTCGCGCCCCGAGAAATGCCGGTAGACCGCGGCCGGGGTGACCCCGGCGCGTTTCGCCGCCTCCGAGAGGGTAAAGCCCGTGGGGCCCTTTTCCTCGATCAGTTCAAGCGCCGCCTCGACCAGCGCCTGACGGAGATTGCCGTGGTGGTAGCCGCGTTTAGCCATCCCAGACTTCGGGACCTCCGGCGATCTTGGGATCGGGCGCGCCGACGTTGCGCTCGTCCTTGCTGTCGTAGTCGAGATCGGTGAGCACGTGGCGGATCGCTTCGATCCGGGCGCGCTTCTTGTCGTCCGAGCGGATCACCGTCCAAGGGGCGGCGGCGGTATGGCTGCGCGACAGGGTTTCCTGAATCGCCGCGCCGTACTCGTCCCAGAGCTTCAGCCCCTCCACATCGATCGACGAGAGCTTCCACTGCTTCAGCGGGTCCTTTTCCCGCGCGAGGAAGCGCCGCAGCTGCTCGGCGCGGCCGACGTTGAGCCAAAACTTGAAGAGCTTGATGCCCTCCTCGACCAGCATCTTCTCGAAGTCCGGCACCTGGGCAAAGAAATGCTCGCGCTGCGCCTCGGTGCAGAAGCCGAAGACCTTTTCCACCACGCCGCGGTTGTACCAGCTGCGGTCGAAGAAGACGATCTCGCCCCCAGAGGGCAGGTGGTCGATGTAGCGCTGCAGGTACCATTGCGTCGCCTCGGTGTCCGAGGGCTTGCCGAGCGCCACGACCCGCGCGCCGCGCGGGTTGAGGTTCTCGCGAAAGCGCTTGATCGTGCCGCCCTTGCCGGCGGCGTCGCGCCCTTCGAAGAGGATGGCGACGCGCTCGCCGCTTTCTTTGACGTGGCGCTGCAGCTTCATAAGCTCGATCTGCAGCGCCGCCATCTGCTTGTCGTAGGCCTTGCCCTTCATCTCCTCGGAGTAGGGGTAGCTGGCCGAGAGGATGTCATCCTTGTCGGCGCGGCGGATGGCCTCGCGGATTTCCTTGGGGGCCTTCTTCTCGAAATAGGCGCTGATCGCGCCGTCGAAGGGCTTGGACACGGGCTTGGGTCCTTCGTGTTGAAATCTCACGCTCAATATGACGCTTCGGCGCGTCTAGCGCAAACCCGCGCGCGCGGCGGCCCGGGCGATGGCGGCATCCATCTGCGCCGGGCTGACGTGCTGCGGCATATGGCCGACGCGGGGCAGGGTGACGAGGTTGGCGCCGGGGATCTGCGCCGCCGTGGGCACCGAGTGGATCTGCAGCCCCACGGTGGTGTCGGCCTCGCCATGGATCAGTTCGACCGGCAGATCGAGCGCCGGGTAGCGGGGCGCGAGCGCGCGGATCTCGGCCTTGAGGCTGGCGCGCTGGCGGGCGTTGGCGTCGAGGCTCTCGCGTCGGAGCGTCAGCGGTGCGCCGATATGGGCGGCATAGCCCGCGGGCACCGGGTTGGGCGCGAAGACCTCGGTGATCGCCTCCTGCACCCTGTCATCCGGGGCGAAGGCGGCGATGGCGGGATTGGCCAGCGGCGCGAGCGGCCCGGCGGTCAGCTTGTAGAAGAACGGCAGCCCGCCCTCCCAGGGTTGCGAGGCGGCGCCCAGCAGCACCAGCGCCGAGACCCGCTCGGGGTGGTTCGCCGCCCAGGCCAGCGCCACTGCGCCGCCGTAGGACTGGCCGAGCACGATGGGGCGCGTCGCGCCGAGCTGCGTGGCCGCGGCAGAGAGCAGCGCGGCCTGCTCGAAAATGCTGTCACCATCCGCCTCGGCCTCGGTATAGCCGAGCCCCGGGCGGTCGAATGCGATGACTCGGTAATCGGGGCTCAGCCGCGAGACGGCGTCGAAGGTCCAGTCGCGCAGGTTGCCGCTGGCACCATGGATCAGCACCAGTGCAGGGCCGGAGCCCGCCTCGACGTAGTGCACGCGGCGGCCATCCACCTGCAGGAAACGGCCCTCTGGCGGGAAGGCGGCTTCGGCGGCGGCCTCTTCCCTGACGGCCTTGCTGCTGGTCAGCCCGCAGCCTGCCAGCAGCAGCGCGACAACGGGAAGCAGCGCCTGCCACATGGCTCAGGCCCCGACCTTCGCCGCGGCACGCCAGTCGGTGGACTCGCTGCCGATGCGGGAGAGGTCGAAGGGGGTGGTCATGTAGATCTCCGAGATCCAGTTGGTGAAAAGCAGATGCGCGTGGCTGCGCCAGCGGTTTTGCGGCTTCTTGCTGGGATCGTCGTTCGGGTAGTAGTTCGCCGGCACGTTGATCGGCTTGCCGGCCTCGACGTCGCGGTCGTACTCGTCCTTCAGCGTGGTGCTGTCGTACTCGAGGTGGTTGAAGATGTAGAGCGCGCGGTGCGCCTTGTCCTCGACCAGCGCCGGGCCGGTTTCGGGAGAGTCGATCAGCACAGGCAGGCCGGCGGCCTCGATCTCGTCCCGGCGCATTTCGGTCCAGCGCGACACCGGCATCACCATGTCGTCCGAGAAGCCGCGCAGGAAGGGCGAGGCGGGGGCGAGGTTCTGGTGGCGCACGCAGCCGAAGGCCTTGTGATCCAGGCTGTGCTTCTTCACCCCGTGGAAATAGTTGATCATCGCCATGCCGCCCCAGCAGACGCCGAAAGTGGCGTGCACATGGGTCTGGCTCCAGTCGAAGACCCTGCGGAGCTCGTCCCAGTAGGTGACCTCGGAGAACTCCAGATGCTCGATCGGCGCGCCGGTGATGATCAGCCCGTCGAATTTCTCGCCGCTGGCCTCGACCTCGGAGAAGGGCCGGTAAAAGGCCTCCATGTGCTCGGCGGCGGTGTTCTTGGTCTGGTGCTCGGTCATGCGGATCAGCGACAGCTCGATCTGCAGCGGCGTCGCCCCGATGAGGCGCGCGAACTGGTTCTCGGTCTGGATCTTCTTGGGCATGAGATTGAGCAGCGCGATGCGCAAGGGGCGGATATCCTGCCGAGAGGCGCTGTCCTCGGACATGACCATCACGCCCTCGCGCGAGAGCACGTCGTAGGCGGGAAGGTCTTCGGGCAGCTTGATGGGCATGGAAATCGTCCTCTTGTCAGTTGCGTAGATGTATCCCTGCAGTGGCCATTGCTCAAGAGGCACGCCGGGATGGCGCAGGAGAGGGGGCGGAAGGAAGGGCGACGCGCCAGTCCGCTACCCGCGCTGCCGCGGAAGTCTCTCCTCTAGGATAAGGGCGCGGGGTGTCTTCGGGGCCCAAATATCCCGACGCAGGCAGGCCGGGATTCCCCGCCCGCGCGGGGCTTGTGTTTTGCCGTGGCCTGTCGTTCTGTGATCCCAGATTCTGGAGGAGATCATTCATGCGCGCCGCCGTCCTGAGAGAATACAACGCCGATTTGTCGATCGAGGAGGTGGAGATGCCCGCCTGTCCCGACGACGGGGTGGTGCTGAAGGTGCTGGCCTGCGGGGTCTGCCGCTCGGACTGGCACGGCTGGTCGGGCGAGCATCCTCGGGTCAAGCCGGGACAGATTCAGGGCCACGAGTATTGCGGCGAGGTGGTCGAGGCCGGGCCGGGCTCGCAATGGCAGGTGGGCGACAAGCTGGTTGCGCCCTTCATCCTCGCCTGCGGCACCTGCCCGCAGTGCCGCGAGGGGCAGCAGCATACCTGCTTCGACCAGCGCCTCCCGGGCTTCATCGAGCCGGGCGCCTTTGCCGAATACGTCGCCGTGCCGCGCGATTTCAACCTCGCCCGGCTGCCCAAGGGCATGTCGCCGACTTTGGCGGCGGGTCTCGGCTGCCGGGTGACCACCGCCTGGCACGCGCTCACCGGGCGCGCGGCGCTGCAGGGCGGCGAGTGGCTGGCGGTGCACGGCACGGGCGGCATCGGGCTTTCCGCGGCGATCCTCGGCCGGGCTCTGGGCGCGCATGTGGTGGTCGTCGACGTGGTGCCCGAAAAGCTCGAGCACGCGCTCTCGCTCGGCATGGACGCGGCGGTGAACGCCGCCGAGGAGGATGCCGCGGCGCGCATCAAGGAGATCACCGGCGGCGGGGCCCATGTCAGCGTCGAGGCGCTGGGTATTCCGCAGACGGTCAACGCCTCGATCCGCTGCCTGCGGCCGCTCGGGCGACACGTGCAGGTCGGCATGCCGGTCGGGCATCACGCCGTGCAGGAGGTGGACATGAACGCCGTCTACATGGCCAATCTCGCGCTTTACGGCACGCGCGGGATGCCCTCGCACCGCTATCCGTCGCTGCTTGGATTGATCACGCGGGGAAAGGTGGATATGAGCCCTCTCATCGCGCGCGAGATTCCCCTCAGCCAGGCCGGGGCGGAGCTGGCGGCGTTCAATGGGCCGACGCCTCCGGGCGTGGCCGTGATCACCGATTTCACCCGCTGAGGCGGGGCGGCGCCGCAGCGCGTCGCAAGGCCGTTCAGGAGAGTGCCCATGAAAGCCGCCGTCATCGTCTTCCCCGGATCGAACTGCGATCGTGATCTGAAGATGGCCTTCGAACAGGCCGGGCTCGAGGTCGAGATGGTCTGGCACAAGGACACCACGCTGCCCGCGGGCGTCGACATCGTCGGCCTGCCGGGCGGCTTCTCCTATGGCGATTACCTGCGCTGCGGTGCCATCGCCGCCAACTCGCCGATCTGCCAGGGCGTGAAGGCCCATGCCGAGCGCGGCGGCTACGTCTTCGGCGTCTGCAACGGCTTCCAGATCCTCACCGAGACCGGGCTGCTGCCGGGGGCGCTGCTGCGCAACGCGAACCTCAAGTACATCTGCCGCACGGTGGGGCTCGAGGTGGCCGAGAGCCAGTCCGTCTTCACTCGCGGCTACGAGATGGGCGAGAAGATCGGCATCCCGATCGCGCATCACGACGGCAATTACACCGCCGACGCTGCGACGCTGGACATGCTCGAGGGCGAGGGCCGCGTGGCCTTCCGCTACACCGACAACCCCAATGGCGCGGACCGCGACATCGCCGGCATCCTTTCGGAAAACCGCCGTGTTCTCGGCATGATGCCGCACCCCGAGCGGGCCTGCGATCCGTCGCAGGGCAACGAGGACGGTGCGCGCCTTTTCGCCAATCTGACGGCGGCGCTCGCCGAGGCTTGACCGGCACCGCTTGAGCCGGCCCGGCGCCCGGCGTAAGTTGGGCGCCATGTCGGAGACCACGCGTGACAAGAAAGACAGACGGCGTTCGGGCCCGCTGAGTTGGCGGGTGCGGGCGGCGCTTATCCTTTTGCTGGTGCTGGCGGTCAGCACGGTGTGGATCACCAACGTCCTGCTCACCGACCGTTCCACCGCCTCGACGCGCAACCGCGCCGAGCTGCGGCTGGCGCTCTACTCGGGCAATATCCTGTCCGAGTTGCGCCGCAATGCCATCGTGCCGCAGCTGCTGGCGCGCGATCCGGCCCTGATCGGGGCGCTGAACTCGGGCGACTTCAGCCAGTCGACGCAGCGGCTGATTTCCTATGTCGACGAAATCGGGGCGGCCTCGCTGATGCTGCTCGACCGCGACGGGCGCACCGTGGCAGCCACCGACCGCAACCGGCTTGGCTCGAACCACCGCTCCGAGGCCTATTACGTCGACGCGCTGCGTGCCAATACCACCGTCTTTACCGTGCAGGAGCGCGAGGCGGGGGGCTACGCCTTCACCTATTCGCGGCGCATGGAGAGCCAGAACTCCTCCATCGGCGTGATCATGGTCGAGGTCGATCTGGCGAAGTTTGAACGGGCCTGGGCAGGGATCACCGATGCCGTCGCCGTGCTCGATTCCGAGGGGCGGATCATCCTTGCCACCGAGCCGCGCTGGCGCGGGCTCACCATGGACGAGGCGCTGGCAAAGCAGCCCGCCGAGAATGCCATCGAGCGCGCCATCAAGGCCACCGCCGACTGGACCGCGCTGCCCGCCGATGCCTACCTGCGCGGCGAGGCGGTGATGCGCATCGACGGGCGCATTCCCTTCCGCGGCTGGACCATGGCGACCTTCACCACCTATGCCTCGGTGCGCGAGAAGGTGAACGCCGTGCTGGCGCTCGAGATCATGGCCTTTGCCCTGCTGACCGCGCTGGCCTTCTACGCGCTGTCGCGCAAGACCGCGCTGCGCATGGCTCTCTTCCAGCGCGAGAGCGTCGAGCTGCGCGCGCTGAACGCGCGGCTGCAGCGCGAGATCGCCGAGCGCGAAAAGGTGCAGAAGGATCTGGCCAGCGCCGAGCAGACGCTCGAGCAGAGCTCGAAGCTGGCCGCTCTCGGAGAGATGTCCGCCGCCGTCAGCCATGAGCTGAACCAGCCGCTGGCGGCGATGAAGACCTACCTCGCGGGGGCGCGGCTGCTGCTCAAGCGCAACCGCCCCGAGGAGGCGATGACCGCCTTTTCCCGCATCGATGACCTGATCGAGCGCATGGGGGCGATCACCCGCCAGCTCAAGAGCTACGCGCGCAAGGGGCAGGCCAATTTCGTGCCGGTCGACATGGGCGAGGCATTGGCCTCCTCGCTGTCGATGATGGAACCGCAGCTGAAGGCGCGGCGGGTGCGGATCTCCAAGATTCTTCCCGACCTGCCAGTGATGGTGATGGGCGACCGGATGCGCATCGAGCAGGTCCTGGTGAACCTGCTGCGCAACGCCATCGACGCGACCAAATCCGTTGCCAACCCCGAGATCGAGATCATCCTCGCCAGCGGCGAGACGGCGACGCTCAGCGTGCGTGACAACGGCCACGGCATCGAGGATCTCGATGCGCTGTTCGAGCCCTTCTACACCACCAAGCAGCCCGGCGACGGCACCGGTCTCGGCCTCGCGATCTCCTCGGGGATCGTCACCGACCTCGGTGGACGCCTCTCGGCACGCAACGGGACCGAAGGGGGGGCTGTTTTCGAGATGCAATTGCCTATCTTGAACGAAAGCCCCGCCGCGGCAGAGTGAGCCGCGTGCGATGACGAGTAAGTTACCGCGCGAGACGCGCGCCAAGACCACAACAAAAGGCGACCAGACCGAATGACCAAAGCCATGAAGATCGCCATCGTCGACGATGAAAAGGACATGCGCCAGTCGATCAGCCAGTGGCTGGCCCTGTCTGGCTATGACACCGAGACCTACTCCAGCGCCGAAGAGGCGCTTGGCGCGGTGGGCGCGGATTACCCGGGCATCGTGATCTCGGACATCCGAATGCCGGGGATGGATGGCATCCAGTTCCTGCGCAAGCTGATGGGCAACGACTCGGCGCTGCCCGTCATCATGATCACCGGCCACGGCGACGTGCCCATGGCCGTCGAGGCGATGCGGATCGGGGCCTATGACTTCCTCGAGAAGCCCTTCAACCCCGACCGCATGTCGGAGCTGGCGAAGAAAGCCACCAATGCCCGTCGCCTGACGCTCGACAACCGGGTGCTGCGCCGCGAGCTTTCGGACGGCGGCCAGCTGATGAGCAAGCTCATCGGCCAGAGCCCGGCGATGGAGCGGCTGCGCGAGGATGTGCTTGATCTGGGCCAGGCCGATGGCCACGTGCTGATTGACGGCGAGACCGGCACCGGCAAGACGCTGATCGCCCACGCGCTGCACGCGGTGGGCTCGCGCGCCGGCAAGAAGTTCGTGCTGATCTCCTGCGCGGCGATGGACGAGGACGCGCTGATGCGCCGCCTCTTCGGCCCGATGCAGCCCGAGGACACCCGGCTTCCGGCGATCGAGGAGGCGCGCGGCGGCACGCTGGTGCTCGAGGACATCGAAAGCCTCTCGGACGCCTCGCAGGCGCGGCTTCTGTCGGTGATCAACGATCAGGGCACCCCGCCCGAAACCCGCATCATCGCCATCTGCAACCTGCAGGACGAGGGCCGCACCTGCGAGACCGCGCTGCGCCCCGACCTTTACTACCGTCTTGCCGCGCTGAAGATCACCGTGCCGCCGCTGCGCCAGCGCGGCGAGGACATCCTGACGCTCTTCACCCGCTTCTCCGAGCAGTTCTCTGATGAATATGGCTGCGACGCGCCGCAGGTCTCGGCTCAGGAGGCGGCGCAGCTGCTGCAGGCGCCCTGGCCCGGAAACGTGCGCCAGCTGATCAACCTTGCCGAGCGCGCGGTGCTGCAGTCGCGTCGCGGGACGGGCACCATCGCCTCGCTGCTGATGAATGACCACGAGGACATGCAGCCGGTGATGACCACCGAGGGCAAGCCACTGAAGGAATACGTGGAAGCCTTCGAGCGGATGCTGATCGACAACACCATGCGCCGCCACAAGGGGTCGATCTCCTCGGTGATGGACGAGCTCTGCCTGCCGCGCCGGACGCTGAACGAGAAGATGGCCAAATACGGCCTGCAGCGGTCGGACTACCTCTGAGCGCCGCGCGCGCGTAGATGAGGTCACGGAACCAAGGATCGACGCCGCCCGGCTCCCGGGCGGCGTTTCGCTTTGCCCGCCTTGTGCCAAGGCGCGGCGTATATCTCTTCGGCCGGGGCACTTATTAACAACTCCTTAAGGTTTTCCATAAAGCTTGATGTAACCGGCGTGCCTCTGCGCGTGGCGGGAATTGTGTTGGGGGCCGGCATCCGCGTCTGCGCCCCGGGTTTTCGACTTGGGATTTCACGTAACGGAGGTGCCGGCTCCATGATTAGCGATTTGCCGGACCACGATGCCTTCGGCCAGGATGACCTGCCGGTTTCCGAACTCGACGCCTTTCTGGACAGGATCGGCGCCTCGGCCCTGCCATTGACCGGGGCCGTCGCCTGTCTTGTGGACCTTCCGCCCGAGGTCGTTGGACCGCGCGCGGTACGCATGGCGGCGCCGCTCGAGGGGCCCGTTGCCGAAAGCCTGCGCAACCTCGTGGACAATCGCCCCGAAGCGCTGGCGCTGCAACAGCGCAGAGGGACCGTCGAAGCCGTCGTGAAGGGCCGGCGCCTGTGTTTCCTGATCGAGCGGATCGGCAGCGGCCGGAGTTCGCATCCGGCGTTGCCGCTGGGCACCATCGTGCTCGGATTCAATGCCGACGAGGTCAGCATAGCCGCGGCAGAGAAGGCCTCGCGGCCTTTCATCGCCATGCTCGCCGCGCTGCTTGTCGAGCGCCGCGGGAAGATCGCGATGGCGCAGGACATGGCCGCGCTCGGGCGTCAGGCGGCAGAACTGCAGCGACGGGTGCAGAAGGATGCGCTCTCCGGGCTCGACAATGCCGACGCCTTCCGGGCGCAGGCGCGCGAGACCCTGGGCGCGGGGCGCGGGCCGTATGCGCTGGTGCTCATGGACCTGGATAATTTCAAGCAGATCAATGATCTGCACGGGCATCAGTTCGGCGACGTCTACCTGCGTGCCATCGCCGGGGCGCTGCAGGGCAGCGTCCCGTCCGACTCCCGGCTCGGGCGGATCGGTGGGGATGAGTTTGCGCTGCTGCTGCGCCTGCCCGCGGATGCGGAGGTGGCGCTGCTGCAAGTGATGCGGGCCTGCAGCGCGGCGAGCGCCCGCTTGGCCGAGACCATGGGAAAGTCCGAGCTGGGCGGGATCAGCATGGGCGCCGCGCTTTACCCGCGCCACGGCGAAAGCTACGACACCCTGTTCGAACAGGCCGACACGGCGCTCTATGCGGCCAAGGAGGCCGGGCGCGGCGCCGCGGTGATCTTCGATCCGCATCGCCACCTGCGTTTCAGCCTGCGCGAGCTCATGCGGAATTTCGCCGGGGCGTTGGCCGCAGGAGAGATAGGGCCGGCCTTTCACCCGGTGGTCGACCTCGCCACAGGGCAGTGTACCGGCTACGAGGTTCTGGCCCGCTGGCGCGGTGAGAATGGCGAGATCATCGGCCCCGAGCTCTTTTACCCGATCTTCGAGAACCCGGTTCTGGCCGAACAGTTGACCCGCAGCATGATCGTGCAGTCCACCGAGATTCTGCGCGGGCTGCCAGTGCGCACGGCGGTCGCTGGCGCCCCCCTGCGCATCGGCCTCAACGTCACCGGCTTCGACCTGCACAACCCGCGTTTCACGGGCGATTTCGGAAGGCTGCTCTCGGACCTCGGGCTGCCTTGGCAGGCGATCGTGATCGAGGTGCCCGAGACGGTGATCCTGGGAGAGACAGGGGGGCGCGTCTTCGAGTCATTGAGTGAGTTGCGCGCCTGCGGGGCAAAAATCGCGCTCGACGACTTCGGCACGGGCTACGGCAGTCTGCGCCATCTCGGCGCTTGGCCGATCGACATGCTGAAAATAGACCGTCAGTTCGTACAGGGCCTCAGCGCGCATCCGCGCGACCGCGCCGTGGTCGAGGCGATCCTCGGCATGGCGCGCCGCTTCGGCTTCCGCGTCGTGGCCGAGGGGATCGAGACGCCCGGCCAGCTCAGCTACCTCAGGGCCATGGGCTGCGACGCCGGGCAGGGGCATATGATTTCTCCCCCGCTCTGCGGCGAAGTGCTGGCGCAGGCGCCGCTGATCTACCCGATCGGCGAATGGGCTCCGGACGAGGGCTAGTCGCGCAAGAACCGGCGCCGGGCCTCCTCGGCCATGGATTGCTTCATCTGCAGAACGGCAAGCTCGGCCATGGCCGCTTTGCGCGCCTCGGGGTCGGTCAGTCGGGCCAGACGCTGCTGCTGCGCGGCGACCTGCTTCTTGAGGGTGATTTCCTCGGGCAGGGCGCCGGCCTCGGCCATCAGTCGGAACCCCATGGCCTCGCCGGGGTCGAGATGCGCCTCGCCGCTGCGATCGGGCAGGGGACGCCCCTCACCCTCCAAGCCCTGCAGCTTGCCCTCGACCAGCGATTTCAGGATCCGGCGTTCCGTGAGCCGGTTCAGCCAGGACATGACAAGGCCCACCCTTTCATAAAAAAGGATGGGCCCTTGGATTGCCTGAAGCAAGAGGGGTGCGGCGATCAGTAGCCGCGCCAGATCCAGCCGCCACCGAAGATGCGGCTGCCTTCGGGAGCATAGAACACGCAGGCCTGGCCCGGGCTGACGCCTTCCTCGGGGGTCAGAAGTTCGACCTCGGCCGTGGTGTCGCTGAGCGGGCGGATGATCGCGTCGCGCGGCGGGCGGGTGGAGCGGACCTTGACCTTCAGGTGCCATTCGTCGCGGCTGGTGAAGAGCTCATCGCCGAGCCAGTTGATCTCGCGGACCGGGATGACGCGGGTTGCCAGCATCTCCTTAGGGCCGACCACGACCTGTTTGGCGTCGACGTCAAGTTTCACCACGTAGAGCGGCTCGTCGAGCCCGCCGATGCCGAGGCCGCGGCGCTGGCCGATGGTGTAGTGGATGACGCCCTTGTGGGTGCCGAGCTTGCGCCCGTCTGCATGCACGATCTCGCCCGCCTCCGCGGCACCGGGGCGGAGCTTCTCGATCACCGAGGCGTAGTTGCCGTCGGGCACGAAGCAGATGTCCTGGCTGTCGGGCTTGTCGGCCACCGAAAGCCCGTACTTGGCGGCCAGCGCACGGGTCTCGGCCTTGCTCTTGAGGTGCCCCAGCGGGAAGCGCAGGTAAGAGAGCTGCTCGGGGGTGGTCGAGAAGAGAAAATAGCTCTGGTCCCGGTTCGCATCGGCAGCCGAGTGCAGCTCGGCACCGTTCGCACCATCCATGCGCTGAATGTAGTGACCAGTGGCCATGCAGTCTGCATCGAGATCCTTGGCGGTCTCCAGCAGGTCCTTGAACTTCACCCGCTCGTTGCAGCGGATGCAGGGCACTGGGGTGGCCCCGCCAAGGTAGCTCTCGGCAAACTCGTCGATCACCGCGTCCTTGAAGATGTTCTCGTAGTCCAGCACGTAGTGCGGGAAACCCATCTGCTCGGCCACCCGGCGCGCGTCGTGGATGTCGACGCCGGCGCAGCAGGCGCCCTTCTTGGCCAGCGCCGCGCCGTGATCGTAGAGCTGCAGCGTCACGCCGACCACGTCGTAGCCTTCCTCGGCCAGCATGGCGGCGACGACGGAGCTGTCCACGCCGCCAGACATGGCGACGACCACCCGCGTGTCGGCGGGGGATTTCGCAAAGCCAAGCGAGTTCAAGGTCTGGGTATCGAGGGCCATCATCAATCTCCGGGAGTCCGGGGGAATATAGGAAAATGCGTCATACTAACAAGGGCGCGTTTTAGACAGCGTTAAATCGCGCAAGGCCATTATGCGTCACCCCCATAGCTGGGTCGCGCTGCGAAGGGGGGCGGTGGAGGTGCTGGAATCCTCCCGACGGGAGGCGCCGAAGAGACCCGCAAAAACCCGGCATCCTGCGCGACAGCAGTATGGCCGAAGCGCCGCCCCGATGAAACTGGTGCGGCAATGGCCGGGCCATGGGAAAGCCCACGATGAAGGGCCACGATAGAGGGCCATGGACGCAGGCATGGGACGTGAGAACAGGGGACACTCGCACGAGGGTGGCGACCGAATGGGGGGCCACCAGCCGGAGCGATGACGACGAGGGGCGAGGACCACCCGAGGAGACGACCTCACGGTGCGATCATACCGGACGAGCACACGGGACGACGACCATGTACCTCAAGAAGATCGATGGCCCGCGCGCGGTGACGTTGCCTGATGGTTCGATCATGACACGGGCCGATCTCCCACCGCCAGAGACGCGGCGCTGGGTGGCCTCCCGCAAGGCCGCCGTGGTGCGCGCCGTGCGTCACGGGCTCCTGACGGACCAGCAGGCGATGGAGCGCTATGCGCTCAGCGCCGAGGAACTGGCCGAATGGGTTAAGGCCGTCTCCAGCCACGGAGAGGAGGCGCTCAAGGCCACGCAGGTGCAGCGGTTCCGCTGAGGGGCGAATGGCGACCCATGGGGCTCATGGAGCTCATGGGGCTTTGGGGGGCTCGCGAAACGCCCGGCATCGCTGGCTTTACCTTGGGGACGGTGGACGTCCTGCCTGGCACGCAAGGTCAGGATCACCTCGGGGCGGAAATAGGCGCGACCTATCCTTATGAGATTCTTTCGAAAGTTGATTGCCCACTCAAGTTCTCTAGACTGATCTCGGCTGGGGTAAAGAACCATTAACTAAATTGGGACAGGCTCGGCGCAGGGGTAGAGATTAGCGGAGACGGCCATGCGCATCCTTTTGGTTGAAGACGATCCGACCACGTCGAAGAGCATCGAGCTGATGCTTAACCACGCGAACCTGAACGTCTACGCCACAGATCTCGGGGAAGAGGGCATCGATCTTGCGAAGCTCTACGACTATGATCTGATCCTGCTCGACCTGAATCTGCCGGATATTCACGGGCACGAGGTGCTGCGCCAGCTGCGCATGGCGCGAATCAATACGCCGATTCTGATTCTGTCCGGAGCTGACGACACCGAGAACAAGATCAAGGGATTCGGCTTTGGCGCCGACGACTACCTCACCAAGCCCTTCCACCGCGACGAGCTGGTAGCACGCATCCATGCGATCATCCGCCGCTCCAAGGGACACTCGCAGTCGATCATCCGTACCGGCAAGGTGTCGGTGAACCTCGACGCCAAGACCGTCACTGTCGGCGAGCGCTCCGTGCATCTGACCGGAAAGGAATACCAGATGCTCGAGCTGCTCTCGCTGCGCAAGGGCACGACGCTGACCAAGGAGATGTTTCTCAACCATCTCTACGGCGGGATGGATGAGCCCGAGCTCAAGATCATCGATGTCTTCATCTGCAAGCTGCGCAAGAAGCTCTCGGAAGCCACGGGGGACGAGAATTACATCGAGACCGTCTGGGGGCGCGGATACGTGCTGCGCGATCCCGAGCCGCCGGTTGGCGCCTTGGCGGTGAACGCCTGACTCTGGACGTGCTCCGCCGCGCGCCCTATCACGTCTGCTAAAAGGCGTGAGCAAGGAATGCGGCAATGGCCCAGAACGTGGCGGAGAAACCGGTAGAGGCACTGACCGAAACGGAGGCACGGGACGAGCTTGCCCGGCTCGCCGATCTGCTCGCACAGGCCAACGTCGCCTACCACACCGAGGACGCGCCCGAGATCTCGGACGCCGACTATGACGCGCTGAAGCGCCGCAACTTCGAGATCGAAGAGCGGTTTCCCGAGCTCAAGCGCAAAGACAGTCCCAGCGAACAGGTCGGCGCTCCGCTGGCCGAGGGATTCTCCAAGGTTCGCCATGCGGTTGCCATGCTGTCGCTCGGAAATGCCTTCGAGCCGGAGGAGGTCGAGGAGTTCGACGCCCGCATCCGCCGCTACCTTGCTCTCGAGGGCGGCGCTGGGCTGGCCTATACCGCCGAGCCGAAAATCGACGGGCTCTCGCTCTCCCTGCGCTATGAACAGGGCGAACTGGTGCAGGCCGCCACCCGCGGCGACGGCACCGTGGGGGAGAACGTCACCGCCAACGCCCGCACCATCGCCGATATCCCGCAGAGCTTGACCGGCGCGCCCGACGTTCTGGAGGTGCGCGGCGAGGTCTACATGAGCCACGAGGATTTCGCCGCTCTGAACGAACGGCAGGAGGCTCGCGGCGGAAAGCTCTTCGCCAACCCGCGCAACGCCGCCGCCGGCTCGCTGCGCCAGCTCGACGCCGAGATCACCCGCGCCCGCCCGCTGCGCTTCTTCGCCTATGCCTGGGGCGAGCTTTCGGGACCGCTGGCTGAAACACAAATGGGCTCCATTGAACGGCTGCAGGCGCTGGGCTTCCAGACCAACCCGCTCACGCGGCTTTGCGACGGCCCGCGCGAGATGATCGCGCACTACCGCAGGATCGAGGAACAGCGCGCCACGCTCGGCTATGACATCGACGGCGTGGTCTACAAGGTCAACGATCTGGCTCTGCAGGGGCGGCTGGGCTTCCGCTCGACAACCCCGCGTTGGGCGATCGCGCATAAGTTTCCGGCCGAGCTGGCCTGGACCCGGCTCGAGGCGATCGACATCCAGGTCGGCCGCACCGGCGCGCTCAGCCCGGTGGCGCGGCTGACCCCGGTCACCGTGGGCGGTGTCGTGGTGTCGAACGCCACGCTGCACAATGAGGATTACATCGCCGGGCGCGACGCCAAGGGCGAGGTGATCCGCCCCGACCCCGACGGGGGCGCCAAGGATATCCGCGTCGGCGACTGGGTGCAGGTCTACCGCGCCGGCGACGTGATCCCCAAGGTGGCGGACGTCGACCTCGGCAAACGCCCCGAGGGCGCGCAGCCCTACGTCTTCCCCGCGACTTGCCCGGAATGCGGCTCCGAGGCGATCCGAGAAGAGGGCGACGCCGTGCGCCGCTGCACGGGCGGGCTCGTCTGCCCGGCGCAGGCGGTGGAGAAGCTCAAGCACTTCGTCTCGCGCGCTGCCTTCGACATCGAAGGGCTCGGCGCCAAGCAGGTCGAGCAGTTCTATCGCGACGGCTGGATCAAGGAGCCGGCGGACATCTTCGAGCTGAAGACACGCTACGGCTCGGGCATGCAGCAGCTCAAGAACCGCGAGGGCTGGGGCGAGAAAAGCGCCTCGAACCTTTTCGACGCCATCGACGAGAAGCGGAAGATCGAGCTCAACCGGGTGATCTTTGCGCTTGGCATGCGCCACGTCGGCGAGGTGGTCGCCAAGGACCTGGCGAAACACTACCTCGGCTGGGCCGCGATGATCTCTGCCGTCGACGAGGCGGTCCCGGCGGTCGAGCGCTACCGCAAGGCCGAGGCCGCCGTCGAGGCCGAGCGCAAGGCCGCCGCCGCAGAAGGCCGCCGCGCCCGCATCAAGGAGACGCAGGACGCGGTCTGGGCCGAGGAGCCGAAGGTGCCGCAGGAGGCGCGCGCCGCCTGGGATGACCTCGTCGGTATCGACGGCATCGGTGCCATTGTCGCGGTCTCGCTGGTGACCTCGCTGCACCAGGAGGCCGAGCGCGCCTCGGTCAACCGGCTGGTTGCGCATCTCGACATCCAGGACGCCGAGCGCCCGGCGACGGAGGGCAGCCCGGTCGCCGGGCTCACCGTGGTGTTCACCGGGTCGCTGGAAAAGATGACCCGGGCCGAGGCCAAGGCCCGCGCCGAGGCGCTGGGGGCCAAGGTCTCGGGCTCGGTGTCCAAGAAGACCGACATCGTCGTCGCCGGGCCCGGCGCGGGCAGCAAGGAGGCCAAGGCCAAGGAACTCGGCGTGCGGCTCATGGATGAGGACGCATGGCTTGCGCTGATCGGCGGATGAGCGCGGCATGAGCCAGCGCCCCGAGGCCCTCTGGCCGCTCTTTGCCGAGCTCAAGACGCTGGACGGCGTCGGTCCCAAGACCGCGCAGGCGATGGAGGGGCTGGAGGTTGTCGCGCCGCGCGACCTGCTGCTGACGCTGCCGCATTCGGTGATCGACCGCCGCCCGCGGCCTTCGGTGCAGGGGGCCGACCTTCCCGGCACGGTGACGGTCGAGGTGCAGGTGCTGCGTCACATGCCGCCCGCGGTGAAGGGGCGGCCCTACCGCATCCAGGTCGAGGACGCCGAGACGACGTTTCAGCTGGTGTTCTTCCACGGTCGCGCCGACTACCTGACCCGCGTGCTGCCCGAGGGATCGCGGCGACTGGTCTCTGGCAAGGTCGAGTTTTTCGACGGCTTGGCGCAGATGGTCCACCCCGACCACATGCTGCCGCCCGAGGAGGCGCACATGCTGCCGCTCTTCGAACCGGTCTACCCGCTGACAGCCGGGGTCACGCAGAAACTCATGGCCCGCGCCGTGGCCGGGGCGCTCAGCCGCGCGCCCGAGCTGGCGGAATGGATCGACGGGCCGTTGAAGGACCGTGAGGGCTGGCCCGATTGGCACGCCGCGCTCGAGGCGGCCCATGCCCCCGACGGTATGTCTGCGCTCAGCCCCAGCGCGCCGGCCCGCGCCCGGCTTGCCTATGACGAGCTGCTGGCGCATCAGCTGACCCTGGGCCTCGCGCGGATCAACCGCCGCAAGGGCAAGGGGTATCCCACCATGGGCGACGGGCGCCTGCGCCGCCGCGTGCTCTCGGCGCTGCCCTACCGGCCCACCGGCGCGCAGCTGAGGGCGATGGACGAGATCGCCGAGGACATGGCCGCCGAGACCCGGATGAACCGTCTGCTGCAGGGCGACGTGGGGGCGGGCAAGACGCTGGTCGCTTTCATGGCGCTGCTCGTCGCGGTGGAATCCGGGGGGCAGGGCGTGATGATGGCGCCGACCGAGATTCTTGCACGCCAGCACCTTGAGGGGCTGCAGCCACTGGCCGAGAGCGCCGGGGTGGTGGTGGAAATCCTTACCGGCCGCGACAAGGGCGCCGAACGCAAGGCCAAGCTCGCGGCGCTGGCGGAGGGGAATATCCACATCCTCGTCGGCACCCACGCGGTGTTTCAGGATGATGTAGTGTTCAAGGCGCTGCGCCTTGCCATCGTCGACGAGCAGCACCGCTTCGGCGTGCGCCAGCGGCTCGAGCTGGGCCGCAAGGGGCAGGGCGCCGACGTGCTGGTGATGACGGCCACTCCGATCCCGCGCAGCCTCGCGCTGGCGCAATACGGCGACATGGACGTCTCGGTGCTCGACGAAAAGCCGCCGGGGCGCAAGCCGGTGCAGACCGCGCTGGTTTCGACCGAGCGCATGGGCGAGGTCTTGGAGCATCTGCGCAAGGCCGTTGCCGAGGGGCGGCAGGCCTATTGGGTCTGCCCGCTGGTCGAAGAGAGCGAGGTCTCGGACCTCACCGCCGCCGAGGAACGCTTCAAGCGCTTGCGCGCTGAGCTTGGCGAGGGGGTGGTGGGGCTGGTGCACGGCCAGATGCCGCCCGCCGAGAAGGACGCCGCCATGGCGCGCTTCGTCGCCGGCGAGACAAAGGTGCTGGTCGCCACCACGGTGATCGAGGTCGGGGTGAACGTGCCCAATGCTTCGATCATGGTGATCGAGCGGGCCGAGATCTTCGGGCTGGCGCAGCTGCACCAGCTGCGCGGGAGGGTCGGGCGCGGCGAGGCGGCCTCCACCTGCCTGCTGATGTACCAGCCGCCGCTCGGCGAGAGCGGCTCGAAGCGGCTCACGACGCTGCGCGAGACCGAGGACGGCTTCCGCATCTCCGAGGTCGACCTGCAGATGCGCGGCGCGGGGGACCTCATCGGCACCGCGCAATCGGGCCTGCCACGTTTCAAGGTGGCGGACCTCGAAAGCCAGGCCTCGCTGATGGCGATGGCGCAGAGCGATGCCCGGCGGCTGCTGGCCGAGGATCCGGAGCTGCAGAGCGACCGGGGCAAGGCGGCGCGCATGCTGCTCTGGCTGATGCGGCAGGACGAGGCGATCAAGCTGATCAGCGTCGGGTAATCGATGCGTCAACCGTGTAACTCTCTGTAAATTAGAGAAAATATAAAAGACCCGGCGCGCAGCGGCACGCGCCGGGTCTTTGTGTTCCTGCCTTATGTTCTCAGGTGTTCGCAAATGTTCTTAAAAAGTTCTTTACTCGACTCGCATCACGTGAGAACAAAAGGGCAACAAGAGAACACGCACAGCACGCACACAGGGAACGCCAAGATGATTGAGACCATCCGCACCACCATGAGCCGCGCCGACAACAGCTCGCTGGTCACCGACATGATCGGGGCCGTCTCGCTGATCGTGATCCTTGTCGGGGCGCTGCATTTGCCACTTCTCTGAGCCTTCGAATTTCTGCCTGCGGTCTTGCTCCGGGTGCCGCCGCATCACTGTCCCGATGCGCTGCATTGTTTCCCCAACTCCGGGTCGCCTGATCCCCGGATACGCAAAGCGGCTCTTCCGGAGTCCACAAGACACGCCACTGCCGCCGCCTCCCATCCCCGGAGTGCGGCGGTTTTTTTGTCGGGTGTTCTGATCTCTGGGCTCGACCGGGGCCGGGGTGCCGTCAGGCGCGGCGCGCCGCGACGATTTCCTCGGCGGCTTCGGTCGCCGCCTCCAGCGCCAGCATGATCGAGGCGTGGCGGTTCTTGTAGGCCGCCGCCGGGCGCAGCACCTCGAGCCCGTCGAAGGGGGCAGGCGGGGTCGGCCCGTCCTCCTTGAGCATGGCGCGCAGCGCATCGCGCGCCTGTGCCAATTGCTCGGGGGTGCAGCCGATGATCGCCTCGCCGACGACCGAGGCCGCCGCCTGGCCAAGCGCGCAGGCCTTCACGTCCTGGCCGAAGTCGCTGACCCGCCCGTCCTGCAGCGCGAGATCGACGGTCACCGTCGAGCCGCAGAGCGGCGAGCGCTTCTTCACCGTCGCATCGGGATGCTCCAGCCGCTCGGTCCGGGGAATATCCGCCGCCAGCGCAAGAATGCGCGAGGAGTAGAGCTTGATCAGGTCGGTTTCGGCAGAGGTGGTGGCGGACATGGGTTTCCCTTTCGGCTCGCCCCCCATAGATAGGGTGCGCGCCCGGCACCTGCAAAAGGGAATTTCACCATGAGCTTCGATCCCGCCACCTTGGTCTATGACGCAAACGGCCTGATCCCCTGCATCGCGCAGGAGGAGGCGACGGGCGAGGTGCTGATGATGGCCTGGATGAACGCCGAGTCGGTGGCCCGCACGCTCGAGACCGGCCGTGTCACCTACTGGTCGCGCTCGCGTCAGAGCTTTTGGGTGAAGGGTGAAAGCTCGGGCCACGTGCAGGAACTGGTCGAGCTGCGCGTCGACTGTGACCGTGACTGCCTGCTGGCCCTCGTGCGCCAAACCGGCCCGGCCTGCCACACCAACCGCCGCAGCTGCTTCTACACCGCGCTGCGCGATGGCGAGGAAGTCGAAATCCTGCAGCCCATGGCGGGCTGACGCCGCCGTACGGCGCCGTCTTCTCTCTTCCAATATGCCGGGTTGAGGCGTGCGGCGCCGAGGGGCGGAACCCCTTATCTCTGGATGCCGACTATCCGCCTTATGTCCTCGGGGCTGGCCCCTTCTGCGCGGTAAGTCACGATGGCCCGCGCGTCGTCGCGCTTGGCGAGCCGCTTGCCTTCCTCGTCGCGGATCAACTCATGGTGGTGGTAGACCGGCGTCGCCAGCCCCAAGACGCGCTGCAGCACCACATGGATCGCCGTCGCCTCGAAAAGATCGCGCCCCCGCACCACGTGGGTGATCGCCTGCGCCGCATCGTCCAAAACCACCGATAGGTGGTACGAGCCGGGGAAGTCGCGGCGTGACAGAACCACGTCGCCCACTTGGCGGAGCAGTTGATCGTGGGAGAGCGCGATGCGCCCGGTGTCGCCGTCCGGACCCGCGCCGCTTTCTTCAAAGCACAGCTCCGGCCCGGCCTCGTCCAGCGCCCGCGCCATGTCGAGGCGCAGCGCGGCGCCGCGCGGTCGCGGCGTCGCGCCGTAGCCGGGGGCGAGCAGGTGCCGGCAGGTGCCGGGATAGACCAGCCCGTCGGGGCCATAGGCGGGCTCGGTGCCTTCCTGCGGCGCCGAGGCGGCGGCCTGGATATCGCGGCGGGTGCAGTGGCAGGGGTAGATCAGCTCTCGGGCCCAGAGCGCGTCGAGCGCCGCCTCATAGGCGGGCAGCCGGTCCGACTGGCGCATCGGCGTCTCGTCCCATTTGAGGCCGAGCCAGCGCAGATCGTCGTAGATCTGCGCCTCCCAATGGGCGCGCGAGCGGGTGCTGTCGATGTCCTCGATGCGCAACAGGAACGCGCCGCCCGCCGCCCGTGCCATGCCCTCGGCCAGCAGCGCTGAATAGGCATGGCCCAGGTGCAGCGGGCCGGTGGGCGAAGGGGCAAAGCGCGTGCGCACCTCAGTCCTCGCGGCGATAGGCTTTCTCGATCCGCCGGGTGCGCCGCTCCTCGCCGGACTGGTAGATCAGCACCCAGGCCAGAAGGATGAACATCGGATGGGTGAGCCCGCCCGAGAAGATGATCGCCGGCACCCAGATCACGAAGACCACGATGCCAAGGATCGGCCTGCCGGTCAGCAGGATCGAGAGCGGCGGCAGCAGCAGGGCGAGGACGTAGTTCACGCGGGCACCTCCTGTGCGGCGAGCCACTCCTGCCAGACGGTCTTGGCGCGGTCGGTGTAGCCCTTGTAGCGGTCCTTGCGACCGCGGCGGCCGCCGCGCAGCCCTTCGAGCGGGCGGAAGAGGCCGAAGTTCACGTTCATCGGCTGGAAGGTCTTGGCCTCGGCGCCGCCGGTGATGTGGTGGATGAGCGCGCCATGGGCAGTGTCCTGCGGCACCTGCGGCAGCTCATGCCCGAGGATCTCCGCCGCCGCCATCCGGCCCGCCAGCAGACCCATCGAGGCGCTCTCGACATAGCCCTCGACGCCGGTGATCTGCCCCGCAAAGCGCAGGTTGGGCCGCGAGCGCAGGCGCATCTGCGCATCGAGCAGGGTGGGCGAGTTGAGGAAGGTGTTGCGGTGGATGCCGCCGAGGCGTGCGAAGCTGGCGTTCTGCAGCCCCGGGATGCGGCGGAAGACCTCGGTCTGCGCGCCGTATTTCATCTTCGTCTGGAAGCCCACGATGTTGTAGAGCGTGCCGAGCGCGTTGTCGCGGCGCAGCTGCACCACGGCGTAGGCCTTTTCCTCGGGCTTGTGCGGGTTGGTCAGGCCGATCGGCTTCATCGGCCCGTGGCGCAGCGTCTCGCGGCCACGCTCGGCCATCACCTCGATCGGCAGGCAGCCGTCGAAATAGCCCGCTGTCTCGCCCTCGTGGAACTCGGTCTTCTCGGCGGCCAGCAGCGCGTCGATGAAACCCTCGTACTGCTCCTTGGTCATCGGGCAGTTGATGTAGGCCTTCTGCTCTTCCTCGGTCTCGCCCTTGTCGTAGCGGCTCTGCAGCCAGGCCGTGTCCATGTCGATCGTGTCGAAATAGACGATGGGGGCGATAGCGTCGAAGAAGGCCAGCGCCTCGGCGCCGGTCTCGGCTTGCAGCGCCTTGCCGAGCGTGCCCGAGGTCAGCGGACCGGTGGCAAAGATCCAATGCCCGTCCGAGGGCAACTCGCAAATCTCCTCGGCGCTCACCGACACGTTCGGCAGCGCGAGGAGCTTGGCGGTCACTGCCTCGGAGAAGGGATCGCGGTCAACCGCCAGCGCGCCGCCCGCGGGCAGCCGGTGTTCGCCCGCCGTCTGCATGATCAGCGAGCCCGCCTGCCGCATCTCCCAATGCAGGAGACCAACGGCATTCTGCTCGTGATCGTCCGAGCGGAAGGAGTTCGAGCAGACCATCTCGGCGAGGTTGCCGGTGCGATGGGCGAAGGTTTCCACCTTGGGCCGCATCTCGTGGATCACCACGTCGACACCCAGCCGCGCCGCCTGCCAGGCAGCCTCGGACCCGGCCATGCCGCCGCCCACGATATGAAGAGTTTTGTCCATGTCGGGCAGATAGGCGATCCGTGCGCCGGTGTTAAGGGGGCGCGGGGCTGGAGCGGTCGAAAAGCGGGCGGCTGACCCGCTTGCCCATGGCGGAGTCCTGCAGGAGCCTTGTTCCGAGACATCAGCCACGGAGCTGGCAACTTCTTCTCTTTTCAAACAGGCAAATCCCGCCGTTGCCCGCGGCGCGGCGCCGGATCAGTCGGCGGCGGGTGCAGGCAGCGCCTTGACGTAGGTGGCGACGGCGAGGCGGTCCTCGGGCGAAAGCTGCGCGAAATTGGCGATCACCTCGACCATGTGGCCACCAGCGCTGTCATACTCGGGGGTGAAGCCGGTCTCGAGGTAATAGGCCACATCCTCGGCGCTCCAGCTCAGCTTGTCCGGGGTGAGGGCGGGGATGCTGCCATTGCCGCCCTGTGCAGGGGCGCCGGCGAGCCACGCGGTCCGCTCGAGCCCGCCGAAGCCGTCGCGCGGGGTATGGCATTCGCCGCAATGGGCCAGCGCCTCGACCAGGTAGCGGCCGCGGCGCATCTCGCCAGGTTCCGCGCCGGGCACGATCCAGGCGGGGTCGAGGTAGACCTGCTTCCAAAGGCCGAGGCCGCGCCGCAGGTTGAAGGGAAAGCTGACCTCATGCGGCTGGCTCGGCGTGCTGGCGGCGGGCAGGGTGCGCAGGTAGCTCCAGAGGTCCACCACGTCCTGCGGCTCCATGCGGATGTAGGAGGTATAGGGGAAGGCGGGGTAATAATGCCGGCCCTCGGGCGAAACGCCACGCAGCAGGGCATTGGCAAAGTCGTGCAGGCTCCAGGCGCCGATGCCGTCCTGCGGGTCGGGCGAGATATTGGGAGCAATGAACGTGCCGAAGTCGGAGGGAAACCGTTGCCCGCCGGCCAGCACCAGCTTGTCCTCGCTTTCCGGGGCATGGTGGCAGGAGGCGCAGCCCGCGGCGGTGAAGACCGCCTGGCCGCGGACGGGATCGCCCCCCGTGTCATCGGCGAATTCACCTGCAGGCAGCGGATCCGGGGCGCTGATCATCCACAGCGCCCCGGCAGCGAACAGCGCCACCAGGGCCAGGAAGCCGAGCAGGCGGCGCATGGGTTACTCGGGTGCCCGATAGGTGTCGTGGCAGGCCTTGCAGGCGCCGCCAAGCTGGCCGACCGCCGGACCAAGTGCCTCCTGCCCGGTGGCCGCGACCTGCTGCAGGCTGGCGGCGGCCTGGCCGAGACCGGACCACTTCTCGGCAAAGCCGTCCCAATCGTCCCAGATCTCGGCTTTGGCGCGGGTGCCGTCGATGTCCATTTCCGAAGTGCCCTCTGGGAAGAGCGGCGCCTCGTTGATCATCGAGACGGCGACGATCGTGTCGGCGGCGCCCTGCGCGGCCTCGGCGTCATAGGGGGCCTTGCCACGGGCCATGTCGCCGAGAATGCCGAGGTTGATGGCAAGGATGTTGAACTGGCCCTGCCGTGCCTTGACCGGTGCGGGCAGGTCTTGCGCGAAGGCGGCAGTGCCAAGAGCGGCGACGGCGGTGGCCATCGCGAAACTGGTTGCGGTGAACTTCATAAGAAACTCCCTTTCCTCCCGAAATCGGGGTTTTCGAAAACCGTATCCCGGGGCGGAGGGTACCCGAGGTCGGATTTCGATCAAGAGGGCTATTGGTACGGGTTTGCGGACCGCCGCCGTGCGCCCCCTGGCAGGGATCCTCAAGAATACGTAATTTTGATCAGTGAATTACGAGGTAAACGTGAGGCGATGGATCACGCTGCCCAACGCGGGGCATCACGGAAAATCTCACGCAGCCTGACGGAGATGGGAAGGGCCTCTCGCGCGTCGTAGACCCCTGTGCCCGGTCCTGCGGACGCGCATCCCTTGTCGCGAGCGCCAGCATTTTCGGCTGCGGATGGCGCAAGCTCCACGCCATCCGCCTCGCAGGTGCGCGGCTCAGCCGGCCGCGGCGTCCTCCGGGAAGCGCACCTTGCCGATGAATGGCAGGTTCCTGTTGCGCTGCGCGAAGTCGATACCGTAACCCACGACAAACTCGTCCGGAATTTCGAATCCGATCCAGTCTGCCTTGAGCGGGACTTCGCGCCGCACGGGCTTGTCGAGCAGCGCGATGGTACGCAGCTTACGCGGCTTGCGGCTCTCCAGCAGGTGGATGACGTGGCTGAGGGTGAAGCCGGTGTCGACGATGTCTTCCACCAGCAGCACGTCGCGGCCCTCGATCGGCGAGCGCAGGTCCTTGAGGATGCGCACCTCGCGGCTCGATTCCATGCCGTCGCCGTAGGAGGAGGCCTCGAGGAAATCCACTTCCACCGCGAGGTCGAGTTCGCGCACCAGATCGGCGATGAAGACGAAGCTGCCGCGCAGCAGGCCCACCACCACCAGCTTCTCGGTGTCGGCGAATTCTTGCTCGATCGCGTGCGCGAGGTCCTCGATCCGGGCGGCGATCGCCTTGGCCGAAATCATCTGGTCTACCACATATGGCTTTTCTGCCATGGTTCTCCCCTTGAAAATCCGCGCGCAGCATAGGAAATGTCCCGGCATTGTCACGCGATAAAGGGGCGACATGCCGACCCACTCCGAGACGAAGCGCCTGCCGTACACGGCGCAGCAGATGTATGACCTCGTGGCGGATGTCGCGAATTACCCGAAGTTCCTGCCGTGGACGGCAGCGGCGCGGATTCGTTCGCGCGACGACATGGGCGATCACGAGGTGATGCTGGCCGACCTGGTGATCAGCTTCAAGGTGTTCCGCGAGCGCTTCGGCAGCCGCGTGACGCTCTGGCCCGAAGAGAAGAAGATCGACACCGAGTATCTCGACGGCCCGTTCAAGCACATGATCTCGAAATGGCACTTCGAAGATGCGCCCGAGGGCGGCGTCGACGTGCATTTCTTCGTGGATTTCGAGTTCAAGAACCGCCTGCTGCAGAGCGCGGCGGGGATGTTCTTCTACGAGGCGATGCAGCGCATCGTGCGCGCCTTCGAGCGGCGGGCGGCAGAGCTCTACGGCTGAGCCGCCGGGCCTCGAGGCGCGTTTCAGCCCAGGGCGTCGCGCAGCAGCGTGAGCGCGTGGCGGGTTGCCGCCGTGCGGACCTCTGCGCGGCCGAGCGCGCCGAATTCCACGGTTTCGGTCCGCGTGCCACCGACCGTGGCAAGGCCGAAGCAGACGCGGCCCTCGGGCTTGTGCTCGGAACCGCCTGGCCCGGCGATGCCCGAGACCGACACCGCCAGATCGGCCCCGGCGCGCGCCCGCGCCCCCTCGGCCATCTCGGCGGCGACCTCTTCCGAGACCGCCCCATGCGCCTCCAGCGTGGCGGGGCGCACGCCCAGCAGGTCGACCTTTGCGGCGTTGGAGTAGGTGACCACGCCGCGCTCGAAGATGGTCGACGAGCCGGCGATGTCGGTGATCGCGGCGGCGACCATGCCCCCGGTGCAGCTCTCGGCGGTGGTGACGGTGACGCCCGCCGCCATGGCGCGGGTCAGGATGTCTTGCGCAAGCTCTTCAGTCATCTCGTGCCTCACATCAGGAAGCCATGCGCGATCCCGGCGAGCACGATGCTCACCAGCGCCGCGAAGACACCCGCGATGACGTCGTCGAGCATCACGCCCATCGCGTCGCCGCGGCGGTCGGCCCAGCCCACCAGCCAGGGCTTCCAGATGTCGAAGAGCCGGAACAGCACGAAGCCCGAGACCCAGCCCGGCCAGAGCCGCCAGACGTCTACGCCCATCATCATGGCGCCGTAGCCGACTGGGAAGAGCGCGATCCACATGCCCACCACCTCGTCGATGACGATCCATGACGGATCCTCGTCTTCGCCGCTCGCGGTCAGGGCCTTGGTGGCGATATAGCCCAGCACGAAGGCGACGATGCTGGCGGCCAGCAGCAGCCAGAAACCGCCCAGCACCAGCAGCAGGTAGGCGGCGGGCAGGGCAGCCAGAGAGCCCCAGGTGCCCGGCGCGGGGCGCAGCAGCCCCACGTAGAAGAAGGTCGCGATCAGTCTCATGGCTTCACCAGCGTTGCGGTTGCGATGGCGGCGATGCCCTCTTCGCGGCCGGTGAAGCCGAGCCGTTCCGAGGTGGTCGCCTTGACCGAGACGCGGTCGCTCGCCAGCCCCATGATCCGGCCCAGCTCGGCCATCATCGCCTCGGCATGGGGGCCGATCTTGGGCTGCTCGCAGACCAGCGTCACGTCGACATTGGAGATGGTGTAGCCCTTCGAGGTGGCAAGCTCGACCGCGTGGCGCAGGAAGATCTCCGAGGCGGCGCCCTTCCACTGTGGATCGCTCGGCGGGAAGTGGCGGCCGATGTCGCCTTCCGCCAGCGCGCCGTAGAGCGCGTCGGTGACGGCGTGCATGCCGACGTCGGCGTCGGAATGGCCTTGGAGGGCGCGTCCGTGCGGCACCTTCACGCCGCAGAGCACCACGTGGTCTCCGGGGCCGAAACGGTGCACGTCGTAGCCATTGCCGAGGCGGATATCCATGGCGGTCTCCTGCATGGGGTTGGTCAGGTAGCTGGCGGCCCGTTCGAAATCCTCGGGGCCGGTGATCTTGAGATTGCGCTCGTCGCCGGGAACGATGGTGACGGCAAGCCCCGCGGCGCGGGCGACCTCGACGTCATCGGCGGCGCCGCCGGGGTGGGCGGCATGGGCGGCGCGGATGTCTGCGTAGCGGAAGCCCTGCGGCGTCTGCGCGCGGTAGAGGCCGGTGCGGTCCTGCGTGCCGGTCACCTGTGCCTCGGCTCCGGTCCAAAGCGCATCGGTCACCGCCAGCGCGGGCGCGGCGCCGGGGGCGGCGTCGAGCGCGGCGATCACCGCCTCGATGGTGCGGCGCGTGACGCAGGGCCGGGCGACATCGTGGATCAGCACCTTGGCGGGCGGAGCGCCAGCCAGAGCGTCGAGCCCGGCGCGGACCGAGCCGGCGCGGTCAGCGGCGCCGGTCACCAGCGTCACCGGCAGGCCCTCGGCCACCGACTCGGCGATGGCGCGATCCTCGGGGTGAATCACCAGCACGATGGGGCAGTGCGGGGCGAAGGCTTCGAGCGTCCAGCGCGCCACAGGCCGCGCCGCGATGTCGCGCCATTGTTTCGGGAGCCCGCCACCCGCGCGGGTGCCGCGCCCCGCGGCGACGATGATGGCGGCTGTTTCCGCGGCTGTTTCCATGGTGTTGACCTCCGGCGCCCCTCTCTAGGCGCTGCCGCGGGGCGGTGCAATCACCGGGGGCATTGTGCTCAATTTTTCATCACTCGCGTATGGCGTGCGCCTGTAGCGCTCCCAAATGATTGAACACGCGCCGCGCGCACGTTAACTCCCAAGCATCTGCACAAGGAATAGGCGCTTGAACTTCTCGCTGGGCGACAGACTCATCGACCCTCCGGTCTTGCTGGCCCCGCTCGCGGGAATCACGGATTTGCCCTTCCGCAGCCTTGTGTCGCGCTTTGGTGCGGGGCTGGTGGTGTCCGAGATGATCGCCAGTGGAGAGTTTCTCACCGCGCGGCCCGGCACGCGCGAGAAGGCGGAGTTGGGCGCCGGAATCGAGAACACCTCGGTGCAACTGGCGGGCCGCGCGCCCGAGCCCATGGCCGAGACGGCGCGGCATGTGGCGGGCATGGGCGCGAAGGTCATCGATATCAACATGGGCTGCCCGGCCAAGAAGGTCACCGGCGGCTGGTCGGGCTCGGCGCTGATGCGCGAGCCGGATCATGCGCTGCGGCTGATCGAGGCGGTTGTCGAGGCGGTCGATCTGCCGGTGACACTGAAGACGCGGCTCGGCTGGGACAGTGACTGCCTCAACGCCGCGCAGATCGCCAAACGGGCGGAGGCGGCCGGGGTGCGAATGATTGTCATCCACGGACGCACCCGCTGCCAGTTCTACAAGGGGGCCGCCGATTGGGCGGCGATCCGCGAGGTGGTCGAGGCCGTGTCGATCCCGGTGGTCGCCAATGGCGACATCGTGGATGCGGCCAGCGCGCGGGCGGCCCTCGGGGCCTCTGGTGCGGCGGGGATCATGGTGGGCCGGGGGGCACAGGGCGCGCCCTGGAGGTTGGCCCAGATCGCGGCCGAGCTTTACGGAACACCGGCACCTGACGTGCCGACAGGAAAGGCGTTTTATCAAATGGTCGCAGAGCATTACGAGGCAATGCTTTCGTTTTATGGCAAGGAGCTGGGTGGCCGTGTCTCGCGCAAGCACCTGGGGTGGTACATGGATCACGCCGCGCCCTCGGCGGATCTGCGCAAGCGCGTGCTGACCGCCCGCGAACCGGCCGAGACGCTGCACCTTCTCGACGCCGCGCTGGCCTGCGATCTGAAGGTCGCCGCATGAGCACCAACACCGAGCTCCTGACCCAGCTGTGGTCGTCGCTGCCGGTGCCCGCCGTCCTGCTCGATGCAGAGGAACGTATCGCCGACATGAACCCCGCCGCCGAGGGCTTCATGAACAACTCGGCGAAATGGCTCGTCGGCCAGCCGATCTGGGACCGTCTCGCGGTGGATGCGCCGATCGAGGAAAGCCTCGCCCGGGCGCGTGAGCATGGCACGCCGCTCTTCGTCAACGACGTCGATGTGGGTACCGGCAACCGCCCGCCGCTGGTGTGCAACCTGCAGCTCGCGCCGGTACAGAACTACCCGGGCTGGTTTATCATGCTGATCAGCCCGCGCGAGCTGGCCGGGCGGATGACCCAGAGCCATTCGGTGAAATCCGCCGCGAAATCCGCCATCGGCATGGCCGAGATGCTGGCGCATGAGATCAAGAACCCGCTTGCAGGGATCACCGGCGCGGCCCAGCTTCTGTCGATGAACCTGACCAAGGACGATCTCGAGCTGACCGATCTCATCGTCGCCGAGACCCGCCGCATCGTGAAGCTGCTGGAGCAGGTCGAGCAGTTCGGCAATCTCTCGGCGCCCGAGCGCAAGCCGGTGAACCTGCACGACGTGCTGGACCGCGCGCGCCGCTCGACCCAGCTCGGCGCTGGCGCGCACATGAAGTTCATCGAGGATTACGACCCCTCTCTGCCGCTGGCCTATGGCGATCCGGACCAGCTGCTGCAGGTGGTGCTGAACCTGCTGAAGAACGCCGCAGAGGCGGCCGACCCCAAGGAGGGCGGCACGATCCGTCTGCACACCTTCTTCGAGCACAGCTTCCGCATGCGCCGCCCGGACGGCTCGACCCAGAAGCTGCCGCTGCAGATCGAGGTCATCGACGACGGCCCCGGCCTGCCCGAGGACATCAAGGGCGACGTCTTCGACCCCTTCGTGTCGGGCCGCGAGAACGGCACCGGGCTGGGGCTTGCGCTGGTGTCAAAGATCATCTCCGACCACGACGGCTGGATCTCGGTGGATTCCGTCCCCGGCCGCACGGTCTTCCGCATTTCGTTGCCACGCGCCCCGCGCGAGATTGAGGAGAACAGGTAAATGGACGGCACCGTACTTGTCGCCGACGACGACCGCACCATCCGCACCGTGCTGACCCAGGCGCTGACCCGCGCTGGCTGCAAGGTGCACGCCACCTCTTCGCTGACCACGCTGATGCGCTGGGTCGGCGAGGGCAAGGGCGACGTGGTGATCTCCGACGTCGTCATGCCCGATGGCAACGGGCTGGAAATGCTGCCGAAGATCCACCAGGACAGGCCCGACCTGCCGGTCATCGTGATCTCGGCGCAGAACACCATCATGACCGCGATCCAGGCCGCCGAGGCCGAGGCCTACGACTACCTGCCCAAGCCCTTCGACCTGCCGGACCTGATGAAGCGCACCGCCAAGGCGCTCGACAACCGCAACCGCTCGGCCAAGCGCGAGGAAGTCTCCACGATCGGCGCCGACGGGCCGGACGAGCTGCCGCTGGTCGGCAAGACCCCGGCGATGCAGGCGCTCTACCGCCTTGTCGCCAAGGTGATGAACACCGACCTGCCGGTGCTGATCTCGGGCGAGAGCGGCACGGGCAAATCGCTGATCGCGCGCGCCATCCACGATTTCTCGGACCGTCGCACGCTGCCCTTCATCACGGTGACCGGCGCCGACCTGTCGGATCTCGAAGGCCCGGCGCGGGTGCTGGCGCGGGTCAAGGGCGGCACGCTGCTGATCGACGAGATCACCGACATCCCCGACGAGATCCAGGCGCGCGTCGTGCGCATGATGGACATCCCCGGCGAGCACGTGCCCCGCTTCATGGCCACCAGCCAGGGCGATCTGGCGCAGGCGATGGAGGAGGGCGCGGTGCGTCAGGACCTCTACTACCGCCTGTCGGGCGCGACCATCAATGTGCCGAGCCTGCGCGAGCGGGTCGAGGACATCGCCCTGCTGACCGAGCATTTCCTGCAGCGTGCCGAGCGCGAGGGGGCCTCCAAGCGGTGGCTGTCGAAGGATGCCGCCGAGCTCTTCCGCGCCTACAGCTGGCCCGGCAACGTGCGGCAGCTGGAAAACGCCGTGCGCCGCCTGAGCCTGACCTCTCGGGCCGAGGAAATCAGCCGCGCCGAAGTCGAGGCGGTTCTGGGCAATCAGCCCGACACCGGCCCGATCCTGCGCGGCGGCGACAGCGAGAAACTCAGCACCTCGGTGGCCCGCCACCTGCGCCGCTATTTCGACCTGCATGGCAACATGCTGCCGGCACCGGGGCTCTACACCCGCATCCTCAAGGAAGTGGAAGCGCCGCTCATCGAGATCGCGCTGGAAGCCACCGGCGGGAATCAGGCGAAATGTGCCGACCTGCTTGGCATCAACCGCAATACCTTGCGCAAGAAGATCACCGATCTTGATATTCGCGTGACACGGCGCCGCAAACTGATGTAAAACCGTCACAGGCATGTGGCCGCGATGCGCCGCCCTCGGGGCGGCGCATTCATTAGAAGCCACAGCACATGGCGACGCTGCCTCGAGCAGCCAATCAGTATGAGGTGAATCTGTGGCCACCCGGGCACGGAGCACGACTTGGGCGCGCATGAACAGGCTGCGCCGACAACGGCGCGTTCAGAACGTGGCGACGCTCGGGCTGGTTCTGCTCGGGCCGGTTCTGGCGGTGTTGACGTTTCTGGTGCTTGGCCCGCTCGGCAGCGGCGAGCGTGCGACGCAGCTGAGCCTGCGGCTCGTGCTGCTGGCCGACATGGTCTACGTGCTGCTGATCGCCACGTTGGTGCTGGCGCGGCTGGTGCGGATGATCTCGGAGCGCCGGGCGCAATCGGCAGGCTCGCGGCTGCACCTGCGCCTGACCGGGCTTTTTGCGCTTATGGCGCTGTTGCCCACGGTTACCGTCGCGGTCTTTGCCGTTCTCACCATCAACATCGGCCTCGAGACATGGTTCTCCAGCCGCGTGCAGAACGTGGTGGGAGCCTCGATGGCCGCCGCCGAGGCCTATGAAGAAGAGCAGCGCGTCGGGCTGATCGAGGATGTGCAGGCGCTGGCGCGTTTCGTCGACGGTGCGCGCCGGGCAAATTTCGCGCTCGATGACGGTGACGTGCGGCAGGTTCTGGGGCAGGGACAGGCGCAAATCCAGCGCGGCCTGCGCGAGGCCTACGTGATCGATGGTGGGGGCGAGATCCGCGCCCGCGGCGAGCGCTCCTATCTGTTCTACTACGAGCAGCCCACGGTCGCGCAGTTCGACCGCGCCCGGGCCGAGGGGCTGGTGCTGATCCCGGACTGGGACAACCACGAGCTGCGCGCGCTGGTGCCGCTCTCGGCCTTCGCGGACCGCTTCCTCTACGTCAGCCGCGTCGTCGACGGCAACCTGCTGAACCTGCTCGACGAGACGCAGGAGACCGCGCGTTTCTACCAGCAGCAGGAGACCGAGCGCGGCCGGAGGCTCTTTGATTTCGCGCTGCTCTATCTTGGCTTTGCGCTGCTGCTGATCCTCGCGGCGGTCTGGTTGGGTCTTTGGTTCGCCGAGCGCATGGCGCAGCCCGTGGGGCGGCTCACCGGCGCCGCGCAGCGGGTCGGGGCGGGGGACCTCGACGTGCAGGTGATCGAGGGCGATGGCGACGACGAGATCGCCATGCTCGGTCGCTATTTCAACCAGATGACCCGCCAGCTCAAGGGCCAGCGCGAGACCCTGCTCGAGAACACTCGCCAGATCGAGCGTCGCCAGCGGCTGTTCGATTCCGTGCTGTCGTCGATCACCTCCGGGGTGGTTGGGCTGGATGCCGAGGGCAGGGTGACCTTCGTCAACCGCCCCGCCGAGCGGCTGCTCGGCTGGCGCGAACCCCGCGCCGACGTGCCGCTGACCGTGGCTGTGCCCGAGTTCGGCCCGCTCTACGAGCGGCTGCGCGACAGCGGGCTCGAGACCGCGCAGGAAGAGGTGAAGGTCAGCCGCGAGGGGCGGCTCGAGCATCTTCTGGTGCGGTTTTCGGTGCGGCGGCGGCAGGACGGCGCGCTCGAGGGGTACGTTGTGGCTTTCGACGATGTGACCGATCTGGTCAGCGCGCAACGCATGGCCGCCTGGGGCGACGTGGCGCGGCGCATCGCGCATGAGATCAAGAACCCGCTGACCCCGATCCGGCTCTCGGCCGAACGCATCACCCGCAAGTTCTCGCGCCAGCTCGAGGCGGCGGACGCCGAGAAGCTGGCGCAGATGACCGAGGTCATCGTGCGCCAGACCGAGGATTTGCGCCGCATCGTCGACGAGTTCAGCAAGTTCGCCCGCATGCCGGAGCCGCAGCGCAAGCCCGAGGACGTGGTGGCGCTGCTGCGCGGCGCAGTGCTTTTGCAGGAGACAGGCCAGCCGGCGATCCGTTTCGTCAGCGACCTGCCGGCGCACGCCATGGCTGCCGAACTCGACGCCACCATGGTCGGCCAGGCGCTGACCAACCTGATCAAGAACGCCGGCGAGGCGATCGAGAGCCTCGGCGAGCAGGGTGCCCCCGAGGGTCACAGCCCCGAGATCCGCGTCAGCCTGACCGAAGAGGACGGGCGCGCGGTGATCCGCATCATGGACAATGGCATCGGCCTGCCCGAGGATCGCGCGCGGCTCTTCGAGCCCTATGTCACCACCCGCGACAAGGGCACCGGCCTTGGCCTGCCCATCGTCAAGAAGATCATCGAGGAGCACGGCGGAACGCTGGCGCTCGAGGACGCACCGCCGTTTGGCGGCGCGGACCATGCCGGGGCGATGGCGGTCATCCGCCTGCCGCTCGGCACAACCGGCGACGTGCCGGAGACGTCTGACAAGAGCATTTCGGAACTGGAGAGGCAGACATGAGCGACATCCTGATCGTCGACGACGAGCGCGACATCCGCGAGCTGATCGGGGATATTCTCGAGGATGAAGGCTACACCACCCGATTGGCCGGCAACTCCTCCGAGGCGATGAACGAGGTCAACTCCGAACCGCCCGCGCTGATGATCCTCGATATCTGGCTGAAGGACAGCAAGATGGACGGGATCGACATCCTCAAGACCGTCAAGCGCGACAATCCCGACATCCCGATCATCATCATCTCGGGCCACGGCAACATCGAGATCGCCGTCGCCGCGATCAAGCAGGGCGCCTATGACTTCATCGAGAAGCCCTTCAACATCGATCAGCTGCTGGTGGTGATCCGCCGCGCGATGGAAACCTCGCGCCTGCGCCGCGAGAACAGCCAGCTGCGCCGCCGCGAGACCGAGGTCGCGCAGATGATCGGTGAAAGCGCCATGTTCCGCGGTCTTGTCAGCCAGATCGACAAGGTCACCAAGTCCAACGGCCGGGTGATGCTCACCGGCCCCGCGGGCTGCGGCAAGGAAGTGGCGGCGCGCTTCATCCACGCCAATTCCGGCCGTGCCTCGGCGCCCTTCGTCACCGTCAATTGCGCCGGGGTGGCACCGGACAACATGGAGCAGATGCTGTTCGGCCGCGAGAGCGCCGAACGCGGCGTCGAGCCGGGTTTGCTCGAGCAAGCGCACGGCGGGGTGGTCTACTTCGACGAGGTCGCCGACATGCCGCTCGGCACCCAGTCGAAAATCCTGCGGGTGCTGGTCGACCAGAGCTTCACCCGCGTCGGCGGCGCCGACAAGGTGCGGGTGGACCTGCGGGTGATCTCCTCGACCAACCGTGACCTCGAAGCCGAGATCGCCGCGGGCACCTTCCGGCAGGAGCTCTACCACCGGCTCAACGTGGTGCCGATCGCCGTGCCCTCGCTCGAGGACCGGCGCGAGGACATCCCGCTGCTGGCGCGCCACTTCATCGAGAGCTTCAACCGCACCCAGGGCCTGCCGCTGCGCGAGCTTTCGGACGACGCGGTGGCGCTCTTGCAGACGATGATCTGGCCGGGCAACGTGCGCCAGCTCAAGAACCTGATCGAGCGCGTGCTGATCCTCGGCGACGGAAGTGGCCCGATCGAGGCGCGCGAGCTGCCGCAGGATGGCCCGGCGGGCGAGGACGAGGAGGGCCGCGTCGTGCTTTCGGGCACGCTGGCGACCCTGCCGCTGCGCGAGGCGCGCGAGGCTTTCGAGCGGGAGTACCTGCTGACGCAGATCAATCGCTTCGGCGGGAACATCTCGCGCACCGCGGCTTTCGTTGGCATGGAGCGTTCGGCGCTGCACCGCAAGCTGAAGTCGCTGGGCGTGGTCACCGGGGCGAAATCCGGCGGGCGCATCGCCTATATCGAGGAAGACCAGGTGACCCCCGCCTCCTGAGAGCGGCGCCGGATAAAGGGTTTAATTCCGGGACAGTTCCGCCTCGTGGGCGGGGCTGGAAACGCCCTGGGGGCGCCCGTGCATTGACCGCTCGCACCGGGCATGTCATGCCGGGCACACTCGGGGCCTCGGGCCAGCAATTTGGGCAGACGACATGAAAGTCATCATTTGCGGCGCGGGCCAGGTCGGCTGGCAGATCGCCCGTCATCTCTCGGGCGAGCGCAACGACGTCACCGTGGTGGACAGCAACCCCGACCTGGTGCGGCGGGCGACCGACACGCTCGATGTGCAGGGGATCGCAGGCTTCGCCTCCTATCCCGATGTGCTCGACAAGGCCGGCGCGCGCGACGCCGACATGATCATCGCCGCCACTTATTCGGACGAGGTCAACATGGTCACCTGCCAGGTGGCCCATTCGATCTTTGCCATTCCGCGCAAGATTGCCCGCCTGCGCTCGCAGAGCTACCTGACGGCGATCTACTCGGACCTCTATCGCCGCGACCACCTGCCGATCGACGTGGTGATCTCGCCCGAAAAGGAGGTCGCCGAGGCCGCGCTGCAGCGCCTCTCGGCCCCTGCGGCCTTTGACACCGAGCGCTTTCTCGAGGGCGGGGCGCAGCTTCTCGGCCTGACCATCGACGAGCATTGCCCGATCATCAACACGCCGCTGCGGCAGCTCTCGGACCTCTTCTCGACGCTGCGTTCGGTGGTGGTGGGCGTCCGCCGCGAGGGCACGCTGTTTGCCCCCGAGCCGCGCGACCAGATTTTCGTCGGGGATGCCTGCTACGTGCTGGTCCACGCCGACGACATCCAGCGCACGCTCGAGATCTTCGGCAAGGCGCAGCGCAAGCAAGAGCGGATCGTGGTGCTGGGCGGGGGCAACGTCGGCCTTGCGGTGGCGCGCGCGCTGGAAAGCCGTGCCGAGCGCATCCGCGCCAAGGTGATCGAGAAGGACCGCGCCGCCGCCGAACGCGCTGCCGACGCGCTGGAGCGCACCATCGTGCTGCATGGCGACGCGCTCGACACCGCGCTTCTGCGCGAGGCAGGCATCAGCCGCGCCGACGCCGTGCTGTGCGTGACCGACGACGAAAAGACCAATCTGCTGGCCGCCGTGCGCGCCAAGGCCGAGGGCTGCCCCATGGCCATCGCGCTGATCAACGACCCCACGCTGGTGCCGCTGATGGAGCCGATGGGGGTCGACGCCCACATCAACCCGCGCGCCACCACCGTCAGCTCGATCCTGCGCCACATCCGCCACGGCCGCGTGCGTTCGGTCTACTCGATCGGTGACGCCGAGGCCGAGGTGATCGAGGCCGAGGTGCTTTCGACCTCGTCCATCGCCGGGCGGATGATCCGCGAGATCGAATTCCCCGAAGGCGTGCTGGTCGGCGCGGTGATGAAGGACGGCGAGGTGATCAAGATCACCGGCGAGCTGCGCATCGAAGAGGGCGACCGCATCGTCATGTTCGCGCTGGCCAAGGACGTGCCGGAGGTCGAGCGGCTCCTGCAGGTCTCGATCGACTTCTTCTGAACGATGCGCACGCTCAGCCGCACGCCCCTTCTGATCCTGCTCGCGGGCATCGCCAGTGCTTCGATGATCGCCCCCGCCGCCGTGGCGCTGGCGCATGAGGAGTTCCACGACGCCCGCAGCTTCTTCTACGCGGGCATCGTCGGGCTGGTGCTGACCACGCTGATCGGCATCGCCCAAGCGACCCGGACCCATTACCGCTCGGCGCCGCGGCAGCTGCTGGCACTGCTCGCGACCTTCCTGCTGCTGCCTGCCATGCTCGCCGTGCCATTCCACGAGGCGGTGCGGACCACCAGTTTTCTCAACGCCTATGTCGAGATGGTCTCGAGCCTGACGACCACCGGGGCCACGCTCTTTGCCCCCGAGCGCCTTTCGGCGGCCGAGCACCTTTGGCGCGCGCAGGTGGGCTGGATGGGCGGGCTGCTGATCTGGGTCAGCTCGGCGGCGCTGCTGGCGCCGCTGACGCTGGGGGGCTTCGAGGTCACCGCCTCGGGTGAGCCCGGCCAGAGCGTTGACGCGGGCGCAGCGCGGCGCGACGTGACCGACCCGGCGCTGCGGCTTGCCGCCTCGGCGCGGGTGCTGGCGCCGATCTACGTCGGCCTGACGGTGGCGCTCTGGGTGATGCTGCTGATGGCGGGCGACCAACCGCTGGTGGCGCTCAGCCATGCCATGTCGACGCTCTCGACTTCGGGAATTTCTCCCATCGGCGGGCCGCAGACGGCGCAGAGCGGCATGGGGGGCGAGATGATCATCTTCCTCTTCCTGTTCTTCGCGCTCTCGCGGCTGACCTTCTCTGGTGACACGAAGGGTCTTGCGGGGTCGAAGCTGAGCCATGATCCCGAGTTCCGCCTGGGGCTGCTGATCGTGCTTGTTCTGCCCGCCGCGCTTTTCCTGCGGCACTGGATTGCCTCTTTCGAGATCGGCACAGAGACCAATCTCGCAGCCGGTCTGCGCTCGCTCTGGGGTGGGCTTTTCACGGCGCTTTCATTCCTGTCGACCACCGGATTCCAGAGCGCCGACTGGGGCGCGGTGCGCGGCTGGTCGGGGTTGCAGACGCCGGGGGTGATTCTGCTTGGGCTGGCGATCATGGGGGGCGGGGTGGCAACCACGGCCGGCGGCGTGAAGCTGCTGCGGATCTACGCGCTTTACCTTGCCGGCGTGCGCGAGATGGAACGCCTGGTGCACCCGCATTCGCTGGGCCGCTCCGGCGTCATGGCGCGGCGCATCCGCCGCCAGGGGGCCTTTGTCGCCTGGGTGTTCTTCATGCTCTTTGCCATGACGATCGCGGTTTTCTCGCTGCTCTTCGCCCTCTCGGGGCTGGATTTCGAGAACGCCATGGTCACCACCGTCGCGGCGCTTACCAACTGCGGCCCGCTGATCCGCGCAGCCGCCGAGCAGCCGATCCCGCTGAGCGAGATGGGCGACGCGGCAAAGGGGCTTTTCGTGGCGGCCATGGTGCTCGGACGGCTCGAGGTGCTGGGCATCATCGTGCTGCTAACGCCTGACATTTGGCGCGATTGAGCAGGGGCTTGCGGCGCCTTTGCGCTGAGCCCCGGCCGACCCGCCGCGGGATCGGTATTTTTGCTCTGGAAGTTCCGCAACTTGCGATACATACTCGCCAAGAACGAGGGAGCGCCTGAGAACGGCTGCAGCAAGAAAAAAAGGCTAAATTAATGGCTTCAGACAGACAAAATCTACAGGACGCATTTCTTAACCATGTTCGGAAAACCAAGGTTCCGGTTACGGTTTTCCTGATCAACGGTGTAAAATTGCAGGGTGTCATCACCTGGTTCGACAATTTTTGCGTTCTCCTCCGCCGCGACGGTCAGTCGCAGCTCGTGTACAAACACGCGATCTCGACCATCATGCCGTCGCAGCCGATCAACCTTTATGACGGCGACGATACCGCTTGAACGAACATGATCCGCATGTGACCCGCGCCTGGGTCCTGCACCCCGATATCAAGGCAGACCGTGATCGCCGCGATGCGGAGATGGCGCTTGAAGAAGGCGTGGCCCTGGCCGCCGCTCTCCCCGACCTCGAGGTCGTGGGGAGCGAGGTTGTGCCGCTGCGCGACCCGCATCCCGGCACGCTCTTCGGCTCCGGCAAGATTGCCGAGCTGAAGGAGCGTCTCAAGGAGGCCGAGGTCGAGCTGGTGCTCGTCGATGGCCCGGTGACGCCGGTGCAGCAGCGCAACCTCGAAAAAGAGTGGAAGGTGAAACTTCTCGACCGGACCGGGCTGATCCTCGAGATCTTCTCGGACCGCGCCGCGACCCGCGAGGGTGTGCTGCAGGTCGAGATGGCGGCACTGAGCTACCAGCGCACGCGCCTTGTGCGGGCCTGGACCCACCTCGAACGCCAGAGGGGCGGGCTCGGCTTCGTCGGCGGCCCCGGCGAGACCCAGATCGAGGCCGACCGCCGTGCCATCGACGAGCAACTCGTGCGGCTGCGCCGTCAGCTCGACAAGGTGGTCAAGACCCGCGCCCTGCACCGCAAGGCGCGCGCCAAGGTGCCCTATCCGATCGTCGCGCTGGTCGGCTACACCAACGCCGGCAAGTCGACCATCTTCAACCGGCTGACCGGGGCCGAGGTGCTGGCAAAGGACATGCTCTTTGCCACGCTCGACCCGACGATGCGGGCGGTGCAACTGCCGACGGGCATGGATGTGATCCTGTCCGACACGGTGGGCTTCATCTCCGATCTGCCGACCGAGCTGGTTGCTGCCTTCCGCGCCACGCTCGAAGAGGTGCTGGCCGCCGACCTCGTGCTGCACGTGCGCGACATCTCGCACCCGGGCACGATGGAACAGGCCGAAGACGTCTATGCCATCCTGCGCTCTCTGGGTGTCAACGAGGACGTGTCGCAGATCGAGGTCTGGAACAAGATCGACCAGCTTGATCCGGAGGATCGCGAGGCGGCGCTCGCCCGTGCAGCGCGCGACGAAGGCATCTTCGCGGTCAGCGCGATCACCGGCGAGGGGCTCGACGGGCTGCTCGAGGCGGTGACCGAACGGCTGCAGGGGGCCTCGATCGACGAGGACGTGCGGCTCGGCTTCGGCGAGGGCAAGCGCCGGGCGTGGCTCTTCCAGAAAGGGCTGGTGCTGTCCGAGGAGCAGGACGAGGAGGGCTACCTCCTGCACCTGCGCTGGACCGCAAAGGACCGCGCTCAGTTCGAGACGGTGTGACGCCTCTCCCTCAGGAAAGACGTGCCCCTAGAACAGGGGTTTGTCGGCGGCGAGGATCATCTTCGCCGCCTTCAGCCGTGCGCGCTGGCGCAGCGACGGATCGGCCGGCGTGCGCGCCCAGGTGCCGAGCGCATAGGCGCGCTGCGCGAAGAGCCGGGCGGCGGGAGCGGTGATCTCGTCGCCGTAGCCGCGCGCGAGAGCGGCGGCGAAGCGCGGGGCATCGGGCTCGGGCGCAGAGGCCAGCGCGTCGATCAGCAGGGCAACCAGATCGCGATAGGGGGCGTCGGGCGCATCGTTCTCGAAATCGAGGCCCCAGAGCGCGCCCTCGGCGCTGACCAGATTGGCAAGGTGCAGGTCGCGGTGGGTGACGGCGCGGGGGGCGGGCAGGCCACGGGCTTCTGAAAAGAGCGCTTCGAGCCCTGCAAGGGCGTGGGAAAAATTCTCGATGTCGGGAAAGGCGTCACCGCCCCTTTGTGCCCGCCGCAGCCGTCCGGCGAGCCAGTCAAGCTGTCCGCGCGGGCGCAGCTTGCCCGGCTCCAGCGTCGGGCGGTGCAGCGCGGCGAGCCAACTGCCCGCGGCCTCCAGATGCAGCTCGCACTTTTCGGCAGGCAGTTGCGGCCAGAGCTCGGCGAAGCTCGGGCCCGGCGCATAGGCCATGCCCAGCACCAGCCGCACGTCGTCGAAGAACAGCACCTCGGGTGCGCGCCACGGTCCTTCGTGCATCTGTGCGGCAACGGCGCGCTGCCGCGCGGCCTGCGCGCGGGCCTTCTCGGCAGAGGCAGGGGCGAAGACCTTGACCACCAGGTGTTCGCCGGGGTGGGCGGCGCAGAAGACCTGCGCGCGCATCGGACGGTCGAGGTTCTTAAGGCAGCCAAGTCCATAGGCGCGGCCGGGACGGTGGTGTGCCAGGACCTCGCGCGCCAGCACCTTAGCCTCAAGCCGGGTCAGGCGCGCGGGGTCGGTCACGGTTTCACCAGATGCGTCACGCCGACCGAGGCGGCGCGGGCGAGGTTCTCGTCCAGCGACATGGGGATGTATTCGCCGCGGCGCCAGAGCGTGCCCATGTCGTCGTAATGGCGCGACAGCAGGTGGCCCGACTCGCCGGTCGAGATGACGAAGACCGAGCTGTCGGGATCGGCGAAATCATAGACCCCGCGGTAGGTGGCGCCATGCACGTTGGCAAAGGGGTCGGGGCCGCTCCCTGCGGTCACGCCGCGCTGCAGGGTGAAATCGCCGCCCGAGGTGGTCTGGCGGATGTTGACGAAATAGTTCAGCAGCGGCACGTCGCCCAGCACGCTGTGCTTGTGCGTGACCTGGTGCGCATCGCCCCAGCGCAGGCTCTCGAGCTGCGTGCCGTAGCGCTCGCCGACCCAGACCAGCGCGTCGTCCAGCGCCATGCGGGCGATGTCGGTGCAGGTCTCCTTGGGGGCCGAGCGCAGCACGTCGCACCATTTTCCGGCACCGCCGATGTTGCGGAAGACGCGCTCGATGAAAAGCGGGTCGACATGGGTGTATTCATCCGCCAGCGGGCCGATCTCGTCGCGGATCAGCCGGTCCTGCAGGGCGCGCAGCCAGGCGGCGTAGATCAGTGGCTCGGGCATGTGCTCGTTCATTTCGCCGTTCCACTCGGCCAGCAGGTCGAGCGCCCGCTCGCGCTGGCGCAGCGGGGTGCCCTCGGGGGCGGCCTCGCCGGTGAACCAAAGGTCGCGGCCGATGAGCGGCAGCAGCGTGCGCGCGGCGGGCGAGACGGTGTCGAGCTGTGCCTCGATGAAGCTGTCGCGGGTGTGCACCTCGCGGCCCTGCATCAGCGCGCTCCAGCGCATGATCCGCTGGCTGTCGCCCCAGTCGAAGCTGACGTGATGGGGGAAGGGGCGGTCGACGATCTTGTTGTTGGTATTGCCCAGAATGCCGCCCTTGGGGTCCTTGAACACCGGGTTGTCGCTGTCCGGCAGAATGCCCTGCCAGCGGTTGGCGGCGATCCAGCCGGGGCTCGGCATGCGGCCCTGCGTCTGGCTCTGCGGGTCGCGCTCTGGCATGGCGCCGATCAGCTTCATCGCGATATGCGCATCGTCGACCAGGGTCAGCATTTGCGAGGGGGCGACGAAGGCCTTGCTGGCCTCGAGCGCCTCATCGACGTTCTGCGCCTTCATCAGGCCGATGGCGGCGGTCATCGAGCTGTCGCGGTCGCTGAGCGCGGTCCAGGCAAGCGAAACCACGTCGCCCTGCGGGGTGATCCGGTCAAGGTCGAACGCCTTGCGCGGCAGCACCGGGCCATTGTCGGTCCAGCGCAAGGTGAGCGTGACCGGCGGCGCGCCCTTGATGTCGACGATCGAGCGCCGGGTGCGGAAATTCTTGAACCCGTCGGGCGTGCGGTAGCGCTCGGGGTTCTCGGGGTCCAGCTCCTCGATATAGAGGTCCTGGTCGTCGAGGTAGGACGAGGTGAGGCCCCAGGCGATATGCTCGGAGCGGCCGAGCATGACCGCGGGCACGCCGGGGATGGTGCCGCCAATGACGCCGCCGGTCGAAAGCTGCAGGCGTGCGAGATACCAGGTCGATGGCGCGGTGAAGCCGAGATGCGGATCGTTGGCCAGCAGCGTACCGCCTCCCGCGGAGCGGTCCGGCGCCGCGGCCCAGGCGTTGGAGGCGCCGGCCATGCCGCGCGGCGCGACGGGCATCATCGCGGGGGAGGGGCGGCTTGCCTCGGCGAAGCGCGGCAGCCGCTTCTCCGGAAAGAGCGCGGCGTATTCCGGCAGCTCGGCGATGGCCGGGCCGGGGATGTCGGGCAGGATGTCCTGGATCATCTCGGGCTCGGGCAGGGCAAGCGAGGTGCGGGCGCGCAGAATTTCGTCGCGGAACTGCCCCGAGAGCTGCAGGGCCATCAGCTTGACGATGGCCAGTGAATCCGCTGGCTGCCAGGGCGCGATCGGGGCGTTGAAGAGGAAGAACTCGGGCGCGCCACGGCCAAGGCTGTCGGAGTTGATCTCGTCGATACGCGCGTTGACCCCGGCGGCATAGGCTTCGAGCGCGTCGCGTGTCTCACCGTCCTGCGCTTCCACCGAGAGGCGCGCCTGGGTGTAGAGGTCGAGCCGGCGCATCAGCGTGTCGGTGTCGACGGTGCGGCGGCCAAAGAGCTCGGACAGGCGGCCCTGCGCGGTGCGACGCAGCAGGGTCATCTGCCACAGGCGGTCCTGCGCGTGCACGTAACCAAGGCCGAAGAAGACGTCGCGGTCGACTGGCGCGAAGATATGCGGCACCCCGGCGTTGTCGCGGACGATCTCGATGTCGCCGGCGGTGCCCGAGACCTCAAGCGTCTTGTCGTAGTCGGGCAGCGAGCGCGAGGCCAGGTAATAGGCCAGCGAGACGCCGACGACGGCCAGCAGGATCGCCACGCTGACGAGCCTGAGAAGCCAGCGGAAGAGTGTTGCCATGTTCTGCCCCGAGTTTGCCCGCTTGGATTGCCCGCTCTTGACGGGCTTACCCAAGACCCGCCCCCTTGCCAAGGGGCGGGCGAGGCGCGACAACTCCCGCAACGACAAACGTAACAGGAGGTTGATCCATGGCGAAATGCGCATTTCTGGGGCTTGGCGTGATGGGGTACCCCATGGCGGGGCATATGGCCAAGGCCGGTCACGAGGTGACCGTCTACAACCGCACCGCCGCGAAAGCCGACAAATGGGTCACCGAATTCGGGGGCAATATGGCCCCGACGCCGCGCGAGGCGGCGGAGGGCGCCGATTTTGTCATGGCCTGCGTCGGCAATGACGACGACCTGCGCGGGGTCTGCCTCGGCAAGGACGGGGCCTTTGCCGGCATGGACGAGGGCGCGGTCTTTGTGGATCACACTACGGTGTCGTCGATGGTCACCCGCGAGCTCTGGCACGTGGCCAAGGACAACGGCTTCGGTTTCGTCGACGCGCCGGTCTCAGGTGGCCAGGCGGGCGCCGAAAACGGCCAGCTGGTGGTGATGTGCGGGGGCGACCAGGGCGACTATGACGCCGCCGAGCCGGTGATCGACGCCTATGCCAAGATGTGCAAGCGCCTCGGCGACAGCGGCGCGGGCCAGCTGTGCAAGATGGTCAACCAGATCTGCATCGCCGGGCTGGTGCAGGGGCTCTCGGAGGGCCTGGCCTTCGCCGAGAAGGCGGGGATCGACGGGCGCGCGGTGGTCGAGGTGATCGGCGGCGGCGCGGCGGGCTCGTGGCAGATGGTGAACCGGTTCGAGACGATGCTCGACGACAAGTTCGAGCATGGCTTCGCGGTGGACTGGATGCGCAAGGACCTTGGCATCTGCCTTGCCACCGGCAACGAGATCGGCGCCTCGCTGCCGGTGACGGCGCTGGTGGACCAGTTCTACAAGGACGTGCAGTCCATGGGCGGCGGCCGCTGGGACACGTCCTCGCTGATCAAGCGTCTCAAGGCCTTCGACTGAGCCTCAGTAGCTCGCGTGCGGGGCGGTCTCTGGTGCCGCCTCGCCAAGCGCGTCGGCGGCCTGCGCCTTTGCGGCACGGGCAGCCCCGGCCAGAAGGCCAACGTCGTTGGGGCCGACGATGAAGCGATACCCCGCCTCGCGCAGCTCGCCGTAGCCTCGGCCCGGACCAGCGACGCCGGTGATCGTGCCGAGCAGAAGCCCGCCGTCGAGCGCCGCCTTTTCCGCCTCGGCGATCTTGGCGCGGACGTCGGGGTGCTCGGTCTGCTCGAGCAGGCCCATGGAGGCGGCAAAATCGTTCGGGCCGACGAAGGCCATGTCGATGCCCTCGACCTTGGCGATCTCGGCGACTTCCGCGACCGTGTCCACATGCTCGACCTGCGCCATCAGAAGCAGCTCTTCATGCGCGTTGGCGCCATAGCCGGGCAGGTTGCCCCAGTTGGTGGCCCGTACGATGGGGGCGGCGTAGCCCCGCCGTCCGCGCGGCGCGTAGAGGCAGTAGGACGCGATCTCGCGCGCCATCTCGGCGGTATGCACCATCGGCACCATGATCGAGCGGGCGCCGCGGTCGAGCGCGCGCTTCAGCGTCGCCTCGGATGCGTCGGGCACGCGGATCACCGCCTCGCCGCCGGCCCCCTCGACCGCGCGCAGCAGGTTCAACCCCGCCTCGAGCCCCGCCGAGCCATGCTCGCAATCGATCACCAGCACGTCCCAGCCGCTGTAGACCAGCAGCTCGGCCACCTCGGGCGAGCCCAGCTCGAACCAGGCCGCGGTGACCGTTTCTCCGGCCCTGAGCCGCGCCTTGAGCCTGTTTCTTCCGGTCATGAAGTTCTCCTCGTCTGTGCCGCGGCGATGTGTCCGGGGCAGGTCGGGCCGAGTTGAATACGCAGCGCGACGCAAGGTCAATAGATGTGGTATACCAAAAATGCGCGGGCGGGATCACCGGGGTCCGCGGCGGGCACGGCGGGTGTCTAACGCGGGGCGCCGCGACCGCGCGAGATGGCGGCAGCCCTGTGGATGAAATCATGCGGCCGTCACATTCCATATTGTCATTGGGGCGGCGATGCCCCTATGGTACCCATTAGGCCAGTGGGTTTTGCGCCCTCCGCGTGACACTGTGCCAAAGAGTTTCGCTGCTTCGGAGCCGTCCGCCACAGGACCCCGGGCAGACCGATCAGGCCGCAAGGCCAAGCACATTGCCCGGACCGCCCAAGGCGACGGGCCGCAACAAGGCACCGCGAGGCGTTTCGCCCTGACGGTGTCGGAGAAGAACCGCGATGAAGCGCGCGACGCAGATCAGGCACCTGGGCGAAGACAGATTGTCTTCCCGTGCCTGCGCGCCGCTCACCGCCCAGACAAGCCACGCCACATCACCTCGCAGCCCGGCTCCGCCCGGGTGTCTGGCGCATGTGCCGTGCACACGGAAAACATGGCAAAGAAAATGCTCATCGATGCCACCCACGCGGAAGAGACCCGCGTTGTGGTGGTCGACGGAAACAAGGTCGAGGAATTCGATTTTGAATCGGAAAACAAGCGCCAGCTAGCAGGCAATATCTACCTGGCGAAAGTCACCAGGGTCGAGCCCTCGCTGCAGGCAGCCTTCGTGGATTACGGCGGAAACCGCCACGGCTTCCTCGCCTTCTCGGAAATCCATCCCGATTATTACCAGATCCCCGTTGCCGACCGTCAAGCGCTGATGGAGGAAGAGGCTGCGCTGGCGGCCGAAGAGGACGAGGACGACAAGGAAAAGTCGCGCTCGAAGAACGCGCGGTCCCGCACCCGCCGCTCGCGCTCGCGCAGCAAGGCGGAGCAGGCGAGCACCGGCGACAAGCTGGTCACCGGCGAAGTCTCGGAAGAGGTCACGGGCGACGTGTCCGAGGGCATCTCGGGCATGGAAACCATCGACCTCGGGGATGATGTTCTCGACACGCGCGACGACGAAGGTCTGTCGCCGATGGAAACCGTAGCCGAAACACCGGTCGAGGAGCCCGTCGCCGAAGAGACCGATCTGAAGGCGCCGGACGAAGCCCCCGAGGCCGACGATCAGGACGATGACCACGAGCTCGACGCGGCGAAGTCGGATGACAGCATCGAGTCCGTCGCCGATGACGACACCGAGGAAGACATCCGCCCGGCGCGCAAGCCGCGGGCGCGGAAGTACAAGATCCAGGAAGTCATCAAGGTCCGCCAGATCCTGCTGGTGCAGGTCGTCAAGGAAGAGCGCGGCAACAAGGGCGCGGCGCTGACCACCTATCTGTCGCTCGCCGGTCGCTACTGCGTGCTGATGCCGAACACCGCCCGTGGCGGTGGCATCTCGCGCAAGATCACCAATGCTGCCGACCGCTCGAAGCTGAAGGAGATCGCGCAGAGCATCGACGTGCCGAAAGGCGCGGGGCTGATCATCCGGACCGCTGGCGCCAAGCGCACCAAGACCGAGATCAAGCGCGACTACGAATACCTGCAACGCCTCTGGGAGCAGATCCGCGAGCTGACGCTGCAATCGGTGGCGCCCGCGAAGATCTACGAAGAGGGCGATCTCATCAAGCGCTCGATCCGCGACCTCTACAACCGCGAGATCGACGAGGTGCACGTGGAAGGCGAGCGCGGGTACCGCAACGCCAAGGACTTCATGAAGATGATCATGCCGTCCCACGCGAAGAACGTGAAGCACTACCTCGACCCGATGCCGCTCTTCGCGCGCTACCAGGTCGAGACCTACCTCGGCGGCATGTTCAACCCGACCGTGCAGCTGAAGTCCGGCGGCTACATCGTGATCGGCGTCACCGAGGCGCTGGTGGCGATCGACGTGAACTCGGGCCGGGCCACCAAGGAAGGCTCGATCGAGGAGACCGCGCTGAAGACCAACCTGGAGGCCGCCGAAGAAGTGGCGCGCCAGCTGCGTCTGCGTGACCTTGCCGGGCTCATCGTCATCGACTTCATCGACATGGAAGAGCGCAAGAACAACGCCGCCGTCGAGAAGAAGCTGAAGGACAAGCTCAAGACCGACCGCGCCCGCATCCAGGTCGGCCGCATCTCGGGCTTCGGCCTTCTCGAGATGTCGCGCCAGCGCCTGCGCCCGGGCATGATCGAGGCCACCACGCAGCCCTGCGCGGCTTGCCACGGCACCGGGCTGATCCGCTCGGATGACAACATGGCGCTGAACATCCTGCGCCAGATCGAGGAAGAGGGCGTGCGCCGCCGCTCCCGGGAGGTGCTGGTGAAATGCCCGGTGGGCATTGCCAACTACCTGATGAACCAGAAGCGCGAACACGTCGCCCAGATCGAGGCGCGCTACGGCATGGCCGTGCGCATCGAGGGGGACACGCATCTTGTCAGCCCCGACTTCTCCATGGAGAAGTTCAAGACCGCGACGCGCAACGTGCCCGAAGTGGTTGCGCCGGTCGTCTCGGCGACCGCCTCGCTCATGGACCAAGTCGACGAGGATTACCCCGGCGAGGAAGACGAGGACGAGGAACTGATCGAAGCGGAGGCAGAGGCCAAGGCACAGTCCGAGGCCGACAGCGACAATGGGTCCGGCGACAATGGGTCCAGCGACGAGGATTCCGACGGCAAGCCCAAGAAGCGCCGCCGCCGCCGCCGCCGCTCGCGGTCGAAGAACCGGGATGGCCAGAACGGCGACGAGACCGGTGCTGACGACGAGGGCAACGGCGAGGCCAAGCCCGAGGCGGACGGCGAAGCGGTGCGCCAAGTGGCCGCCGCGGAGATCGCCGAGGCTGCGGCAGAAACTCCGGCAGAAGCTCCGGCAGAGGCTCCGGCTCAAGCCGAAGCCGCGGATTCTCCCGCCGCCGAGGAGGCGCCCGCCGAGAAGCCCAAGCGCACCCGCCGCTCGCGCAGCCGAAAGAAGGCCGAGCCCGAGGTGACCGAGGTCGCCACCGAGGAAGCGCCGGCTGAAACCCCGGTCGAAGCCCAGCCCGAACCGGGTGTGGTCGAAGCTGCGGGTGAAGCGCCGGTCGAAGCCGAGGCCCCCGCAGAGACACCGGTGGAACAGCCGGTTGCCGAAGAAGCGGCTGCGCCCGCAGAGGTGACCGAAACCGCCGTCAATGCACCGGTCGCTGAGGCGCCTGCAGAGGCCGCCGGGGAAACGTCCAAGGACACCCCGGTCGAAACCGAGGTCGAAGCCCCGGTTGCCGACGAGGTGGCTGAAGAGGTCGCTGAAGTGCCCGTCGCCGAGGAGGCCAAGGCCGAGCCCGAGCCCGAGCGCACCCCGGAGCCCGTCGCCGCCGAGGCGGACGACGCGTCCAAGCCCAAGCGCAGGGGCTGGTGGAGCCGCTGAGGCCGCGCCGACAGAGCTAGAGAAAACGCCCCGGCCCGAGCGCCGGGGCGTTTTGCGTTTCGGAACCGTCGCTCGCGGGGCAGGCGGCGCGGGCGGGGCGTGGCCCGCGCACATCATTTCAGACGGGGAACGCAGACGTGAGGCGCTGCCGGGTGACGAGGCGCGCCTGATCGCCTATTCGGAGGGCATGTTCGGAATCGAGATCATCGACGCAAGCCTGCTCCCTGCCATGATCGTGGCGCTTTTCGGGGGGGTTATCTCGTTCCTGAGCCCCTGCGTTCTGCCCATCGTGCCGCCCTATCTCGCCTTCATGTCGGGCGTGTCGCTGCAGGAGATGCAGGCCGGAGGCAGCGCCCGCTGGCGCGCCTTCATAGCGGCGCTCTTTTTCGTGCTGGGGCTGTCGACGGTCTTTATCCTGCTGGGCTTCACCGCCTCCTGGCTCGGCACCTTCTTCTTGCAGAACCAGATCCTTCTGGCGCGGATCTCGGGTGTGGTGGTGATCGTCTTCGGACTGCATTTCCTGCATGTCTTCCGCATTCCCTTCCTCGACCGCGAGGCGCGGCTGGACGCGGGCGAGGCGGGCGGCTCGGCTTTTGGCGCCTACCTGCTGGGCCTCGCCTTCGCCTTCGGCTGGACGCCCTGCATCGGCCCGCAGCTCGGCGCGATCCTGTCGCTCGCCGCGACCGAGGCCTCGGTCGCCCGGGGCACGCTGCTGCTGGGTGTCTACGCGCTCGGTCTGGGGCTGCCGTTCCTGCTGGCGGCGATTTTCCTGAGCCGTGCCATGGGGCTGATGAACCGGCTCAAGCGCCACATGAAGACCATCGAGCGGGTCATGGGCGTGCTGCTCATCGTTGTCGGCCTCGCGCTGCTGACCGGCGCCTTCTCGGCCTTCTCCTTCTGGCTTCTCGAGACCTTCCCGGCGCTCGGCCAGCTCGGCTGATCCCGAGCCACACCCGCCCCGCCTCGTTTCACCACCATCTTGCCCTTGGCGCCCGCCGCGGGCATCGTCCGGGCAGGGGAACGAGGGCACCGGTATGAGGGACAGCGACAGGGTTGCGCGCAGGCGGGTGTTCTACATCCCCGGCTACGATCCCATTCACCCGCGCCGCTACCGCGAGCTCTACCGCAAGGAGGGCGCGGCGCAGGCAGCGATCTCGGGCTATGCGCTGTCCCTGAGCCCCAAGACCGGCGGCGGCGCCTATGGCTGGCACGTCGAGGCCGAGATGGACGGGGCGCAGGTCGCGGCGGATGTCGAGGTGCTCGTCTGGTCCGACATCGTCCGGTCGAGCATGTCGAATTCCGTGCCCGCGACTTACCTGCAACTTCTGTTCACGGCGTGGGAGTATATCTCTACCGGTGCGCTCTTCCGGTTGATGCGGCTGCGCAAGGGGCCGGTGATCGCGGCGCTCTACCCGGTGGGGATGCTGCTGCTGCAACTGGCATTGGCGCTCTGCGCGGGATGGGCGGTATACGCGCTGGCGGTGCGCGGCGCGCCCTGGATCGGTCCTGCGGCGCGGCCGCTCGGTGGCGGCTTGGCGCTGGCGGCGATCTGGGGGCTGCTGCGCTGGTTCCAGCGCAAGGACGGCAAGCTCTTCGCCTATTACCTCATGCACGATTATGCCTATTCCGCCCGTCACCGGGGGGCGATCCCGCCCGAGCTCGAAGCCCGCATGGCGCAGTTCGGCAAGACCATCGCCATGGCGCTGCGCGAGAATGTCGATGAGGTTCTGGTGGTCGGCCACAGCTCGGGCGCGCATCTGGCGGTGTCGGTCCTTGCCGATCTGATCCGATCGGGCAGGGTGTCCGACGAGGGGCCGAAGCTGGCCTTCCTCAGCCTCGGGCAGGTGGTGCCGATGGTCTCCTTCCTGCGCGGGGCGTGGCGGCTGCGGGCGGACCTTGCCTATCTTTCGACCCGGGCCGAACTGACATGGGTCGATGTCACCGCGCCCGGAGATGGCTGCGCCTTTGCGCTCTGCGATCCGGTGGCGGTCTCGGGTGTGGCGCCCGAGGGCAAGCACTGGCCGCTGGTCTTCTCGGCGCAGTTCACCCGCTCGCTCAGCCCGGCGCGCTGGAAGGAGTTGCGCTGGCGCTTCTTCCGGCTGCACTTCCAGTATCTCTGCGCCTTCGACGCGCCGCTGGACTACGACTATTTCCGCGTCACCGCCGGGCCGATGACGCTGGCGGCGCGCTACGCGCAGCGCCCGCCCTCGGCGAGCCGACTGGAGACACCGGTCAATCGGTTTGCGTCCACCGAGCCCGCCGGCTCCGGAACCCGCGCCTCATGATCCCCCCCAAGCCAAAGTCCCGTCCCGACAAGGTCTCGCTGCTGCGCTATCTGAAACTCTTTCGGGCCGACCTTCTGTCGGCGCAGCCCGCCCGACTCTACCGGGCATGGATGGCCGAGTTCCGCACGCCCTTCTTCCGCTCCTACATGATCAACCAGCCCGAGCTGGTGAGGACCGTGCTGAGGGACCGGCCCATGGACTTCCCCAAGTCCGGGCGCATCGCCGAGGGGCTGAAGCCGCTGCTCGGCAATTCAGTGTTCCTCACCAACGGCGAGACCTGGCAGCGGCAGCGCCGGATCATCGACCCGGCCTTCGAGGGCGGACGGCTGAAGGAGACCTATCCGGCCATGTGGCAGGCGGCGCAGGCGGCGCTGGCGCGGCTCAAGACAGAGGTCGGCGCGGGGGCCGAGGTCGAGATCGAGGAACACACCAGCCACGCCGCCGCCGACGTGATCTTCCGCACGCTTTTCTCGCTGCCGATCGAGCACGCGGTGGCGCAGGAGGTTTTCCACGAGTTTCGCGCCTACCAGCGCACGCAGCCGATCCTGAACCTTGCCGCCTTCCTGCCGCTGCCGCGCTGGATGCCGCGGTATCATCGCCGCTCGACGCGATCGGCGGCGCGGCGCATCCGGGGGCTGATCACCGGGTTGACCGCCGCGCGGCAGGCCGAGATCGCCGCGGGCCGCGCGCCAGATGATCTTGCGACCAAGATCATGACCACCGCCGACCCGCAGACCGGCGCGCGCTTCAACACCTCGGAGATGGTCGACCAGGTGGCGATCTTCTTTCTTGCCGGGCACGAGACCTCGGCCTCGGCGCTGGCCTGGGCGCTCTGGCTGGTGGCGGCGCATCCCGACTGGCAGGAGCGGCTCGCTTCGGAGGCGCAGGCGCTCGGCGACACGCCGGACTTTGCCGATATCGCCAAGCTCCGCCTCTCGCGCGACGTCTTCCGCGAGGCACTGCGGCTCTACCCGCCGGTGCCGATGATGGTGCGCGAAACCACCTGTCCCGAGCGATTTCGAGATCGCGATTTGCCAACGGGCGCGCAGGTGGTGCTCAGCCCCTGGCACCAGCACCGGCACGAAAGGCTCTGGGACAATCCCCACGGCTTCGACCCGGCCCGCTGGGGCACCGCCAATGGCAAGCACTGCGCGCGCGAGGCCTACATGCCGTTTTCCGCGGGGCCGCGGGTCTGCACCGGGGCGGGATTTGCCATGGTCGAGGGGGTGCTGCTGCTCTCGCTGATCCTGCGCGACCTGAAGCTGGAGATCGTGCCCGGGAAGACCCCGGAGCCGGTCGCCTTTCTCACGGTGCGGGCGCGCGACGGCATATGGCTGCGCATCTCGCCCCGCTAGCGCTAATGGTAGCGTTAAAGCTCGGCTTCGATCTATCCAACGTCCGCGGCTTGGGCTAAGCCTTTGGTAACCCGATTTTAACGATCTTACAGAGGATCCTCCATGGCACAGGACAAGGCCGTTTTTGCAAAGCAAAAAGACCAGATGGCGCACGGCAAAGGCTTCATCGCCGCGCTCGACCAGTCCGGCGGCTCGACCCCCAAAGCGCTGCTTCAGTACGGCGTCGAGGAGAGCGAATACAACGGCGAAGCCGAGATGTACGGCGAGATCCACAAGATGCGCACGCGCATCATCACTGCCCCCGACTTTACCAATGACAAGGTGCTCGGCGCGATCCTCTTCGAGCGCACCATGCGCGGCGAGATCGAGGGGCTCCCGACCGCCCAGTACCTTTGGGAAAAGCGCGGCGTCGTGCCCTTCCTGAAGATCGACAAGGGTCTGGCGGATCAGGAAAACGGCGTGCAGGTGATGAAGCCGATGCCCGGGCTTGAAGAGCTGCTGAGCGACGCGGCGCAAAACTTCGGCATCTTCGGCACCAAGGAGCGCTCGGTGATCCACGAGGCGAATGCCGAAGGGATCGAGGCCGTGGTTGCGCAGCAGTTCGAAGTCGGCCGCGCGGTCATCGCCGCGGGCATGGTGCCGATCCTCGAGCCGGAGGTGAACATTCACTCCGAAAGCAAGGAAGAGGCAGAGAAGATGCTCGAGGCGGCGCTCAAGGTGCACCTCGACACGCTGGACGAGGGTGAGGACGTGATGATCAAGCTGACCATCCCTTCGATCGCCGGTCTCTACGACGGTCTCGCCGATCATCCGCGCGTGGTGCGCGTGGTGGCGCTCTCGGGCGGCTACACCACCGACGATGCCTGCGAGCGCCTGTCGAAGAACAGCAAGATGATCGCCTCCTTCAGCCGCGCGCTCGCCGAGGGCCTGTCGAAGAAGCAGTCGGACGATGAGTTCAACGCGCTTCTGGGCAGCAACATCGACAAGATCTACCAGGCGTCGCTCTGAGCTGCTGAGCGCCCGATCGCGAGCGGCCCGGACGGGCCAAGCACACCCGGCCTCTTCCAGAGGGGCCGGGTGTTGTCGTTTGGCCCCCCGCGGGCGTGACCGGGTGTGAGCCCTGCCGGGTGCTGCGGGTGGAACGCGGACGCACATCCTTGCGTTGTGGATACAGATGCAAAGGAGAACCCCATGTCTGAACGCAAGAGATCGCAGGACGGGCGCAGCGAAACCGCAGAACTCCTCGACGGCCAGCCGGTCACGCCGGGCGCCACCGCGCAGCAGGGCCGCAAGGGCGGCGAGATCGCCCGCAAGGTCGGCACGCGCGACGAGGAAAAGCGCGTGGATGAGACCTCTGCCGGCGCAACGCGCGCACTGGCGCAGGATCAGGACAAAAGCGGCGACAAGGAAAAGGTCTGAAGAGACCCCAAGGAGGAAACACGATGGCGATTCTCACCAATGGCACCTGGGTTCTGGTCGCGGACGGCGAAAAAGCGCTGTTCTTGCGCAACGACGTGGACGAGCAGGATCCCGACCTGAACGTCGTGCGCATCGAGACCCAGGAGAACCCCTCGGATCGAGAGCAATCGGCCAATCGGCCCGGCAGGATGAACGACGGCGGGCCGGGCCAGAAGTCGGCGCTGGATGACACCGACTGGCACGAACTGGCCAAGGAACGCTTCGCCGACGAATTGGCGGACATCCTCTATAAGCTGGCCCACAAAGGCCGTTTCGAGCGCATCGTTGTGGTCGCTCCGCCCGCCACGCTGGGCGAGTTGCGTGCCAAGCTGCACAAGGAAGTCGCCGACAAGGTCGTGGCCGAAGTCGACAAGACGTTGACCAACCATCCGCTCGACAAGATCGAGAAATTGCTCCGCGATGAATTTGCGCCGGCCTGATCGCGCCGCTAGATCGACTGCGAAACGCTGCTCCAATGGGGCGGCGTTTCCTTTTTTGTCAGAGCTTTAAGCGCCTTTTCTCACGTGCCGCCTCAGGCCAGCTCGCGCGCGAGGATCTCCATCACCCCCTCTGGGCTCTCCGCGCAGTGCACGAAGTCCAGAAGCGAGGCATCGGCGAAGCCCTGCGCGACGACGTGGTCGAGCAGCGCCTTCAGCGGCCGCCAGAAACCCTCGGTGTCGAGCATCACGATCGGCTTGTCGTGCAACCCGAGCTGGCGCCATGTCAGCGCCTCGAAGAACTCGTCGAGGCTGCCCGCGCCGCCGGGCATCAGCACCACCGCGTCGGCGTTCATCAGCATGACCTTCTTGCGCTCGTGCATGGTCTCGGTGATCACGAAGCGGGTGAGGTCGGTCTTGCCCACCTCGCGCGACAGAAGGTGCGTCGGGATGACCCCGAACGTGTCCCCGTTAGCCTCCTGCGCGGCGCGCGCGACCTCTCCCATCAGCCCGACGTCGCCGGCGCCATAGACAAGTCGCCATCCTTGTTGTGCAATGGATGTGCCGAGCAATTTGGCATCGGCGGCGTAGCTGGATGCAGTACCGTGGCGCGAGCCGCAATAAATGCAGACAGATCTGGCGGTCATGTGGATAATCCAAAAAAATGCTGTTTTGACGGGTGATAACGGGATTGTTATAGGTTCTCAACCGCGCTCATGTGGATGGGTGGAGCGCCGTGTGTGGGATAACGAGATGAACGAGAAACTCTGGGTCTGGATCGGCGTGGGTGCGGCGGCTGTTGCCGGTGCGCTCTACCTAAGCGGGGTGATCGGACCGAAACCCACCAAATGGAGCCTTCCGGCCGTGATGCCGGTGACCGAACAGCCCGCCGTGTCTCAAACCAAGGATACCGCCCCGGCAACTGGCGCACCAGCCGGAGCGCCGGAGCAAACCGCAGAGGCTCCTGCATCCGGTCCGGAGGAGGTCGCCGAGGCCGCCGCACCCTCCGTTACCGAACAGGGCAAGCCCGCGGACCCAAATGCCGATGGCGCAGAGCCCACTGCTCTTGAGCCGGGGGTTGAGCCAGAGATCGCGATGGTCGCGCCTGCCGAGGGCGAGACGCGCGTGACGGAGCCGCCGAGCACCGAGGTCACCGCTGGCAGCGCCGATGCGCCAGCCGGACCGGCCGTGCCCAGCTTCGACCTCGTCCGCGCCGAGCCCGGCGGGCTGGTGACCGTGGCGGGCCGCGCCGAGCCGGGCAGCGAGGTCGTCCTGCTGCTCGACGGCAAGGAGGAGCTCACGAGCCCCGTCGGAAGCGACGGGCGTTTCGCCGCCTTCTTCGATCTTCCCGCCGCGACCGATCCGCAGGTGCTGCGTCTGCTCATGCGCCTCAATGGCCAGGAGATAGAGTCGGGGCAGGAAGTGATCCTCACCCCGCCCGCACCGCCGCTTGTGGCGGAGGAGGGCACCGAGGCCGGTGAGGGCACCGAGCTTGCCTCGGTTGAAACCGGCGGCCGTCAGGAGCAGGCTGCGCCTACCGTGCTGCTTCAGGATGCGGGCGGTGTCGAGGTGATGCAGAGCGCCCAGGCCATGGCGCCGGGCGGCGTGGCCATAGACGCGATCACCTACGACGACGAGGGCGGCGTCGCGCTCTCGGGCCGCGGCAGCGGCGAGGCCTTCCTGCGGGTTTACCTCGACAACAGCGAGGTCACCACGCTGCAGGTTGCCGCGGACGGACGCTGGCAGGTGGCGCTGCCGCAGATCGCGGCGGGCACCTACACGCTGCGCGTGGACCAGATCGACGCGGGCGGCAAGGTCTCGGCCCGCGCCGAGAGCCCGTTCCGCCGCGAACCGCCCGAGAAGCTTGCCGCAGCCGCCGCCGAGCTGCCGGGAGCCGAGGAGGTCACCGCGGTGACCGTCCAGCCCGGCAACACGCTCTGGGCCATCGCGCGCGAACGCTACGGCGACGGCACGGCCTACGTGCGGCTCTTCGAGGCCAACAAGACGCAGATACGCGACCCCGACCTGATTTACCCGGGGCAGGTCTTTGCCTTTCCCGAGTGATCGCGGCCGCTGAGCTCGGTTGTGGAAAGCGCGGCAGCCGGGTTTCCTCAAAGGGGTTCCGACGCTGCCCTCGAAACCACAGCCGGGCGCGCACAGGAGCCTGTGCGCTCCGGTCCTATGGCCTTCGGCCGGTGGCCGCGATAAGGGCATGATCCGCCAAGCCAAGAGAGCCGAGCCATGCCTCCCGAGACTGATCAGACCGCCGTCGAAGACGCCGAACGCCGTTCCGCGTTGCGGACCATGCGCCGCGTCGCGCCCTATCTCTGGCCCGAGGGCGAACCTTGGGTAAAGCGCCGGGTGGTGATCGCGCTGCTGATGCTGGTCGCCGCCAAGCTGATCGCCGTGGGCACGCCGATGCTCTATAAGCAGGCGGTGGACCGGCTGGGCGGCGAGGCCCCGACGCTGCTTCTGGGCGCGGTCGGGCTGACGCTCGCCTATGGCATGGCCCGCATCCTCAACGCCGCGTTCCAGCAAGCGCGGGACGGGGTTTTCGCCAAGGTCGGCCAGCGCGCGCTGCGCAAGCTGGCGCTCGAAACCTTCACCCACATCCACAAGCTCTCGCTGCGCTATCACATCACCCGCAAGACCGGCGGGCTGAGCCGGATCATCGAGCGCGGGGTCAAGGGCGTCGACTTCCTGCTGCGCTTCATGCTCTTCTCGGTCGGCCCTCTGGTGCTCGAGCTTCTGCTTGTCGGCATCGTGCTCTTCTGGCTCTTCGACGTGTGGTATCTAGCGGTGGTGGCGGTGACCATCGCGCTCTACGTCTGGTTCACCTTCGCGGTGACCGAATGGCGCGTGCGCCTGCGCCGCAAGATGAACGCGCAGGACACCGACGCCAACCAGAAGGCGATCGACAGCCTGCTCAACTTCGAGACGGTGAAGTACTTCAACGCCGAGCATCGCGAGGCGGCGCGCTATGACCATGCCATGGAGGGCTACGAGGATGCCGCGGTGAAGACCGCGACCTCGCTCGCCATGCTGAACTTCGGCCAGGCGCTGATCATCAACCTCGGGCTGGTGGCGGTCATGGTGATGGCGGCGATGGGGGTGCAGAACGGCAGCCTGACTGTGGGCGATTTCGTCATGGTCAACGCCTACATGATCCAGATCACCATGCCGCTCAACTTCCTCGGCACGGTCTACCGCGAGATCCGCCAGAGCCTCGTCGACATGGGCCAGATGTTCGACCTGCTCGACCAGCCCGCCGAGGTCTCGGACAAGCCCGGTGCCGCGGCACTTCACGTTGGCGGCGGCGCGGTGCAGTTCGACAAGGTGCGTTTCGGCTACGACCGCGAGCGGGAAATCCTCAAGGGCATCTCGCTCAGCGTCGGCGCGGGCGAGAGCGTGGCGCTGGTCGGACCCTCGGGCTCGGGCAAGTCCACCATCGGGCGGCTCATGTTCCGCTTCTACGACGTCTCGGGCGGGGCGATCCGCATCGACGGGCAGGACCTGCGCGACGTGACGCAGGACAGCCTGCACGCCTCGATCGGCGTGGTGCCGCAGGACACGGTGCTGTTCAACGACACGATCCGCTACAACATTGCCTACGGCAAGGACAACGCCACCGAGGCCGAGGTCATCGCCGCGGCGAAGTCGGCGCAGATCCACGAGTTCATCAGCTCGCTCCCCGAGGGCTACGACACGATGGTCGGGGAACGCGGCCTGAAGCTCTCGGGCGGCGAGAAGCAGCGCGTCGGCATTGCCCGCACGCTGCTCAAGGACCCGCCGATCCTGCTGCTCGACGAGGCGACCTCGGCGCTCGACACCGAGACCGAGGCCTCGATCCAGACCGCGCTGCGCCGGGCAGGCGAGGGGCGGACGGTCCTGACCATCGCGCACCGCCTGTCGACCATCGCCGATGCCGACCGCATCGTCGTGCTGGAAAAGGGCGAGGTGGTCGAGGAGGGCACCCACGAGGCGCTGCTCGCCCGCGCCGGGCGCTACGCGCAACTCTGGGCACTGCAGCAGGCCGAGGAGCGCGCGGCCTGAGCGCAGCGGGCCTGCCGGACGGATCAAACAAGGGGCGTATGCGGCAAGCATACGCCCCTTTTCATTTTCTGGCGCCCGGTGATTTCCGTATTGGACTTGGCGGTTGCGCCGGCCCTTGCCTATCCTTTGCACCCAGAGAAATGGGCACCGGAGGCATGGTGGGGGGCCGAGGTCTGGCCCACCGAAGGGTGAGCTGCGTATTTTGGTTAGAATTTTTGACCACCCTTGTTGCCTATCGGAAACTTGTTTCCTAAACGTGACATGACCAAGATTCCGAAGGAGGAGTTCCCATGACTGCCAGCACGTCCGCCCGCATCGATCGCCAGGGCCTGCAGATCGACCCGGTGCTCTGCACATTCGTCGAGGAAAAGGCCCTGCCGGGCTCCGGCGTCGAGGCGGATGCCTTCTGGGCGGCGCTGTCGCAGCTGGCGCATGATTTTGGCCCGCGCAACGCGGCGCTGCTGGCAAAGCGCGACGATCTGCAGTCGCAGATCGACGCCTGGCACAAGGCCAACCCCGGGGTGCCCGACCTGCCGAGCTACACCGCCTTCCTCGAGGAGATCGGCTACCTGCTGCCCGAGGGGCCGGACTTCGATATCGAGACCGAGAACACCGATCCCGAGTTCGCCTCAGTGCCCGGCCCGCAGCTGGTGGTGCCGATCACCAACGCGCGCTATGCGCTCAACGCCGCCAACGCGCGCTGGGGCTCGCTCTATGATGCCTTCTACGGCACCGACGCCATGGGCTCGCTGCCGCCGAAGGGTGGTTTCGATGCGGCGCGGGGCAAGGAGGTCGTCGCCAAGGCCAAGGCCTTCCTCGACGAGAACTTCCCGGTCGCGGGCGGCAGCCACGCCGAGGCGGCGGGCTACGCCGTCGAGGGCGGCGCGCTGCTGGTGGGGGGCAAGCCGCTTGCCAAGCCCGAGCAATTCGCCGGCTACCGTGGCGAGGTGGCCTCCCCGGAAGCAGTGCTGCTGGTCAACAACGCGCTGCACGTCGAACTGATCATCGACCGCACCCATTTCATCGGCAAGGACGACGCCGCGGGGCTGGCGGACGTGCTGATGGAATCCGCGGTCTCGGCGATCATGGACTGCGAGGACTCGGTCGCCTGCGTCGATGGTGAAGACAAGACGCTGGCCTATACCAACTGGCTCGGCCTGATGAAGGGCGACCTGTCGGACACCTTCGAGAAGGGCGGCAAACAGGTCACCCGCACGCTCAACGCAGACCGCAGCTACACCGCGCCGGACGGCTCGGAGCTGGTGCTGAAGGGCCGCGCCCTCATGCTGGTGCGCAACGTCGGTCACCTGATGACCAACCCGGCGATCCTGCTCAAGGACGGTTCGGAGATCTTCGAGGGGCTGATGGACGCGATGATCACCACGCTCATCGCCAAGCACGATCTGGCCAAGGACAGCGGTCCGCGCAACTCGATCGAAGGCTCGGTCTACGTGGTGAAGCCGAAGATGCACGGGCCGGAAGAAGTGGCTTTCGCCGATGAGATCTTCAGCTTCGTCGAAACATCGCTCGGCCTGCCGCAATACACCGTGAAGCTCGGGATCATGGACGAGGAGCGCCGCACCTCGGCCAACCTCAAGGAGTGCATCCGCGCCGCGAAGAACCGCGTCGCCTTCATCAACACCGGCTTCCTCGACCGCACCGGCGACGAGATGCACACCGCGATGGAAGCGGGCCCGATGCTGCGCAAGGGCGACATCAAGGGCACCAAGTGGATCGCCGCCTACGAGGATCGCAATGTCGATATCGGTCTCGCCTGCGGGCTGCGCGGAAAGGCCCAGATCGGCAAGGGCATGTGGGCCATGCCCGACCTGATGGAGGCCATGCTCGAGGCGAAGATCGGCCATCCCAAGGCGGGGGCCAATTGCGCCTGGGTGCCGTCGCCCACCGCCGCCACGCTGCACGCGCTGCACTACCATCAGGTCGACGTGCTTGCCCGCCAGGCCGAGATCGCCGCGGGCGGTCCGCGCGGCACGCTCGAGGACCTGCTGACCATCCCGGTCGCCGCCGGGGCGAACTGGTCGGACGAGGAGATCCGCGAGGAGATCGAGAACAACGCGCAGGGCATCCTTGGCTACGTGGTGCGTTGGGTCGACCAGGGTGTCGGCTGCTCCAAGGTACCGGACATCCACGACGTCGGGCTGATGGAGGACCGCGCCACCTGCCGCATCTCCTCGCAGCATCTGGCGAACTGGCTGCACCACGGCGTGGTTTCCACCGACGAAGTGCGCGGCGTTATGGAGAAGATGGCCGCCGTGGTGGACCGTCAGAACGCCGGGGATGCGGCCTATATCCCGATGGCGCCGGGGTTCGACTCCGTGGCCTACAAGGCCGCCTGCGACCTGGTCTTCGAAGGCCGGGTACAGCCCTCGGGCTACACCGAGCCGGTGCTGCACAAGCGCCGGCTGGAGCTGAAGGCGGGCTGATCAGGGCATGGCGCCTGTGATGTGCGCCAGCGCGAGGGGGCGGTCTGCCCTCTCGCGGGTCCCCGAGGATATCGTCACCTAGAAGACAGGGCGGACGCGGCACGTCTGCCGGAAGACAGGGAGAGAGAAGATGGCTGGAATTTCGCTGAGCCGGGCGCGGACGATCATCCGCAAGGCGCTCGAGGCCGGGAAAGAGGCGGGCATGGCGCCGCTGTCGGTGGTTGTATTGGACGAGGGCGGCCACGTGCAGGCCTTCGAGCGGCAGGACGGCGCCTCGCCGGGGCGCTTCGAGATCGCCTTCGGCAAGGCCTATGGCGCGGTGATGCTGGGGATGCCCGGTTCGGCGCAGATGGCGCGGGCCGAAAGCCAGGCCTATTTCATCGCCGCCGCCAACGGCGCGTTCGGCGGCAAGCTGATCCCGGTGCCGGGCGGCGTATTGGTCAAGGATTCCAAGGGCCGCACTCTGGGCGCGGTGGGTGTCACCGGCGACAGCTCGGACAATGATGCGGCTGCCGCAAAAGCGGGCATCGAGGCGGTGGGGCTGACGGCACTCATCTGAGCCATCTTTCTAAGCGCCTCTCCGTGCCTTATGTTTGACCGAAACAGGCAAGGAGAGGCATGGAGATGACCCGCCCCGTCGTCGGTATCATCGGCAATCAGCACCTGATCAACGAGACCTATCCCGCCCATGCGGGCGGGGTGATGAACACCGAAGCGGTGTCCTGCGTCTCGGGCTGCCTGCCATTGCTGGTCGCGGCGGATCCGCGGTTCGTCTCGGTCGAGGAGTTGATGGAGACCTGCGACGGCTTCCTGCTCACCGGCGGGCGGCCCAACGTGCACCCCGAGGAATACGGCGAGGAGGCGACCGAGGCGCATGGCGCCTTCGACCGCGCCCGCGACGCCATCGTGCTGCCGCTGGTGCGCGCCTGTGTCGAGCGGGGCCAGCCGTTCCTCGGCATCTGCCGCGGCTTTCAGGAGGTCAACGTGGCGATGGGCGGAACGCTCTACCCCGAGATCCGCGACCTGCCGGGGCGGATGAACCACCGGATGCCCCCCGATGGCACGCTCGAGGAGAAGTTCGCCCTGCGCCACAAGGTGAGTTTGAGCGAGGGCGGGCGGTTCCACAAGCTCTTCGGTGCCACCGAGGTGATGACCAACACGCTGCACGGGCAGGGCATCAACCGCCCCGGCGCGCGCATCGAGATCGAGGGACACGCCCCCGACGGCACCCCCGAGGCGCTCTACGTGAAGGGCGCGCCGGGCTTCACCATGGCGGTGCAATGGCACCCCGAGTGGGATGCCGCCAACGATCCGGTCTCGCGGCCGCTGTTCACCGCCTTCGGCGATGCGGTGCGCGCCTGGGCCGGCCGGGCCGAGGGGCACCAGGCCCCCCGGGTGGCGTCTGCCTGATCAGGTGACCCGCTTGCGCTGCTGGTACTTGGGCTGGTCCCAGAGCGCGCCGCGCAGGATGCGGGCGAGGATTTCGACCGCCTCGCGCACCTCGTCCTCGCCGATGTAGAGCGGGGTGATGCCGAAGCGCATGATGTCGGGGGCGCGGAAGTCGCCGATCACGCCCTGGTCGATCAGCGCCTGCATCGCCGCGTAGCCATGCTCGAAGCGGAAGCTGACCTGGCTTCCGCGCATGTCGTTGTCGCGCGGGGTGGCCAGTTTCAGGCCCGGGCAGTGGGTTTCAACCTCCTCGATCATCAGCCCGGTCAGCGCCAGCGAGCGCTTGCGGACCTCGTCCATGTCGAGCCTGTCCCAGACGTCGAGCGCCGCGTCGAGCGCCGCCATCTGCATCACCGGCGGGGTGCCGACGCGCATCCGCTCGATGCCGGGGGCGGGGCGGTAGCTGCGCTCGAAGGCGAAGGGCGTGTCATGGCCGAGCCAGCCCGAGAGCGCCGGCTCGGCGTGTTCGGCGTGGCGCGGGGCGACGTAGATGAAGGCGGGCGCACCAGGGCCGGCGTTGAGGTACTTGTAGGTGCAGCCGACGGCGAAGTCAGCCTTGCCGCCCGCCACGTCGACCGGCACGGCGCCGGCCGAATGCGCCAGATCCCAGATCGCCAGCGCGCCCATCTCGTGTGCCTTGGCGGTGAGCGCGGCGACATCGTGGCGGCGGCCGGTGCGGTAGTCGACCTCGGTCACCAAGAGCACGGCGACCTCCTCGGTGATTTCCTCTTCCAGCCGATGTGGCTCGGCGAGGCGCAGCTCGTAGTCCTCGCCCAGCAGCTCGATCAGCCCCTCGGCCATGTAGAGGTCCGACGGGAAGTTGCCGGTGTCGGACAGGATCACCTTGCGCCCGGGGTTCAGCGCAACGGCGGCGGCCAGCGCCTGGAAGACCTTGATCGAGAGCGTGTCGCCGACCACCGTGTGGCCGGTCTCCGCCCCGATCAGTCGGCCGATTCGGTCGCCAAGCCGGGTCGGCATCTCCATCCAGCTGCAGGCGTTCCATCCGGTGATGAGGTGCTCGCCCCATTCCTCGGTGAGCATCTTCTGGATGCGGGCCGGGGTCGCCTTGGGCAGCGGCCCCAGCGAATTGCCGTCGAGATAGATCATCCCGAGCGGTAGGTGGAACTGCTCCTTGGTCCAGTCGAAGATGGAGCCTGTGGGGGTGGTCAAGATGCGCCTCCTGCAATGCGGGGCCGGTCTGCGCAGCGGGCCCGGAGCCCCGGGTGTCCGCGCGGTGCCTCCTGCGGCCCCTTGAGTGTTGGCGGGGAAAGTGGCCGGGATTTGCCGGGGAGGCAAGATCGGGCTGCGGCATATCGCCTGCGCGACGTCGCGGCAACACCGCGCTAGACATCGAAAAGCTCTATTGGAACCGCGCGTTGGACAAGCGCAGACACACCAGCGCGGGCACAGGAGGCGAGACGGGATGCTCAGGAAAGTCGATCTGCCGCCGCTCTGGCTTCTGGGCTGCCTCTGCCTCGCCTGGGTGCAAAAGAGCCTGCTGCCGTTGGGGCTTGGCTTCGGCCCGGTTTGGGCCGACCTGCTGGGCGGGCTGCTGGTCGGGGGCGGCGTGCTGCTGTCGCTGCTGGCGCTGCTGGACCTGCGGCGCGCCCGAACTACCTTCATGCCGCACCAGGAGCCGGAGCGGCTTGTCACCTCGGGCGTGTTCCGCCTGTCGCGCAATCCTATCTATCTGGGAGACGTGATGATTCTGGCCGGCTTCCTCCTCTTCTGGGACGCGGTGCCATCGCTTGTGCTGCTGCCGATTTACGTCTGGCTGCTCGAAAAGCGCTTCATCGAGCCCGAGGAGGCGCGTTTGCGACGAAATTTTGTTGCGGAATTCCACAAGTATGAGACACAAACCAGAAGGTGGCTTTGAATTTTCTTCGCCATGTGTTTAACCGGATCGTTCCGGTTGTGAGCATGGCACCGCGCGGGTAGACCATACGTCAACCGAACAGCAACCAAGACACCAGGAAGGGTCGGACACTCGGCCTAAAAGGGGGACGAACTAAGTGAAGATCGGAACGCCGACAGAGATTTTCGAGGGAGAGGCGCGCGTCGCCATGACCCCGGACTCGGCGCTGCAACTGCAGAAGCTGGGATATGATTGCCTGATCCAGTCAGGCGCCGGCGCGAAGGCAGGCTTTGCCGACGCGGCCTATGAGGCCGCTGGCGTGACCGTGGTTCAGGATGCCGCCGCCCTTTGGGCGCAGGCGGATATCGTCGCCAAGGTCCGCCCGCCGAGCGAAGAGGAAGTGGCGCATCTGACGCCCGAGAAACTGCTGATCTCGTTCTTCTATCCTGCCTCGAACGAGGCACTGATGAAGCAGGCCGCCGATGTGGGCGCCAGCGTGATCGCGATGGACATGGTCCCGCGCATCAGCCGCGCGCAGAAGATGGACGCCCTGTCGTCCATGGCCAATATCGCCGGCTACCGCGCGGTGATCGAGGCGGGCAACAACTTCGGCCGCTTCTTCACCGGTCAGGTGACCGCCGCCGGCAAGGTGCCGCCCGCCAAGGTGCTGATCGTCGGCGCAGGCGTGGCCGGTCTTGCGGCCATCGGCACCTCGACCTCGCTCGGCGCGATCACCTACGCCTTCGACGTGCGGCCCGAAGTGGCCGAGCAGGTCGAGAGCATGGGCGCCGAATTCGTCTACCTCGACTTCGAGGAAGAGCAGGCCGACGGCTCTGCGTCGGGCGGCTATGCCTCGGTCTCCAGCCCCGAGTTCCGCGAAGCCCAGCTCGCCAAGTTCCGTGAACTTGCGCCTGAGATGGACATCGTCATCACCACCGCCCTGATCCCCAACCGGGAAGCCCCGGAACTGTGGACAGAGGACATGGTCAAGGCGATGAAGCCCGGCTCGGTGATCGTTGACCTCGCGGCCGAACGCGGTGGCAACTGCAAGCTGACGGTGATGGACGAGAAGATCGTCACCGACAACGGCGTGACCATCATCGGCTACACCGACTTCCCCAGCCGCATGGCGACGCAGAGCTCGACGCTCTACGCCACCAACATCCGGCACATGATGTCCGACCTGACGCCCGGCAAGACCGACGGCACCGTCGTGCACAACATGGAAGACGACGTGATCCGCGGCGCGACCATCGCGCACGCCAAGGACGTCACCTTCCCGCCGCCGCCGCCGAAGACCAAGGCGATCGCGGCGCAGAAGCCGAAGGAAAAGGCGCCCGAGCTGACGCCGGAACAGAAGCGCGCGCAGGAAGTGGCCGCCTTCAAGGCGCAGACCAAGCAGCAGGTCACCCTGCTGACCGTCGGTGCGGTGCTGCTGCTCGCCGTGGGCCTCGTTGCTCCCGCCAGCTTCATGCAGCACTTCATCGTTTTCGTGCTCTCGGTCTTCGTCGGCTTCCAGGTGATCTGGAACGTCTCGCATTCGCTGCACACCCCGCTGATGGCCGTCACCAACGCCATCTCCTCGATCATCATTCTTGGTGCCCTGATGCAGATCGGCTCGGGCAACTGGCTGGTGATTATCCTTGCCGCGCTCTCGGTCTTCATGGCCGGGATCAACATCTTCGGCGGCTTCCTCGTGACACGGCGCATGCTCGCCATGTTCCAGAAATCGTAAGGAGAGGTGGGGACTATGGAATTCGGATTCACGACGGCGGCCTATGTGGTCGCGGCCGTTCTGTTCATCCTGTCGCTGGGTGGCCTCTCGGGGCAGGAAAGCGCCAAGCGCGCCGTGTGGTACGGCATCGTCGGCATGGGCCTTGCGGTCTTTGCCACGCTGATCGGCCCGGGCTCGGGCCTGTGGCTGCTGTCGGTCATCCTGATCGCGGCGGGTGGCATCATCGGCACCTATGTGGCCAAGAAGGTCGAGATGACCGAGATGCCGCAGTTGGTGGCCGCAATGCACTCGCTCGTCGGCCTCGCGGCGGTCTTCGTCGGCTTCAACGCGCATCTCACCATGCGCACGGTCGAAAAGGCGCGTGCCGCCGGTGAGGCGGTGCACGGCACCTTCGCCGAACTGGTCGCACACAAGACGCCGGTCGAGTTGAGCATCCTGCAGGTCGAGCTGTTCCTCGGCATCTTCATCGGTGCGGTGACCTTCACCGGCTCGGTGATCGCCTATGGCAAGCTGGCCGGCAAGGTGACCTCCAAGGCCGAGAAGCTGCCGGGCGGGCATCTGCTCAACGCGGGCGCCGCGGCGCTCTCGGTGATCTGCCTGATCTGGTACATGAACACCGGCGGGCTCTTCCCCGTGCTGATCATGACGCTCTGCGCGCTCTTCATCGGCTACCACCTGATCATGGGCATCGGCGGCGCCGACATGCCGGTGGTGGTCTCGATGCTGAACAGCTACTCGGGCTGGGCCGCGGCGGCCATCGGCTTCTCGCTGTCGAACGATCTGCTGATCGTCGTCGGCGCGCTGGTGGGCTCCTCGGGTGCGATCCTGTCGTACATCATGTGCAAGGCGATGAACCGCTCCTTCGTGTCGGTGATCCTGGGCGGCTTCGGCGGCACCTCGGGGCCCGCGATGGAGGTCGAGGGCGAGCAGGTGTCGATCGACGTCGACGGCGTGGCCTCGGCGCTCGAGGAAGCCGACAGCGTCATCATCGTGCCGGGCTACGGCATGGCCGTGGCGCAGGCGCAGCAGAACGTCGCGGAACTCACCCGCAAGCTGCGTGCCAAGGGCAAGGAGGTGCGTTTCGCCATCCACCCCGTTGCAGGCCGCCTGCCGGGCCACATGAACGTTCTGCTGGCCGAGGCGAAGGTGCCTTATGACATCGTTCTCGAAATGGACGAGATCAACGAGGACTTCCCCGAGACCGACGTTGTCATCGTCATCGGCTCGAACGACATCGTGAACCCCGCGGCGCAGGAAGACCCGAACTCGCCCATCGCCGGCATGCCGGTGCTGGAAGTGTGGAAGGCCAAGCAGGTCTTCGTGTCGAAGCGCGGTCAGGGCACCGGCTACTCGGGCATCGAGAACCCGCTGTTCTACAAGGACAACACGCGGATGTACTACGGTGACGCGAAACAGTCGATCGGCGAGCTGCTGAACAAGATCAGCTGACCCGTTTGATCGCCTGAGACAGGGGGCCCCGTCAGCGATGGCGGGGCCCTTTGCGTTGCCGCGGCGCGGCATCGGGGCAGGGCGCCGCGCCGCCGGCCCGCGGCTTTTTCGCGAAATCGAAGGTTTACCCGCTTCGCGGCGCCTTGGCCTGTCATACAGAGCGTTTCCGCCTTGCATGGACCCTCCGGGACGCATAGAAGACCGCAAATTCGAATTTCGCGGTGGGCCGGAGTCCGTGCCCCCGTATCACGACCACAAGGGAATTGGCATGCAGGTCAACGAGACGCTGAACGAAGGTCTGAAGCGCGCCTACGAACTCATCCTCACCGCGGAAGAGCTCGATGCGAAGGTGAACGAAAAGCTCGTCGAGGCGCAGCCGGAAATCGAGATGAAGGGCTTCCGCAAGGGCAAGGTCCCCATGCCGCTGCTGAAGAAGCAGTTCGGTCAGCGCGTGCTGGGCGAAAGCATGCAGGAAGCCATCGACGGTGCGATGAACGAGCACTTCGAGAAGACCGGCGACCGTCCGGCGCTCCAGCCGCAGGTCAAGATGACCAACGACGACTGGAAAGAAGGCGACGACGTCACCGTCGAGATGAGCTACGAGAAGCTGCCGGAAGTTCCGGAAATCGACGCGTCGAAACTGTCGCTCGAGAGGCTCGTGGTGAAGGCAGATGACGCCGCCGTCGACGAGGCGCTGGCGCAGCTCGCCGAGAACGCGCAGGACTTCAAGGACCGCCGCAAGGGCTCCAAGGCGAAAGACGGCGACCAGGTGGTCATCGACTTCGTCGGCAAGGTCGACGGTGAGGCCTTCGAAGGCGGTTCCGCCGAGGACTACCCGCTGGTGCTGGGCTCGAACTCCTTCATCCCCGGCTTCGAAGAGCAGCTGGTCGGCCTGAAAGCCGAGGAAGAGAAGGCCGTCGAGGTTTCCTTCCCCGAGGAGTACGGTGCAGAGCACCTCGCCGGCAAGGCTGCCGTCTTCGACGTGACCGTTAAGGCCGTGAAAGAGCCGGTTGCCGCCGAGATCGATGACGAGCTGGCCAAGAAGTTCGGTGCCGAGGACCTCGAAGCGCTGAAGGGCCAGATCCGCGAGCGTCTCGAAGCCGAATACGCCGGTGCCTCGCGCCAGGTGCTGAAGCGCGCCATGCTCGACGCCCTGGACGAGCAGGTCTCCTTCGACCTGCCGCCGAGCCTCGTTGAAGCCGAAGCCAAGCAGATCGCGCACCAGCTCTACCACGAAGAGCACCCGGACGATCACGGCCACGACCACGGCGAGATCGAACCCACCGACGAGCACAACAAGCTCGCCGAGCGCCGTGTGCGCCTTGGCCTGCTGCTCGCCGAGATCGGCCAGAAAGCCGAGATCGAGGTGACCGATCAGGAAATGACCCAGGCGATCATGATGCAGGCGCGTCAGTACCCGGGCCAAGAACGTGCCTTCTTCGACTTCGTGCGCCAGAACGCCCAGATGCAGCAGCAGCTGCGCGCGCCGATCTTCGAAGACAAGGTCATCGACCACATTGCCGAAGGCGCGACCGTGACCGAGAAAGAGGTCTCCAAGGACGACCTCATGAAGGCCGTCGAAGCGCTCGACGAAGAGTAATTCCGCGCCTCAGCGCCGGAACGAAGGGCCGCCCTCCGGGGCGGCCCTTTTGCATGCGCGGCATGCCGCCGGGCGAACAGGCTGCATCTGCGGCGGGGAATTTCCTTGCCGGATCGCGCGCTTGCATGTGATCCTGCGGTCAGGGAGGGCGCCCGATGAAGTCAACGCACGCTGGTGATGCGCGCCGCAAGGTGCTGGATGCGGCGGAGATCGGCGCGCTGGCGCATCTCTATCGCGGCGAGGTTTACCGCTCGACGATCTGGCGCACCCGGCTTGACACAACGACGAACTGGGCGGTGGTCACGCTCGGCATCGCGCTCTCGATCTCCTACAGCTCGCCCGCCGCCTCGCCGCTGCCACTGATCCTCGTCGGCATCCTGATCCTCTTTTTCCTGATGCTCGAGGCGCGGCGCTACCGCTACTTCAACGTCTGGCGCGCCCGCTGCCGCTGGATGGAGACCCACTTCTTCGCGCCCATGCTGCACGATGGCGATCTGCACATGGAGGAGGGATGGCAGGAGGTGCTGGCGCAGGACTACTGGAAGCCGCGCTACCATGTCTCGGTCAGCGTTGCGATCGGCCGACGGATAAGGCGCAACTACGTGTGGATTCTGCTGATCCAGAGCATCGCCTACATCGGCAAGCTGCTGGTCCATCCCGAGCCGCTGACCTCGGCCGGGGACTTCGTGGCGCGTGCCTCGGTGGGGCCCATCCACGGTGGCTTCGTACTGGCTGCGAGGCTGCTCTACTGTCTGGTCTGGGGCGCTGCGGCGCTCTGGAGCTGGCGCGACGACATGCGCCGCGCCGGAATGCGTCACGACAAGACCAGCATGGGCTGAGCGCGCCAATTCCGGGCAAAGAAAAAGCCGCGCCGGGGGGACCGGCGCGGCTTTCCATGTTTCAAGCGGCGATCCGAAAGCGGATCAGGCCTCTTCGTCGTCCGACGCCGGAGCGGCTTCGTCCTCGTCCGACGCGGCGCTGCCGAGTTCGTCGAAGAGTTCCGAGATCTCGAATTCGGCCTGGGCCTCTTCCTCGGCGGCCAGTTCCTGGATCGACTTGCCCGATGCCTGGAGCTCTGCCTCTTCGGGCGAACGTGCGACGTTGAGGTTTATGGTGACCATCACCTCGGGGTGCAGGTGCACCTCGACTTCGTGCACGCCGAGTTCCTTGATCGGCTGGCGGATGACCACCTGCTTGCGGTCCAGCGAGAAGCCTTCGGCGGTGGCGACGTCTGCGGCGTCACGGGTGGTGACCGAGCCGTAGAGGTTGCCGCCGTCCGACGCCTGGCGAATCACGACGAACTGCTGGCCGTCGAGCTTCGCGCCAAGCGCTTCGGCTTCTTGCTTGGTCTCGAGGTTGCGCGCCTCGAGCTGGGCTTTCTGCGCTTCGAAGGAGGCGATGTTCTCTTTCGAGGCGGTCAGCGCCTTGCCCTGCAGCAGCAGGTAGTTGCGTGCATAGCCGGGTTTGACGTCGACGACATCGCCCATCTGGCCGAGCTTGGCCACGCGCTCCAGAAGAATGACTTGCATGGGTCTCTCTCCTTATTTCACGACGTAGGGCAGCAGGGCGAGGAAGCGGGCGCGCTTGATGGCACGGGCCAGTTCACGCTGCTTCTTTGCCGACACTGCGGTGATGCGGGACGGGACGATCTTGCCGCGCTCAGAGATGTAGCGCTGCAGCAGACGGGTGTCCTTGTAGTCGATCTTGGGTGCATTGTCGCCCGAGAAGGGGCAGACCTTGCGGCGGCGGAAAAACGGTTTTGCAGCCATGGTTTTAGCTCCTCTCGTTCAGATCAGTTACGGGGACGGCGGTCGCCGCGGCCCTCGCGCTCGTCGCGCTTCTGCATCTGCACCGAGGGGCCCTCGGCATGCTCATCGACCTTGATGGTCAGAACGCGCATGACGTCGTCATGCAGGCGCATCAGACGCTCCATTTCCTGCACGGCCGATGCGGGGGCATCGGTCTTGAGGAAGGCGTAGTGGCCTTTGCGGTTCTTGTTGATCTTGTAGGCCATGGTCTTCACGCCCCAGTACTCGGATTCGACGACCTTGCCGCCGTTGTCCGAGAGGACGGTGCCGAAATGTTCGACGAGACCTTCAGCCTGCGCGTTGGAAAGGTCCTGACGCGCAATGAAAACATGCTCATAAAGCGGCATGTGTGCTCCATTTCTATCCGGGCGCATTTCATAGGGCAGGCAATCCACTCCGCTCCTGCCCACGAGAGTCTGCGCGGTTCACATCATCTTGCAGAGGGATGGTGCTCTATACACGCTCAGCCCGGGGATACAAGCCTCCATCGGGGGCGGACAGGTTGATTAATGGTTTCTCAAGAGTTCGGCCGGATAACCTTGCGGCAGTGCTGAAAAACGCCGGCATAGCTTCGCGGAATTGCCCCAATGCTGTCGCGATTGGGCGTCAGTTCTGGGGGCGTACGGCGTGACGAGTGAAGGAGGCGGGCAGGATGTCCCTTGGCAGTTTTCATAACCCCGAACGGGAGGCCACGGCCCATCTGCTTCGCCTCGGCGGCCAGTTCGTGGGATTTGCCCTGGCGCTTTCGGCCTTCGCGCTGTGGCTGGTGCCCGAGGCGGAGCAGGGGCTCTCCCTTGGGCGGCTGCTGCTCTCGCTGACGTTGCTGCTCACCGGGGTGAGTGCCGTTCTGCTCTGTGCCGACCGGCGCTAGGACGCGGATTTCGTCGGGCCGGTATCTGGACCGATAGGCGGATAGATCAAAAGCGAGGATCGGCGGACGGGAAGGGCTCGGGGTATCCCGGGCCTTCTTGGGGTTTCGCGGCTTGGCTCTCGCGGGGCTGTTCTCGTGTGGCCGGAGAGGGTGCCGGCTCGAGCCCCGGTCCGACCTGTGCGCGGGGGCGCGCCGACAACTGTTCGATTTTCCACAGACCCTGTGGACGCAGGCCGGATTGCCGCGGCGCGGCGAATGACGACATGGTCGGGCATCGCAACGCAATCCTCCCGGAGATATCCGATATGAAATCCCTACTTCTCGCCGGCGCCGTCGCGCTCGCCCCGATCGCAGCCTTTGCCGCCCCCGAGACCTATGTCTTCGACGCAAGCCACACGCAGATTGTCTTCTCCTACAACCACCTCGGCTTCTCGACCGGCTATGGCATGTTCGGCGGCTTCGAGGGTGAGATCCAGTACGACGCCGAAGACCCGGCCGCGTCCAGCGTCACCACCTCATGGGACGTGACCACCATGCTTACCGGCTGGGAAGGCCGCTACGAGCACTTCATGAGCGACGATTTCTTCGGCGCCTCGGACGACAAGACCGTCTCCTTCACCTCGAAGTCCATCGAAGTGACCGGCGATGACACCGGCCTGATCACCGGCGATCTGACCCTCAACGGCGTGACCAAGGAGGTCGTGCTCGACGCGGTCCTGACCCAGGCGGGCGAACACCCGATGGAAGGCAAGCCCTGGCTCGGCTTCCACGCCACCACCACGCTGATCCGCTCGGACTACAACCTCGGCATGTTCGCGCCCTACGTCAGCGACGAGGTCGAGGTGGAGATCTCGATCGAGGCGATGAAGGCCGAGTAAGGCCGTTTGACCCTGTCCCCGCGGGGACAGGGTGTCTTTGGTAACGAGTAGACGCGTCAAGAGCTTTACCAGTGCCCCCCGGAGCCCATGGCTTCGGGGGTTGGTTTTTCTATGGGCAGCCCTGCAAAGCTGCAGGCGCGCGAACGGGTGATTGTCAAAGCGGCGCGGCCTGCGCTCTACTCGGGGTGGGCGGTGCCAACCGCCCTTCGACGCCACGCCCGGAGAACCGGGCAGAAAGGAGCGACCCCGATGACCCTCGACCCCGAGACAGACCTGACCTTCAGCCGCGACATTGACGCGCGCCCCGAGGTGCTCTTCGCGTGCTGGACCACCCCCGAGCACATCAAGCACTTCTTCGTGCCGAAACCACATAAGGTCACCTTCTGCGATATCGACCTAAAGGTCGGCGGGCGCTTCAACACGACCTTCGAGGTCGAGGGGAATGAGATGCAGAACACCGGGGTCTGGCTCGAGGTGGTGCCGAACCGCCGCCTGGTCTTCACCGACAGCTATTCCGAGGGCTGGAAGCCGGCGCCCGATCCTTTCATGACCGCCATCATCGACTTCGAGGACAACGGCAAGGGCGGCACGCTCTACACCGCGACCGCCCGCCATCGCAGCGCGGAGTCGCGCCAGACGCATGAGCAGATGGGCTTCCACGACGGCTGGGGCGCCGTGGCGACCCAGCTCGAGGCCTACGCCAAGACCCTGCGCTGAGCGCGCTCAGCCGCGTCCGGCGCGGAAGTCGGCAAGGCTCTTGCCCGGCTCATCGACGAAAAGCCCGGGCAGGGGTGTCACGCCGGTCACCTGGTCGATGCGGAGCGTTTCAAAGCCGCGCGCGGTCTCGTTCCAGGTGATGCAGGTCCAGATGCGGCCCCAGTAATCCATGTGCAATGGGCGCAGGTCCTGCGGGCCGGCGCGATCCTTGAGCGTGACCCGCAGCTTCTGCCGGGCGCGGATGGCGGCGCGGAAGTCGGGCATGAAGCGGAATCCCTCGGCGGCCTCGCGAAAGGGGTAGGTGGCAAAACCGAAGGCGCCGCCCGTGGTGCCATCCTCGGGCAGCAGAGCGTCGATCCGGGCCGAGAGCGCCTCGGCGGCTTCGGCGAGGTCGGCCATGCCGCCCTGTCCGACGGCGGCGAGGCCAAGGTGCAGCGCCTCCAGTTCCAGCTCGCTCAGGTTCAGCGGCGGCAGGGTGAAGGCGGCGCGGGCGGTGTAGCCGCGCCCGCGCTCGCCCTCGATCGGCACGCCAGAGGCCGCCAGCGTGTCCATGTCGCGGTAAATGGTGCGCACCGAGACGCCCAGTTCCTCGGCCAGCGCCTCGGCAGTGTGCAGCGCTCCATCCTTGAGGCGGGTCATCAGCGTGTAGAGGCGGTCGGACTTCTTCATCTGTGGCGTTCCGGGGGCAGGGCATCCAGGGCGGGTCGATTCGCGCAAGCGGCGGAGCGCGGCAGCGCCCCAACTGACATATTATTGTCACCTGACAGAATACTGTCATAAAGCGGAAAGAAAACCCCCTCCGACGGGGGAGGCAGCCGGGCTTTGCGCCTTCCGCGCCGCCGGGAAGGATCCTACAACCCGGGAACAGATTTCGACGCGCCGCTTCGGGGACGCCCGCACAGGGTTGGAGCGGCCTAAGGGAGACTAAGGACATGCTCAACAACATCGGCCTTCCGGGCCTTCTGCTCATCGCCGTCGTGGTGCTGGTTCTTTTCGGCCGCGGCAAGATTTCGAACCTCATGGGCGAGGTCGGCAAGGGCATCACCGCCTTCAAGAAGGGCGTGAGCGAGGGCTCGAAGGAACTCGAGGACGAAAAAGCCGACGGGGCTAAGGACGTGACCCCGGAGAGCGAGAAGGACAAGGTCTGATCCCATGTTCGATCTTGGCTGGTCGGAACTCATGGTCATCGGGATCGTGGCGCTCATTGTCGTGGGCCCCAAGGATCTGCCGGTGCTGTTCCGCAATGTAGGTCGCTTCATGGGCAAGGCGCGCGGCATGGCGCGCGAGTTCAGCCGCGCGATGAACGACGCGGCGGACGAGGCGGGCGTGCGCGACGTGGCCAAGACCCTCAAGACGGCGACCAACCCAATGAGCTCGGCCATGGACGGGGTGCGCGATGCCGCCAAGTCGATGACCGACCCCACGCCCCCGAAGAAGACCGAGGGGCTGAAAGAGGATCCCGGCGCGCTCGAGACCGAGCGGGCCGCGAACAAGCAGAAGATCGAGGCTGGCGCCGCCCGCGCCGCCGCCGAGCGCCAGAAGCGCGAGGCGGAAGCGGCGATGAAGCGCGCAGAAGAGTCCGCGAAGAAGGCCGAGGAGCTGGAATCGCACCTTAAGAAAGACGGTGACGCATGAGCCAGCTGGACCATGACGAAATCGACGACAGCTCGGCGCCGCTGATCGAGCACCTGGCTGAGCTGCGCACGCGGCTCATCCGGGCTGTTCTGGCGTTCATCGTGGGCATCGTGCTGGCCTTCACCGTGGCCGAGCCGCTGCTGCAATTTCTGCTGGGCCCGATCGAGGAGACGCTGCGCGCGCTTGGCGATCCGTCGCCCACCATGCAGTACACCTCGCCGCAGGAATACCTGTTCACGCTGTTCCGCATCTCGATGGTCTTCGGCTTCGGCCTGGCCTTCCCGGTGATCTCGTTCCAGCTCTGGCGCTTCGTCGCGCCGGGGCTCTACAAATCCGAGAAGAACGCCTTCCTGCCGTTCATGATCGCCTCGCCGATCATGTTCCTGCTTGGCGCGAGCTTTGCCCATTTCATCGTGACGCCGCTGGCGATGCAGTTCTTCCTCGGTTTTGCCGACGTGAGCTCGATCTTCGCCGACCTGCTGCAGCGCGCGACCGACGGCATGCCCGCCGATCTGCCTGCGGACACCGCCGTCGTGCCCGAGACCGCCGAGGGCATGAAGATCACCTTCTTCGGCAAGGTGAATGAAAGCCTCGACATCACGCTGAAGTTCATCGTCGCCTTTGGCCTGTGCTTCCAGTTGCCGGTGCTGCTGACGCTGATGGGCAAGGCCGGGCTGGTTTCGGCCGCGGGCCTGGGCTCGGTGCGCAAATACGCCGTGGTCGCGATCCTCGTGCTGGCCGCGCTGGTCACCCCGCCGGATGTGACCACGCAGGTGATCCTCTTCGTGGTGGTCTACGGGCTTTACGAGATCTCGATCTTCCTCGTCCGACTGGTCGAGAAGAAGCGCGAGAAGGAGCTGCGTGCCCAGGGCCTGTGGTTCGAAGATGACGAGGAAGAGGTCGAGGAGGACCGCACCACGTGAAGAAGAACGCGTTGAAACGCATCGCGGAGGCGCTGGAGCGAATGGCTCCGGCGCCTCTTGCCGCACCGGAGTTCGGTGCGGCGGATGCCTTTGTCTGGCACACCGAGCCGGACCGGCTCGAGCCGGTTCCGCAGGTGAACCGGATCGACCTCAAACTGCTTGTCGGCATCGACCGCTCGCGCGACACGCTGCTGTCCAACACGCTGCAGTTCGCCCGCGGGCTGCCCGCCAACAACGCCCTTCTGTGGGGCGCGCGCGGGATGGGAAAATCGAGCATTGTCAAGGCAGTGCACGCCGAGGTTCGTGCGAAGGGGCAGCCGCTGAAACTGGTCGAGCTGCAGCGCGAGGACCTGCCCTCGGTGGGCCGGTTGCTGAACCTTCTGCGCGGCGCGCCGTACCGCTTCGTGCTCTTCTGCGATGACCTGTCTTTCAGCCATGACGACCAGCATTACAAGAGCCTCAAGGCGGTGCTGGACGGCGGCATCGAGGGGCGGCCCGAGAACGTGCTCTTCTACGCCACCTCGAACCGCAGGCACCTGATGCCGCGCGACATGATCGAGAACGAGCGCAGCACCTCGATCAACCCCTCCGAGGCGGTCGAGGAGAAGGTCTCGCTGTCGGACCGTTTCGGGCTCTGGCTGGGCTTCCATCCCTGCACGCAGGACGAGTACCTGGCGATGATCCGTGGCTACTGCACCGAGCACGGCGTCGAGATCGACGACGAGACGCTGCGCGCCGAGGCGATCGAATGGCAGGCGACGCGCGGCGCCCGCTCGGGCCGGGTGGCCTGGCAGTATTTCCTCGATCTCGCGGGGCGCAAGGGCGTGACGATCGGCTGAGGCCGGGATCGGGTATTCGACGAGAAAGCAAAGGGCCGGGGATCTTCCCCGGCCTTTTTTCCGGCCCTCTTTGCCATCGCGCGCCCTCTCGTCTTTTCGGAAATGCGCGACTCCGAGGTTGCAGCCGGGTGCGCCTTTGGGCGAAATGCGCAAGACTTTTTGGGGGCCTAGGCATGTCGCAGCCGATAGAGCTGGTGCTGTTTGATTTCGACGGTGTCGTCGTGGACAGCGAGATCATCTCGCTGCGCATGCTGGTGACCGAACTGGCGCAGCAGGGCGTCACGGTAGACATCCCCTATGTCGCGCGGCATTTCCTTGGCCGCAGCTACCCCACGGTGATCGCGCAGATCCGCGAGGAATTCGGCATCACGCTGCCCGCTGGCTTCGAGGCCGACTACCGCGCCCGGCTCATCGCCGCCTTCGAGGCCGAGGGGCTGAAAGTCATGCCGCACCTGCGCGAGGTCCTCGGGGCGCTCGCGGTGCCCTATTGCCTTGCCACCAGTTCGAGCCCGGCGCGGGTTGCCGCGAGCCTTGCGATGACCGGGCTGACGGCGGCCTTCGAGGGGCGGATCACCACGGCCTCTGAGGTCAAACGCGGCAAGCCCGCGCCCGACCTGCCGCTGCGCGCCGCCGAAAAGGCAGGCGTGCCCCCGGAGCGCTGCCTGCTGATCGAGGATTCCTTGGCCGGCATCGGCGCGGGGCTGGCGGCGGGCATGGCGGTCTGGCAGTTCACCGGCGGCAGCCACCTTGCGAACGGGGCGGTGCCGCAGGACCCCCAGACGCTGCCGCACCGTCAATTTGCAAGTTTCGCGGAACTCCCGCATCTTGCCCCTGATCTCTTTCTCACAGGCACGTGACCATGGCCCTGCGCACCCTCGACAGCGATGACGCCTCTCCCGACGATCTGGCGGCGCGCGCGGCCTGGCTCTACTACGTGGGGGGGCTGCGGCAAGACCAGATCGCCGATGAGCTTGGCATCTCGCGCCAGCGCGCGCAGCGCCTGGTGGCCCGGGCCGTGGCCGAGGGTCTGGTGAAGGTCCGCATCGACCATCCGATCGCCGACTGTCTCGAGCTCGAACGCGGGCTGCGCCAGCGCTTCGGGCTGTCGCGCGCGCGCGTCGCACCGCGGGCGGATTCGGGGCAGGACGCGCTGCGCGCCATCGCGCCCTTTGCCGCCGCCGAGATGGAACGGATCTTCGCGCAGGAGACGCCGCAGCTCATCGCGCTCGGCACCGGGCGGACGCTGCGGGCGATGATCGACCAGATGCAGACCATTTCGGCCGGGCACCACCGCATGGTCTCGCTGATCGGCAACGTGGCGCCCGACGGCTCGGCCTCCTTCTACGAGGTCATCATGCGCATCGCCGACAAGACCGGCGCGCCGCACTACCCGATGTCGGTGCCGGTGATGGCCCGCGACGCCGAGGAATTCGCGACCTACCGCAGCTTGCCGCATGTGGTGAGCTCGCGCGCGCTGGCCAAGGAGGCGGATGTGACGATCGTCGGAATCGGCCAGATGGCGGATGATGCACCGCTCCTCGTCGACGGGTTTATCACCGCCGAAGAGCTCTCTAGCCTGCTCGCGGCAGGGGCCGCCGGGGAACTTGGGGGGCATGTCTTTGACGCCGAAGGGCGTTACCTCGATCATCCTGTCAATGAATTCATGGTTGGCGTGCGCGTGCCGCAGAACCAGAATCCGGTGATCTGCGTTGCCGGAGGTGTCAGCAAGATCAAGGCCTTGCGGGCCGCTCTTAAGGGGCATTTGATCCAGGGCCTGATCACCGACGAACTCACCGCCGCGGAAATCCTCAGCACTTCTTAAAGGCTCTGCGTCCAAAATGGGCTTGACTCGACTCATGGCTTTGAGTGAGCATTTGTCCATCACGCGGGCAGTTGCTCACCAAAGGGAGAGCGAGCGCAAGCCCAGTGTCGGAATTCAGGGAGGATTTCTCATGTCAGTTACCATCCGCGCTCTCATGGGCGCGTGCGCTTTGGGTGCCCTCGGCACTGCGGCGCTTGCAGAGACCACGATCACCGTCGCGACGGTGAACAACGGCGATATGATCCGCATGCAGGGTCTGATGGACGCCTTCTACGAGGCGCACCCCGACATCAAAGTCCAATGGGTGACGCTGGAAGAGAACGTGCTGCGCCAGCGCGTGACCCAGGACGTGGCCACCAAGGGCGGTCAGTTCGACGTGATGACCATCGGCACCTACGAGGTTCCGATCTGGGGCGAGCGCGGCTGGCTGGTCAGCCTCGATGACCTGCCCGAAAGCTACGATGCCGATGACATCCTGCCCGCCATCCGCGGCGGTCTGACGGTTGACGGCAATCTCTATGCCGCGCCCTTCTACGGCGAAAGCTCGATGGTCATGTACCGCAAGGACCTGATGGAGGCTGCCGGGCTCGAGATGCCCGAGGCGCCGACCTGGGACTTCATCAAGGAAGCCGCGGCGGCGATGACCGACAAGGAAGGCGAAGTCTATGGCATCTGCCTGCGCGGCAAGGCCGGCTGGGGCGAGAACATGGCCTTCCTGACCGCCATGTCCAACTCCTATGGCGCGCGCTGGTTCGACATGGACTGGAAGCCGCAGTTCGACAGCCCCGAGTGGAAGGCGACGCTGACCGACTATCTCGACCTGATGAACAACTACGGCCCGCCGGGTGCCTCGTCTAACGGCTTCAACGAAAACCTCGCGCTGTTCCAGTCGGGCAAATGCGGCATGTGGATCGACGCCACCGTGGCGGCCTCCTTCGTGACCAATGCCGAGGATTCCTCGGTGGCCGACCAGGTCGGTTTCGCTCTGGCGCCCGACAACGGTCTCGGCAAGCGCGGCAACTGGCTCTGGGCCTGGAACCTCGGCATCCCCGCCGGCACCCAGAAGGAAGACGCGGCCAAGGCCTTCGTCGAATGGGCGACCTCGAAAGAGTACCTCGCGCTCGTGGCCGAGAAAGAGGGCTGGGCGAACGTGCCGCCGGGCACCCGCACCTCGCTCTACGAGAACCCCGAGTATCTCGAAGCCGCGCCTTTCGCCGAGATGACGCTGGAGTCGATCAACGCGGCCGATCCGCAGAACCCGACCGTCGACGAAGTGCCCTACGTGGGTGTCCAGTTCGTCGCCATCCCCGAATTCCAGGGGCTCGGCACCGCGGTCGGCCAGCAGTTCTCTGCCGCGCTCGCGGGGCAGGTGACGGCCGAACAGGCGCTGCAGTCGGCGCAGATGCTCACCGAGCGTGAGATGATGAAGGCCGGCTACATCAAGTAAGCCGCGCCTCGCGGACAGCCACGGACCGGCGGGCCCTCCGGGGATCGACGGGCCCGCCTCCTCCAGGTCCGATGGCACACCCGGCCCGGCCGACCCCGGAAACGCGGCGCAAGACCGCGCCCTGGGGCTCCGCGCCTCCCGTGCTCACCCGGGCGGCGGCGGTCGGTCGGTGTCCACTGCTTCCGGGGCAACGCGCGCAGGCCCACCCCAGCGCGGGCGCCCCGGAAGCACCCATTCCCCACCCCAAAGACCCGATACCCAAGCCCCAAGTCCCAGGGAGACAGGCCATGGCCACCAAAGCTTCCCGCGCCGCTGCCCGGCTCATGATCTCGCCCGCGGTCCTGCTGCTGCTCGGCTGGATGATCGTGCCGCTGTCGATGACGCTCTATTTCTCCTTCCTGCGCTACAACCTGCTGATGCCGGGGATGGAAGAGTTCACCGGTTGGACCAACTACAAGTTCTTCCTGACCGATCCCGCCTTCACCGCGGCGCTGTGGAACACGCTGCTGCTGGTCGGCGGGGTGCTGCTGATCACCACGATCGGCGGCACGCTGCTGGCGCTGCTGATGGACCAGCCGTTCTGGGGGCAGGGCATCGTGCGCATCCTGGTGATCGCGCCCTTCTTCGTCATGCCTACCGTCTCGGCGCTGGTGTGGAAGAACATGTTCATGAACCCGGTGAACGGGCTCTTCGCCCATCTGGCGAAATTCTTCGGCCTGCAGCCCTATGACTTCCTCGCGCAGGCGCCGCTTGGCTCGATCATCTTTATTGTCAGCTGGCAATGGCTGCCCTTCGCGACGCTGATCCTGCTGACCGCGCTGCAGTCGCTCGACCAGGAACAGCTCGAGGCCGCCGAGATGGACGGGGCGGGACCGCTGTCGCGCTTCTTCTACATCATGCTGCCGCACCTGGCGCGGGCGATCACCGTGGTCATCCTGATCCAGACCATCTTCCTGCTGTCGGTCTTCGCCGAAATCCTCGTGACCACCAACGGTGGGCCGGGCGTGGCCTCCACCAACCTCACCTACCTCATCTACATGCAGTCGCTGCTGCAGTTCGACGTGGGCGGCGGCTCGGCCGGGGGCGTGGTGGCGATCATTCTCGCCAATATCGTGGCGATCTTCCTGATGCGGATGATCGGCAAGAACCTGGAGACCTGAGCGATGCCGGTACCTGCAAATCCGCGCGCGGGCAGTGCCGCCAAGGCCCTGCAAATTATCGACAAACTGAGTGGGAGGGGATGACATGGCACGCAAAGTGACAAACCGGCGCAAGGCCGTGGTGACCGTGCTGGCCTGGCTCGTGGGGCTCGCGATCTTCTTCCCGATCCTGTGGATATTCATCCTCTCGTTCAAATCCGAGGGTGACGCGATCAAGACGCCCTTCGAGGTGCTGAGCTCGGCCTGGACCTTCGAGAGCTACGCCACGGTGCAGGAGCGGTCGAACTACTTCCGGCACTTCTGGAACTCGGTGGTGATCTCTCTGGGCTCGACGTTGATCGGCCTCGCCATCGCCATCCCGGCGGCCTGGGCCATGGCCTTCGTGCCCGGCAAGCGCACCAAGGACGTGCTGATGTGGATGCTGAGCACCAAGATGCTGCCCCCCGTCGGTGTGCTGGTGCCGATCTACCTGATCTTCCGCAACCTCGGGCTGCTCGACACACGCCTTGGTCTGGTCATCGTGCTGACGCTGATCAACCTGCCGATCATCGTGTGGATGCTCTACACCTACTTCAAGGAGATCCCCGGCGAGATCCTCGAGGCCGCGCGGATGGACGGCGCTTCGCTGAAGAACGAGCTGATCCACGTTCTGACGCCGATGGCGGTGCCCGGGATCGCCTCGACCCTGCTGCTCAACATCATCCTGGCGTGGAACGAGGCCTTCTGGACGCTGAACCTGACAGCGGCCAGGGCGGCGCCGCTCACCGCCTTCATCGCCAGCTACTCGTCCCCCGAGGGCCTGTTCTACGCCAAGCTCTCGGCGGCCTCGACCATGGCCATCGCGCCGATCCTCATCATGGGCTGGTTCAGCCAGAAGCAACTTGTCCGCGGCCTGACCTTCGGCGCGGTGAAATAAGATAGGAGCCAGACATGGGACGCATCACCCTCGACAAGGTGACCAAGAGCTTCGGTGACGTGAACGTCATCCCGCCTCTGGATCTGACCATCGACGACGGCGAATTCGTGGTCTTCGTCGGCCCCTCGGGCTGCGGCAAGTCCACGCTGCTGCGGCTGATCGCCGGGCTCGAAGACGTGACCTCGGGCCAGATCCGCATCGACGGCGCGGACGCCACCAACATGCCCCCCGCGAAGCGCGGACTGGCCATGGTGTTCCAGAGCTACGCGCTCTACCCGCACATGTCGGTGCGCAAGAACATCGCCTTTCCGATGAAGATGGCCGGGATGCCGCAGGACGAGCAGAACCGCCGTATCGACGCGGCGGCGAAATCGCTCAACCTGACCGACTACCTCGACCGGCGCCCCGGCCAGCTCTCGGGCGGTCAGCGTCAGCGCGTTGCCATCGGGCGGGCCATCGTGCGCGAGCCTTCGGCCTTTCTCTTCGACGAGCCGCTGTCGAACCTCGACGCGGCGCTGCGGGTGAACATGCGGCTCGAGATCTCGGAGCTGCACAACGCGCTCAAGACAACGATGATCTACGTGACCCACGACCAGGTCGAAGCCATGACCATGGCCGACAAGATCGTCGTGCTGCGCGCCGGCAACATCGAGCAGGTCGGCTCGCCGCTGGACCTCTACCACAGGCCGCAGAACGAGTTCGTCGCGGGCTTCATCGGCTCGCCGAAGATGAACCTGATCCGCGGCGCGGAGGCCGAGAAGCACGGCGTCGCGACCATCGGCATCCGCCCCGAGCATCTTGCGGCGTCGACCGAGGGTGGCCTCTGGCAGGGCACCGTGGGCGTGGCCGAGCATATCGGGTCCGACACCTTCCTGCATGTGCATGACCACGGGCTGGGCGACGAGCCGCTGACCGTGCGGGTGGACGGCGAAATGCCCGTGCGTCATGGCGACCGCATCTTCCTGACCCCGGACGAAAGCAAGCTGCACCGCTTCGACAAGCAGGGGCTGCGGGCATGACAACGCGCCTGCAGGGCAAATGCGCCTTGATCACCGGCGCGGCCCGCGGCATCGGCGCGGCCTTCGCCGAGGCTTACCTGCGCGAGGGGGCGAAGGTGGCGATTGCCGACATCGACCTTGCGCGGGCCGAGGCCACGGCGGCAGCGCTCGGCGAGGGGGTGGTCGCGGTGCACATGGATGTCACCGATCAGGCCAGCATCGACAGCGCGGTCGCCGAGACCGTCGCCCGGCTTGGTCGCATCGACATCCTGGTCAACAACGCCGCGCTCTTTAGCGCCGCTCCGCTGGTCGAGATCACCCGCGCCGAGTACGCCCGGGTCTTCGACATCAACGTCGCCGGCGTGCTTTTCACCATGCAGGCCGTGGCGAAACACATGATTGAGCGCGGCGGCGGGGGGCGGATCATCAACATGGCAAGCCAGGCCGGACGCCGTGGCGAGCCCTTGGTAGCGGTCTACTGCGCGTCCAAGGCGGCGGTGATCAGCCTGACGCAATCGGCGGCGCTGAACCTCATCGAGCACGGCATCAACGTCAACGCCATCGCCCCCGGCGTGGTCGATGGCGAGCATTGGGACGGTGTCGATGCCTTTTTCGCCAAGTACGAGAACAAGCCGCTCGGCCAGAAGAAGCGCGAGGTCGGCGCGGCCGTGCCCTACGGCCGCATGGGCCGTGCCGAGGATCTCACCGGCATGGCCGTCTTTCTTGCCTCGGACGAGGCCGACTACATCGTCGCCCAGACCTACAACGTCGACGGCGGCCAATGGATGAGCTGACGGAGAGTCTCATGAAACTCCACACCGGCGCGCTTGACGCGCTTGATCCCCGCATCTCCCGCCCGGCTTACGACCGGTCCTCCCTGACGCCGGGCATCGTGCACGTCGGCCTTGGAAATTTCCACCGCGCGCATCAGGCCGTCTACCTCGACGACCTCTTCGCCAAGGGGCTGGACCATGACTGGGCGATCTGCGGCGCCGGCGTGCGCGCGCCAGATGGCAAGATGCGCGATGCGCTGGCGGCGCAGGACTACCTCTCGACGGTGATCGAACTCGACCCCTCGGGTCCGCGCCCGCGGATCATCGGCGCCATGGTGGACTTCTGCCCGGTCGACCCCGAGAACGGCCCGCTCATCGACCGCATGGCTGATCCCGCGACCCGGATCGTCTCGCTGACGGTGACCGAGGGCGGCTACTACGTCGATGCCACCACCGGCACCTTCGATCCCAGCCATCCCGACATCCTTGCCGATGGCGCCGCGCCCGAACGCCCGAAGACCGTCTTCGGCGCCATCGTCGCCGCGCTCAAGGCGCGCCGCACGGCGGGACTGCCACCCTTTACCGTGATGAGCTGCGACAATATCCCCGGCAATGGCGAGGTGACCCGCGACGCGGTGGCGGGCACGGCGCGGCTGTCGGACCCCGACTTCGCGCTGTGGATCGAGACCAATGTCGCCTTTCCGAACTCCATGGTCGACCGCATCACACCCGCGACCGGCGAAGGCGAGCGCGCGCTGGCGCGTGACTTCGACCTCGACGATCCGGTGCCGGTGACCTGCGAGCCCTTCCGGCAATGGGTGCTCGAGGACCATTTCCCGCAAGGCCGCCCGCGGCTCGAGGAGGTGGGGGTGACCTTCACCGCGGATGTGCATGACTACGAGCGGATGAAGATCCGCATCCTCAACGGCGGGCATGCGATCATCGCCTATGCCGGCGCGCTGCTCGGCTGCGAATTCGCCGATGACGCCATGGCGCACCCGCTGGTCAGCGCCTACTTGCGGAAGGTCGAGACCGAGGAAATCCTGCCGCATGTTGCGCCGGTGCCCGAGTTCGCGCCGCCAGCCTACCTTGAACTGATCGAGGGGCGCTTTGCCAACCCGGCGGTCAAGGACACGATCCGCAGGCTTTGCCTCGACGGGTCGAACCGCCAGCCGAAGTTCATCGTGCCCTCGATTGCCGACGGGCTGCGCAAGGGCACGCCGATCGAGGGGCTGGCGCTGGAAAGCGCGCTCTGGTGCCGCTACTGCGCGGGCAGCTTCGAGGACGGCACCGAGATCGCGCCGAACGATCCCAACTGGGAGTCCCTGACCGCCCTGGCGGCGCAGGCCCGCGAGACCCCCGCGGTCTGGCTGACGCAGCGCGCGGTCTACGGCGAGGTCCAGGGGGATGCGCGCTTCGAAGAGAGTTTCTCGAAGTGGCTGCATCTGCTCTGGTCCGATGGCGCTCGGCGCAGCATCGAAACCTATTTGAACGGCTGATCTCATGTCCTATCTCGGCATCGACCTCGGGACCTCCGGCCTCCGGGCGCTGCTCTGCGACGCGGCCGGGGTGCCCGTCGCCAGCGCCGAGCGCCATTATGAGGCGCGCCACCCGCATCCCGGCTGGTCCGAGCAAGACCCTTCCGACTGGATTGCCGCGCTCGAGGGGGCGTTGAGCGAGCTGCGCGATCACCCGGCCTGGGCAGGGCTGCGCGGCATCGGCGTCGCGGGGCACATGCACGGCGCGGTCCTGTTGGGGCCAGATGACGCGGTGCTGCGCCCCTGCATCCTCTGGAACGACACCCGCGCCTTTGCCGAGGCCGCGCAGCTCGATGCCATCCCGGCGTTCCGCGCGCTCTCGGGCAATATCGTCTTTCCCGGCTTCACCGCGCCCAAGCTCGAATGGGTGCGCGCGCATGAGCCCGAGATCTTTTCGCAGGTCGCCAAGGTGCTGCTGCCGGCGGCCTATCTCAACCTCTACCTGACCGGCGATCACGTGGCCGACATGTCCGACAGCGCCGGCAGTGCCTGGCTCGACACCGGCGCGCGCGACTGGTCCGAGACGTTGCTCGAGGCCGGGCACATGGCACGCGCGCAGATGCCCCGGCTGGTCGAGGGGTGCGCGGCGGCCGGCCGCCTGCGCCCGGCGCTGGCGCAGGCCTGGGGGCTCGGCCCGCAGGTCACCGTCGCTGGCGGGGCAGGCGACAATGCGGCCGCGGCCTGCGGCACCGGCGCGCTCGACGAGGGGCAGGGGTTCGTTTCGCTGGGCACCTCGGGCGTGCTGCTCGCGGCGCGCAGCGGCTACCACCCGCTGCCCGGCAGTGCGCTGCACACCTTCTGCCATGCGGTGCCGGGGCGCTGGTACCAGATGGGGGTGATGCTCTCCTGCACCGACAGCCTCAACTGGCTCGCCCGCATTGCGGGGATGCGGCCCGCCGAGTTGACCGCGCCCCTGGGCGAGGCGCTGCAGCCGCCGGGCCGGGTGCGCTTCCTGCCGTATCTGTCGGGGGAGCGCACGCCGCACAACGATGCCATGATCCGCGGCGCCTTTACCGGGCTCGGCGCCGAGACCGGGCGAGACGACATGACCCGTGCGGTGCTCGAGGGCGTCGCCTTCGGATTGCGCGACAGCGCCGAGGCGTTGCGCGGTGCCAAGGCGGAGCTCGGCCACCTGCTGGCGATCGGCGGCGGCAGCCGCTCTCGGTACTGGCTGCGACTCATCGCGACGGTTCTGAACATGCCGCTGCACCTGCCGGCTTCGGGAGAGTTCGGCGCCGCACTCGGCGCCGCCCGGCTCGGCCAGCTCGCCGCCACCGGCGCCGCGCCCGAAGAGGTGATCACCCCGCCCGCCACCGCCGAGGTGATCGAGCCCGTGGCCGAGCTGGTGGACGCCTATGAGGCCGCATACCGTCGCTTCGGCCCGGCCTATCGGGTGATCCGCGAGATCCAGTGACCGCCCGGTCAGGCGTTTCCTTCCGCGCAAGACGATCCCCGCCGGAGCCGCAAGGGGCGGCGGGGACGGGTACTGCACCTCTGGAAGCGGAGCCTCAGATCACCCGCACCTGTGTGCCCACCGGGCAGAGCTGGAACAGCTCGGCGATCTTCTCGTTGTAGAGCCCGATGCAGCCGTCCGACGAGGGGCGGCCGATCTTGCGGGTGTCATGGGTGCCGTGGATGATGTAGGCGGGCCAGCTGAGGTACATGGCATGCGTGCCGAGCGGGTTCTCGGGGCCGGGGCCGATCGGCTTCCAATCCGGGTAGCGTTCCATCTGCGAGGCGGTCGGGGTCCAGGACGGGCCGACCTTCTTGCGCACGATCGATGTGTAGCCGCGCTTGGTCAGCTCCTCGGTCAGGGGCACCGAGGTTGGGTAGGCGCGGTAATCGCCGCCGTCCGAATTCCAGTAGTGCAGGGTGCGCGAGGCGGTATCGGCAACGAGCGTGGCCTTGCCCAGCGTGTCGAAATGGTCGCGCCAGTCCTGCCGCACCCAGCTCGAGGCGTTGCGGCGCGAGGCGCCCTGCGCGTGCAGCAGCGCGGGGGTGGCCAGCAGCGAGGCGGCGGCGAAGGAGCCGCGCAGGGCGGCGCGGCGGGTCAGCGAGGGGCTCATCTTGGTCTCCTGTCTTGTGGCGGGGGTATGCCCCGTCCTTGCCGCGTGAGACCGGCCCCTGCTTAACCGAAGCTTAAGCTTTCACCGCCGCCTGCCGCGCCTCACGCGAATGCGATCCCGCGTGGGCACTTGTCGCGGATCAGGCGCCGCTGTCCACGACATCGCCGCTCATCGACAGCATGTCAGAGGGCGGCACGGTCCCTTCGCCGGAGCGCTCCGCGGGCAGGACCACGACCTTGGTGCCCTTGGGGGTGTTCTCGTAGAGGTGGAGCGAATCCTGGTTGAACATGCGGATACAGCCCGAGGAGGTGGCATGGCCGACGGTCCAGGGCGAGGGGGTGCCGTGGATCCGGTAGAGCGTGTCGCGGCCGCCCTTGTAAAGGTAGAGCGCGCGCGCGCCGAGCGGGTTCTCGAGCCCGCCCGGAAGCCCGTTTGCCAGCGGCTTGTAGGTCTCGGGCTCACGTCGGATCATGTTGGCGGTCGGCGTCCAGTTGGGCCAGTGACGTTTCAGCGCCACATTGGCATTGCCGGAAAAGGCCAGGCCCTCGGCGCCCACGGCGACCGAGTAGCGCATGGCCGTGTTGCCCTCCTGGACCTGGTACAGCCAGCGCGCGCCGGGATCGACGATGATCGTGCCGGGCTTCTCGTCGGACCAGTAGTCGACCACCTGGCGCTTCTTCTCCTCGGTCAGGTACTTGTCTTCGATCGCCGGGATGGTGATGTCGCCGTCCTGGACTTCGGCATACATCATCCGGGTCTCGTCGGTGATCGCGCCGGGCGTGTTGGGCGGCAGGGCAGAGGTGGTGGCGCAGGCCGACAGCAGGCCGAAGAGGCTCAGCGAAAGGGCGGCGAGGGGGAGGCGTCGTGTAAGGCGGCCGGAGAGGGTGTCTGTCATCTGGCGGGTCCGTTGCTCTTGGAATTGGGGCGCAGGGCGGCTGCGCGCCGGGGTGCGTGTGGCGCAGCGAGGGGCGCGGCGTCACGTCGATGGGACGGAAGTAGGGTGAATTCGGCGGTTGTCCGCTGGCCGGTGCCAGCCTGTGGCGGGCGGGCAACAGGAAAAGCGTCTGCGCGCGCGGCGCGCTGCTGGGGAAAGGCTCTGGGACACATCGGAGGCAACTAGGAATTGGTGCTTAAGTAAGTCTTAAGGTTGACCAGCGAGCCCGCCCGCGCAAGGAGGTTTCATGCGCATCTTGATCGTCGAGGATGACCCTGTGCTTTCCGAGGGACTCTCGGTCGGCCTCGGCCTGTCCGGTTTCACCGCCGACGCCGTGGCCACGCTGGGCGACGCGCGCGCGGCGCTAGCGGACTCGGACTTCGCCGGTCTGGTGCTCGACCTGATGCTGCCCGATGGCTCGGGTCTGGAGCTGCTCTCGGAGATCCGCCGGGGCGGCTCGGAGTTGCCGGTGCTGCTGCTCACCGCCCGCGACCAGGTGCGCGACCGGATCGAGGGGCTGGATGCCGGGGCCGACGACTACCTCGGAAAGCCCTTCGACCTGCACGAGCTGGCGGCGCGGCTGCGCGCCATCCTGCGCCGCGCCGAGGGTCGCGCGGCGTCGGTTCTGCGCTGGAACGGGCTCGAGCTCGACCCCTCGCGGATGCGCGGTGAGTTCAACGGCGCGCCGCTCAGCTTCTCGCGCCGCGAGTTCGCCGTGCTGCACGCGCTGATGGAACGCCCTGGGCAGATCCTGTCGAAGTCGGCACTGGAAGAGCGGCTCTACGGCTGGCAGGAGGAGATCGAAAGCAACACCGTCGAGGTCCATGTCCACCACCTGCGCGCCAAGCTCGGGCGCAGGTTCATCGAGACGGTGCGGGGCCTTGGCTACCGCGTCGCCGCCGAGGGATGAGCCGCATGTCGCTGCGCCTTCGCCTTTTCCTGATCCTCGCCCTGGCGACCGGCGCGATCTGGTTCTCGGCGGTGATCTGGATCGAGCATTCCACCCGCGCGCAGGTGACCCGCGTGCTCGACGCGCGGCTGGCCGAGGCGGCGCGGATGGTCTCGTCGCTGCTCGAGGATCGGCGCATTGCCATGGCCGGAGACGGCGCGCCGGTGGCGATTCCGCTCGATCCGCACGGTGATTACGCCCATCAGCTGTCGTGCCAGATCTGGTCGCTGCAGGGCACGCTGGTCGGCCAGTCCGAGGGCGCGCCGCAGGTCCAGCTCACCGGGGCGCAGGGCACGGGCTATTCGCAGAGCACCGTCGGCGGCGAGACCTGGCGCGTCTACACCGTCGAGAACCCCGCGCTCGGGGTTCGGGTCATGGTGGGCGACAGCCTCGGGGTGCGCGATCGTCTGGTCTCGGGGGTGATCGAGGGACTGCTGCTGCCCATGGCGCTGATCCTGCCGCTGCTGGCGGCGGCGCTCTGGGTGAGCCTGGGGCGCGGGCTGGCGCCGATGCACCGGCTGGCCGAGGCGCTGCGTCTGCGCAGCCCTTCCGATCTTTCGCCGTTGCCAGCCGGACCGGTGCCCGCCGAGATGCGCCCGATGCGCGGCGCGCTCGACGATCTCTTCGCCCGGCTCGCCAAGGCGCGCGAGGCCGAGCGCGACTTCACCGCCTTTGCCGCGCACGAGCTGAAGACGCCTCTGGCGGGCCTGCGGACGCAGGCGCAGATCGCCCGCATTGCCCCCGACGAGGCCACGCGCAGCCGCGCGCTGCGGAGCATCGAGCGCTCGGTGGACCGCACCGACCGGCTGGTGCGGCAGCTGCTGGAACTCTCGGCGGTCGAGCGCGAGGGCGCGGCGGCGGAGCGAGTGGATCTCGGGCAGCTCAGCGCCGAGATCTGCGCCGATCTTGCCCCCCTGGCCGAGACGCGCGGCGTTGCGCTGATCTGTGACATTCCCCAAGGCAGCGAGCAGACGCTGCCTGCCAGCGGCTTCCTGCTGCACACCGCCCTGCGCAACCTTGTGGAGAACGCCCTGCAGGCGTCGTCCGAGGGCGGCAAGGTTCGGATATCGCGGCGCGGCGCGGTGCTCTTGGTCGAGGACGACGGTCCGGGCATCCCCGAGACCCTGCGCGCCCGCGCCTGCGAGCGCTTCGTGCGCGGCACCCAGGGCGGCGACGGCAGCGGCCTGGGGCTCGCCATTGCCCGCGCGGCGATGGAGCGGCTCGGCGGAGGGCTCGAGCTGCCGCCGAGCGCCGGGCAGGGCCAGCGGGCCGAGCTGCACCTGCCGAGCGCCTGATCTTCCTTGCCGCACATGGCATGTGCGCGGCAGGGGGCTGTCGCGCCGCCGCCGGGCGCCCTAGATTGCGCTCCAAGACAAGGAGAGTGCAATGGAACTCGGACTTTACACATTCGGCGACGTGGGCAAGAACCCGGTCACCGGCGAGACGGTGGACGCGGCAAAACGGCTGCAGAACCTGATGGAAGAGATCGAGCTCGCCGACCAGGTCGGGCTCGATGTCTTCGGCCTCGGCGAGCATCACCGCCCGAATTACGCCATCTCGTCGCCCGCCACGGTGCTGGCCGGCGCGGCGCGCACCACGAAGACCATCAAGCTCAGCTCGGCGGTCACGGTGCTCAGTTCGGACGATCCGATCCGCGTCTACCAGCAGTATGCGACGCTCGACAACCTGACCGGCGGGCGGGCCGAGATCATGGTCGGACGGGGCAGTTTCATCGAGAGCTTCCCGCTCTTTGGCTATGATCTCGACGACTACAACGAGCTGTTCGAGGAAAAGCTGCAGATGCTGCTCGCCATCAACGAGCAGGAACGGCTGGCCTGGCCGGGCACCGCGCATACGCCCAAAGTCGAGGGGCTCGGGGTCTACCCGCGTTCCGCGCAGGACAAGCTGCCGATCTGGATTGCGGCGGGGGGCACACCGCAGAGCATGGTGCGCGCCGGCGCGCTGGGGGCGCCGCTGGCCCTGGCGATCATCGGCGGTCAGCCGCGCCGCTTCAAGCCGCTGGCCGACCTCTATCGCAAGGCCGCCGCGCAGACCGGTCACGCCGAGCAGGCGCGTGTCTCGCTCAACGTGCATGGCTTCGTTGGCGAGGACAGCAAGAAGGCCGCCGACCTGTTCTTCCCGGCGCAGAAGCAGGTGATGGACCAACTCGGCCGCGAGCGCGGATGGCCGCCGCAGAGCCGCGCGCAATACGACGAGAGCATGAGCGCAGAGGGGTCGATGTTCGTCGGCAGCCCGGCGCAGCTGGTCGACAAGATCCTCGGGCTGCGCGAGGACCTCGGGTTCGACCGGGTGACCATCCAGATGGCCATCGGTGTCATCGAACACGCCGAGATGCTGAAGGCGATCGAGGTGCTGGGCACGAAGGTCGCCCCCGAGTTGCGCAAGGCGGGCTGACCGCTGCGACCCCGGCACCGGTGGCGTGATTTGCTGCCGGTGCAACACCGCCCTGCCTTCGGCGCGCTTGATTTGCCGCGCCGGGGCCTCTAGGTAACTTGCCCGAGAGAGGACGACCTCCCCCATACCGGGACAGCAGACGGGACGGCCCGACGCCATGGAGAGTGTCATGCGCAGCCGGTCCGATCGTATTCGTCACGCCCTCAGCTTCGAGCTGCTCGGCCTTGCCCTCGTCACCCCGCTTGGAGCCTGGGCCTTTGATCGCGACATGCACGAGATCGGTCTCGTCGCGCTGGTCTGCGCCACCGTGGCGACGGGGTGGAACTACGTCTACAACCTGCTCTTTGATCTGTGGATGAGCCGCCGTTATGGCCACACGCGGAAGAGCGTTCTTCTGCGCGTCGGGCACGCGGTGCTGTTCGAGCTTGGCCTGCTGGTGGCGCTGGCGCCCTATATCGCCTGGGAACTGGGGGTGAGCCTTGGCCATGCCCTGGTCATGGACATGGGCTTTGCTGGCTTTTACCTGGTCTATGCCTTCGTCTTCAACTGGCTCTACGATCTCGTCTTCCCGATCCCGCAGGCCCGGGCCGAGGCGCGCGGCTGAGGCGGTCGCCGTCGTGCCGCTCCAAGCCTTCCTCTCCGCAAGACTACTCTAGAGCGCCGCGCATCACGCGGCGGGGCGGCCCGCCTCGACCCGGCGGGGAGGACGCTACTTCGACCTACAGCGCGCAGCTGTCCTCTGCTTCGGTACAAAGCGGCGCGGGCGCGGGTGCGGGGTTTTGCGCGCGGGCGCCCTGGTAGGCACCAAAGACGGCAAGGGCCACCAGCGCCCCCAACTGGATAAGGGTTGTTCGTTTCATTTTTCTGCCTCGTCCGGGAAAGTCGGGGTCGTTGCCCCAGTCCCTTTGTTGCTCCCTCAGATGGAGAGCTTTCCGCCAGAATACAGCAGGGTGCGGACAGGCCGGTGTCGCGATTGCGACGTGAGCGCAGAGTTTTGCTCAAATCCTGAGTATTTGCGCGAAAATCCGGCAGAGTGTGGCTTTGATGTCACGTATTTGCGCCTGACGTTGCGCCAGAACACCAAAAACCGCCCGGAGCGCGGAGCTCCGGGCGGTCAATTTGCGACAGGTTGTCCAAGCGGCGTGGCCCGGGGGCGGGCCGCCGCGACGATATCAGGAGGCGGCGAGGTCGCGCAGCACGTAGTGCAGCACGCCGCCGTGCTCGACGTATTCCTTCTCGATCGCCGTATCGATGCGGCACTTGAGCTGGATGGTCTTGGTCGAGCCGTCCTTGAAGGTGATGGTGCAGGGCACCTCGGCCAGCGGGGTCACCGTGTCGAGCCCCTCGATGCTCACCGTTTCCTCGCCGGTCAGGCCCAGCGACTTGCGGGTGTCGCCGCCGGTGAACTCGAAGGGGATGACCCCCATGCCGACGAGGTTGGAGCGATGGATACGCTCGAAGCTCTCGGCGATCACTGCCTTGACGCCCAGAAGGGCCGTGCCCTTGGCTGCCCAGTCCCGCGAGGAGCCGGCGCCGTAGAGCTCGCCGCCGAAGATCACCAGCGGCGTGCCCTGATCCTGATAGGCCATGGCCGCCTCGTAGATCGAGGTCTGCTGGCCATCGGGGCCCTTGGTGTAGCCGCCTTCGACGCCGTCGAGCATCTCGTTCTTGATGCGGATGTTGGCGAAGGTGCCGCGCATCATCACCTCGTGGTTGCCGCGGCGCGAGCCATAGGAGTTGAACTCGCGCACGGGCACCTGGTGCTCGACAAGGTACTGGCCGGCCGGGGTGCTTTCCTTGAACGAACCGGCGGGCGAGATGTGGTCGGTGGTGATCATGTCGCCAAGCACGGCAAGGATGCGCGCGCCCTCGATGTTGGTGATCACGCCCGGATCCTTGGACATGCCCTGGAAGTAGGGCGGGTTCTGCACGTAGGTCGAGGTCGGCGGCCAGTCATAGGTCTCGCCGCCCTTCACCTCCACGCCTTGCCACCTTTCGTCGCCCTTGAAGACGTCGGCGTATTTCTCCTGGAACGCCTTGCGGGTCACGGTTTTCTCGACCAGTTCGGCGATCTCGGCATTCGAGGGCCAGATGTCTTTGAGGTAGACGTCGTTGCCGTCCTTGTCCTGGCCGATCACATCGGTCGCGATGTTGACGTTCATGTCGCCCACCAGCGCGTAGGCCACGACCAGCGGCGGCGAGGCGAGGTAGTTGGCGCGCACGTCGGGCGAAATGCGGCCCTCGAAGTTGCGGTTGCCCGAGAGCACCGAGGTGGCGATCAGGTCGTAGTCGTTGATCGCCTTGGAGATCGGCGCAGCGAGCGGACCGGAGTTGCCGATACAGGTCGTGCAGCCGTAGCCGACAAGGTTGAAGCCCACGGCGTCGAGATCTTCCTGCAGCCCCGCGGCCTCGAGGTATTCCGAGACGACCTGCGAGCCCGGGGCCAGCGAGGTTTTCACCCAGGGCTTGCGATTGAGCCCCAGTTCTCGTGCCTTGCGCGCGACGAGACCGGCGCCGATCATCACGTAGGGGTTCGAAGTGTTGGTGCAGGAGGTGATCGAGGCGATCACGATCGAGCCGTCGTGCAGCTGGTAGGCATTGTCGTCGGACTTGTACCAGCCTTTCTTATGGTGGCCCTCGTCACCGGGGACGTCGCGCGGCTCGGGAGCGCCGCCTTCGCCTTCCCAGCGCACTTCGGCATTGGCCGAGGCATCCTTGCCGTCGCGCACGCCCTTCACATACTCGCCGAAGGCGGTCGCCGCGCTGTCGAGCGCAATGTAATCCTGCGGGCGTTTCGGCCCGGAGATGGCGGGCACGATGGTGCCCATGTCGAGCTCGAGCGTGTCGGTGTAGATCGGATCGTAGTCCGCGCCGCGCCAGAAGCCGTTCTCCTTGGCATAGGCTTCGACCAGCGCGATGCGGTCCTTGTCGCGGCCGGTCTGCTCGAGGTAGCGCAGGGTCTCGGCGTCGATCGGGAAGAAGCCGCAGGTGGCGCCGTATTCGGGCGCCATGTTGGCGATGGTGGCGCGCTGCGCCAGCGGCAAGTTGTCGAGCCCGTCGCCGTAGAATTCCACGAACTTGCTGACCACGCCCTTGGCGCGCAGCATCTCGACGACCTTAAGCACGAGGTCGGTGCCGGTGGTGCCTTCCATCATCTCGCCGGTCAGCTTGAAGCCGACGACCTCGGGGATGAGCATGGAAATGGGCTGACCCAGCATCGCGGCCTCGGCCTCGATGCCGCCAACGCCCCAGCCCAGAACGGCGGCGCCGTTGACCATGGTGGTGTGGCTGTCGGTGCCGACCAGCGTGTCGGGGTAGGCGACCTCGGTGCCGGTCTGGTCTTCATCGGTCCAGACGGTCTGCGCAAGGTACTCGAGGTTCACCTGGTGGCAGATGCCCGTGCCCGGCGGCACCACGCGGAAGTTGTTGAAGGCGGATTGCCCCCACTTGAGAAACTCGTAGCGCTCGATGTTGCGCTCATACTCGCGGTCGACGTTCATCTGGAAGGCGCGCGGATTGCCGAACTCGTCGATCATCACCGAGTGGTCGATGACCAGATCCACCGGGTTCAGCGGGTTGATCTTCTGCGGATCGCCCCCCAGCGCCTTGATGCCATCGCGCATGGCGGCCAGATCGACCACCGCCGGAACGCCGGTGAAATCCTGCATCAGCACGCGGGCCGGACGGTAGGCGATCTCGCGGGGGTTCTTGCCGCCCTGCTTGCCCCATTCGGAAAAGGCCTTGATGTCGTCCACCGAGACGGTCTTGCCGTCTTCGAAGCGGAGCATGTTTTCGAGCACCACCTTGAGCGCTGCGGGAAGATTTGCGAAGTCGCCGAGCCCGGCAGCCTCTGCCGCGGGGATCGAGTAATAGGCGATGGTCTTGCCATTCACCTCGAGCGTCTTGCGCGTCTTGGATGTATCCTGACCAACCGTGATGGGCATGTGTGGCTCCCTCTTCTTGGGTGGAGAAAAACTGGGTCGCTACCGGGTAGATGGCGCAGAGACCATGTTGGATCAAGTCCGTAGGGATATAAATTGTATTCGATGGTATACATCTGCCGAAAAACCACCATCACCCGCTCTCGCAAAACCTTGATTGGTTATTTCAATGAGGGTTTTGTACCCCAATTGGGGAAAAGCTACGGGGAAAGCTGGCCAGATGATCCGACTCACGACTTGGATGGCGCCCATAGCCATGCTGCTTTCCGTCAGCGTGGCGCAGGCGCAGCAGGACACGCCGGTCCTCGTCGAGCTCTTCACTTCGCAGGGCTGCGCCGCCTGTCCGCCCGCCGATGCCGTGCTCTCGGAGCTGAGCGGGCGCGACGATGTCATCCCGCTCGCGCTGCATGTGGACTACTGGGATTACATCGGCTGGAAGGACGATTTCGCCGATCCGGCCTTTACCAAGCGCCAGAAGGGATATGCCCGCGCCGCCGGCCGCCGCTCGCTCTACACGCCGCAGATGATCGTGGCGGGCCGCTACGACGTCGTCGGCTCGCGCCCGATGAAGGTGGTGGATGCGATCCGCGCCGCCGCCAAGACCCCGCCTCCGGTGAAGCTGCTGCTGGCGCGCGACGGTGACACGCTGGTGATCCGCGCCGAGCCGCTGGCTCCCTTGCCGCCCGAGACGGTGGTGCATCTGGTGCGCTACGCGCCGGAAAAGACGGTGGACATCGAGGATGGCGAGAACGCCGGGCTCGAGATGACCTACACCAATATCGCGCATGGCTGGCAGGTGATCGGCAGCTGGGACGGGCAAGGCGCCTACGAGACCTCGGTGCCGCTGGAGGGCGACGATCCGGCGGTGGTGCTGGTGCAGGAGCCGCCCTTCGGCCCGGTGCTGGCCGCCGCGCGCTGGCGCGACTGAGCCGCGCCAGCAAAGGCACCGTCCGCGACCTCAGGCCGCGCCTTCACTTCCCATGAACATCAGGTCCGGTCCGCTGCCGTCCGGCGCGACGAGGCAGCGCCAGGGGGCGCCGTTTGTGCCGACCCGCATGTAGATCGCGGTGGCCGCCTCGGAGGTTTCGCTGCCCACGACCATGACACCGCCCTCGGTCTGCGCCTCGAGCGCGGACTGGCATGACGACACCGCGGCGTTGGTCACCTCGGGGGCCATGGTTTCGATGAAGGGCGGTCCGCCCGGAGCGGCGGGCATCGGCGCGCTGGCAGAGGGGGTGGCGGTACCGTCGCAGGCGGCGACGAGCGTGATCGCGGCAAGCACGGCTGCTGACCTGATGAATGGCATGTAAGGGGTCCTCGAAATTTTCTGAACAATGGCAGTGCCGAAGCTTAGGGCTTGCCTTGTTCGGCGATCAAGAGGCCGCTGGGAGCTTCACCTGCCGTCCTGCTGTCGCGCGCGTTTTTCCGCTCGCTTGCGCTGGCGCTTCGGCTTCCAGCGGCGGTGAATCCAGAACCATTGACCGGGGTCCGCCTCGATCCGCGCCTCGAGCCTCCGGGTGACCTCGCGCATCATCTCGACCGGATCTCCATGCGGGATCGGTGCCTCGAAGACCGCTTCGAAGTTCACCCCGTCGGGTTTGCGGATGCCGAAAAACGGCACGAAAAGCGCGCCGGTCTTCACCGCGATTTCGGCGGCAGAGGTCAGCGTGGGGGCGGGCTGGCCGAGGAAATCGATGGGCACGCCCGCGCTGTCGTAGACGTCGAAGAGCAGCACGCCCATGCCGCCGCCGCGGATGTGTTTGAGCAGCCCCATGGTGCCGCGCCGGCCCTGCTCGAAGACCGGATCGCTGAGCGCGTGCATGTTGGCGGCGTAATGCTCGTTGAAAAAAGGATTGGCCATGGGCCGGTAGAGCCCGCCGATGCGCCAGCCGCGGGCGACCAGCGCGGCGCGCGGCGCCTCGAAGTTGCCGTAGTGGCCGGTGACGAAGAGGATCGGCTTGCCCTCGGCTTGCGCGGCCTCGATGGCTGCAACGCCCTCGCCGGTGACCGGCGTGTGCTTCATGCGCTCGAGCAGCCCCGCAACGTCGTAATTCTCGATCATCGTGCGCCCGGCGTTCTGCGCCACCTCGCGGGCGATGCGGCGGCGCTCGTCCTCGGGCATCTCGGGCCAGACGTGGGCGAGGTTTGCCATGGCGCGGTCCCGGTAGCCGGTCAGCGGGGCGAGCACGCGCGAGACCAATGTTGCCATCATCCGGCCGCGGAGCGTGGCGGGCAGCAGCAGCGCGAGCCGGATCATCGCCCGCAGCGCCTTGTCGGACAGGAAATCGCCCATGCCGCCGCGGTCCTGCACGGTCGCCTTGGCCGGGGTCGCGCCATCGTCTTTTGCTGGCCTATGTGTCGTGCCCTTGGTCACATCCCGCTCCGCTGGTCTGAGCGGCAGACTTAAGCCGAGGATGCGCGCGGCACAAGTTCCGGGACTAGTCCTCGTCGTCCTCGTCCGACTTCAGCTCGATCTCTCCGACGCTGACCAGCTCGCGGATGGCGCTGACCACGGCGTTCATCGCGGCCTCTCCCTTCTTGCCCTTGACGCTCATGCCAGCCGCGTCCTCGCGGAGCGCGGAAGCCATGCGTTTTGACATGTTTTCAAGCAGGTATTCGGCGGCGGGCAGATCGGCCTCGGAGCTGGCGGCGGCGATGGCGACGGTGAGATCTTCGGGGGCCACGTCGCGAGTGATCTTCGGCACGTCCTGCTTGCGCAGCCGCGAGGGGATGTCGGCGAAAGTAAAGATCGCGCGGCGCACCGCTTCGGCGAAATCCCTGTCGGTCTCTTCCAGCCCCTCGAGCACCTCGTCACGCTTGGCCGAGGCGGCGTAGTTGAGGATCGCGCCCACCCGCTCGTCGGCGCGCTTGGCGAAGGCCCGGGGTGGCTCGGCGTCGAGCTGGGCGGCGAGGCTCAGGCCAATGCGGTCCACCGCCTCGGGCGAGATGCCCGCGGTCATCGATACGGCATAGGTGATGCGCCGGGCGCGGTCGCCGGGCATCTGCGCAAGCACGGCGGCGGCCTTGGCGGTGTTGATCTTCGAGAGCATGACCGCGGCCACCTCGATCGCCTCGGCGCCGGCGATGGCGGCGATGCGCTCCTCTGGCAGGGCACCGATGCGCTCCCAGGGATCGCCGCTCTGGCGCACGCCCGCTTCCTTGCGCAGCCGTGCGGCGGTGCGGGCGCTGATCTTGCCCTCGAGCGCGGAAAGCGCCCCCGCCATGTCGCCGGGAAAGGAGAGGCCAACGCCGTCGAGTTCCTCGGAGAACTCCTCGACCACGGCGTTGAGCGTGGCGCGGTCGATGTAGCGCATGCGCCCGAGCTGCAGCGTCAGCTCGGCCTGCAGATCCTCGGGCAGGGCGGAGAGCGGCACATCCGCCCCCTCGTTGAGCAGGAACTGCACGATGATCGCCGCCTTGGCGCGTCGCGACAGCGGACGCCGCCCGCCGGCAGGCGCGAGATCGGACGGGGAAGGCAGCTGCGACATGGCGGGACATCCGGGCTCTTGCTGCTGCCAGAGCTAGCGCAGCGAGGTTAATGATCCCTCATTCCCACACGGAAAAGGGCAACCTCGGCGGGCTGCCCTTCGACGTGGGATCGGATGTGCGGGCTCTGCGGTCAGCCCGAGACGACCTTGCAGGTGCCGGTGGCGGAATCGTATTCCGATCCGGCTGCGCAGGTCATCTTGGCCTCGTTGTGATAGCTGCAGTCCGCCCAGGCAACGAGCGGGGCGGCGACGAGAGCCGCGGCAGTCAGCAGGGTCTTGATCGTCATGCGTCGTCCTCCGTGGTGACTGGGCAGAAGGCTACCACGGCTTGCCTCATCGGCCAAAACGAAACGGGCCGGCGCCTTTGCTCACGTTTCCGCGAGCGTGGCGCCGGCCCTTGCGTTCAGGTCCAGATATCCCGGTCCGGGGCAGAAGCCCCGCACGCCTTGGCAGGATCAGCTCTCGCCGAAGACCCGGCGGAAGATCGTGTCAACGTGCTTGGTGTGATAGCCCATGTCGAATTTCTCGTTGATCTGCTCGACGCCGAGCGCCTTGACCACATCCTCGTCCGCCAGCAGTTGCTCGCGGAAATCGACGCGCTCTTCCCAGACCTTCAGCGCGTTGCGCTGGACCATGGAATAGGCATCCTCGCGGCTCACGCCTGCCTGTGTCAGCGCCAGCAGCACGCGCTGGCTCATCACGAGGCCGGGGAACTTGTTCATGTTGTCGAGCATGTTCTGCGGGTAGATGATCATCTTGTCGACCACGCCCGCGAGGCGGTTCAGCGCGAAGTCGAGGGTGATGGTCGCATCCGGGCCAATGCCGCGCTCGACCGAGCTGTGCGAGATGTCGCGCTCGTGCCAGAGGGCAACATTCTCCATCGCCGGGATGACGGTCATCCGCACGAGACGGGCGAGGCCGGTCAGGTTCTCGGTCAGCACCGGGTTCTTCTTGTGCGGCATCGCCGAGGAGCCCTTTTGGCCCATCGAGAAGAACTCTGCGCCTTCGAGCACCTCGGTGCGCTGCATGTGGCGGATCTCGATGGCGACGTTCTCGATCGAGCTGGCGATGACGCCGAGCGTGGCGAAGAACATGGCGTGGCGGTCGCGGGGGATCACCTGGGTCGAGATCGGCTCGGGGCGCAGGCCCAGCTTTTCGCAGACGTGCTCTTCAACCGCCGGGTCGATGTTGGCGAAGGTGCCGACTGCGCCCGAGATCGCTCCGGTGGCGATCTCGTACCGGGCTTTCTCGAGGCGGTTCTTGTTGCGGTCCATCTCGGCGTAGAAGCGCGCGAAGGTCAGGCCCATGGTGGTCGGTTCGGCATGGATGCCGTGGCTGCGGCCGACGCGGACGGTCATCTTGTGCTCGAAGGCACGCTTCTTGAGCGCGGCCAGCACCTTGTCCATGCCGGTCAGCAGGATGTCGGCGGCGCGCACCAGCTGCACGTTGAGGCAGGTGTCGAGCACGTCCGAGGAGGTCATGCCCTGGTGTACGAAGCGCGCTTCTTCACTGCCGACATGCTCGGCGAGGTGGGTCAGGAAGGCGATGACGTCATGCTTGGTGACGGCCTCGATCTCGTCGATGCGGGCGACGTCGAATTCCACGTCCTTGGCCTTCCAGACGGCCTCGGCGTTTTCCTTGGGGATCACCCCCAGCTCGGCCATGGCGTCGCAGGCATGCGCCTCGATCTCGTACCAGATGCGGAACTTGGTGGCAGGTTCCCAGATGGCGGTCATCTCGGGGCGGGCGTAGCGGGGGATCATCGGCTAACCTTCCGTCTTGTGCAGGGCAGACGCGGGCGTCATAGGGCGGAAGTCGCGCGGCGGCAAGACCGGTGACGGCGCCGCGGGGTCGGGGCGTGGCGCCGGTGCCCTTCGGGACTGTCGGGTGATGGCGCCCCGGCGGGCTCTGCCCCCTCGGCAGCGCAAACTCCCCGAGGGTATTTCTCGTCTGGAAGAAGCGCGGGCGTGCGGGCCGCGACGGGGGTCAACTCAGCTGGTCTAGGCGCGCGCGCAGGTGTTCGAGCACATGCACGCGGATCGCCGAGGCAAGGCCCGCCTCGACACCACGTCCGGCGTCTATCTCGGTGGCGAGCGCGTTCAGGGTCTTGCCCTCGGCCTCGGCAAGGCGTCGGAACTCGTCCCAGAACGGCGTCTCCAGCGACACAGATGTGCGGTGACCACGGATGGTGAGAGAGTGCTTGACCGGGCGGCCCGTCATGTCTCGGGCTTCTCGTCGCCCGGAGCGTCCAGCCGGTGACCCTCGAGCGCGCGCGCGGATTTCGCGGCCTCGGCGGCCTCGTGCTGCTTCTCGGCCTTGCTGCGTCCGTGGCGCGCGGAATTCTCGTCGGCCTGCGCGCGTTTCTCGGCGCGGGCGCGGTCCTTGCGGAAGCGGTTGAGGTTGATCACGTTGGTCATGGCTGGGAAGAATAGCGTGGCGCCGCAGAGCGGCAATGGCCAAGGCGGAAAAGCCGGGCAGGGTGGAGCGGCTTGGCGCGGCGCGCAGAAAAACGGGGCCACGCGGGCCCCGTTCTCGATCTCGTTCAGGGAGGGATCAGCCCTTCGGGCCGATCATGTCCTCGGGGCGCACGATGCGGTCGAAGGTTTCCTCGTCGACGAAGCCGAGGGCGATCGCCTCTTCCTTCAGCGTGGTGCCGTTCTTATGCGCGGTCTTGGCGACCTTGGTGGCATTGTCGTAGCCAATGGTCGGCGCCAGCGCCGTCACCAGCATCAGCGATTCCTTCATCAGCTTTTCGATGCGCGCGGTGTTGGCCTGCGTGCCGACCACCATGTTGTCGGTGAAGGCCGAGGCGCTGTCGCCGAGCAGCTGCATGGACTGCAGCACGTTGTAGCTCATCATCGGGTTGTAGACGTTGAGCTCGAAGTGACCCTGGCTGCCGGCGAAGCCGACGGCGGCGTCATTGCCCATGACATGGGCGCAGACCATGGTCAGCGCTTCTGCCTGGGTCGGGTTGACCTTACCGGGCATGATCGACGAGCCGGGCTCGTTTTCCGGCAGGATCAGCTCGCCCAGACCCGAGCGCGGGCCGGAGCCCAGCAGGCGCATGTCGTTGGCGATCTTGAACAGCGAGGCCGCCACGGTCTTCAGCGCGCCCGAGAACATCACCATCGCGTCATGCGCGGCGAGCGCCTCGAACTTGTTGGGGGCGGTGACGAAGGGCAGGTCGGTGATCTCGGCCATGTTCTTCGCGACCATCTCGGCCCAGCCCTTCTGGGTGTTGAGCCCGGTGCCCACGGCGGTGCCGCCCTGCGCCAGCTCGTAGATGTCGCCGAGGCAGGCCTCGACCCGCTCGATGCCCTTTTTCACCTGATGCGCATAGCCGCCGAATTCCTGGCCCAGCGTCAGCGGGGTGGCATCCTGCGTGTGGGTGCGGCCGATCTTGATGATGTCCTTGAACTCTTCGGACTTCGCCTCGAGCGCGGCGTGCAGCTTGCGCAGGCCGGGCAGAAGCACGTCACGTGCCTGCATGGCGATGCCCACGTGCATTGCGGTCGGGAAGGTGTCGTTGGACGACTGGCCCATGTTGCAGTGATCGTTCGGGTGCACAGGCTTTTTAGAGCCCATCTCGCCGCCCAGCATCTCGATGGCGCGGTTGCTGATCACCTCGTTGGCGTTCATGTTCGACTGGGTGCCCGAGCCGGTCTGCCAGACCACCAGCGGGAAGTTGTCGTCGAACTTGCCCTCGATGACCTCACCGGCGGCGGCAATGATCGCGTCGGCGACCTCGGCCTCCATGGTCCCCAGTTCCTTGTTGGCCATGGCGCAGGCCTTTTTCACCACGCCGAGCGCGCGGATGATCGGAACCGGCTGCTTCTCCCAGCCGATGGGAAAGTTCATGATCGACCGCTGGGTCTGTGCGCCCCAGTACTTGTCGGCGGGAACCTCGAGCGGGCCGAAGCTGTCGGTCTCGGTGCGGGTGTTGGCCATCTGTGCCTCCTGCAAAGCATACCATTGTGTGCCGTTTAGCCGCCTCCCGGTCCGGGGGCAACGGGCAAGCGGCGGGCAATCCGGCTGTTAGCGCCACGAAAACGCGGGTTTGGGGCCTCCCGGACCTGGAGGCAGAAATGCCAACGCGCCGGGACCCGTGGGCACCGGCGCGCTGGACTTGGACCTAGGCAGGGGCAGCGGCAGGGGCGCAGAGGGCCCCGCCGGCTCACTTGCGGAAAGAATCGAGGCGCACGACCTCGGCATCCTGCTTGACCGTTTCGCGCGGTCCGTCGTCCGGGCCACCCTCGGGCGGGGTCGGCTCGTCGTCGTCGTCATCCTCTTCCTCGTGGGTCTCGAAGCGCAGACCGAATTCCACCGACGGATCGACAAAGGTCTTGATCGCGTCATAGGGGATATAGAGCCGCTCGGGCGCATCGCCGAAGTTCAGCGTGACGGTAAAGCCGTCCTCGGTGACCTCGAGGTCTTCGTACCAATGCTGCATGACCACGGTCATCTCGCCCGGGTAGCGGTCCGAGAGCCAGTCGGCCAGTTCCACGTCGGGGTGCTGGGTGTCGAAGGTGATGAAGAAGTGGTGATCGCCCGGAAGACCGGTCTCCTGGACCCCTGCGAGCACGTCGTTGATGAGCCCGCGCATGGCGCGGTGCATGAGATTGCCATAGTCGATGCCGCCGGGCATTGGCTGCTCCTCGTCGCTTTCTTTTCACCATATTAGATTTGGCGGCGAGGAAAAGGGGACATGATGGAAAAATACCATGGGTGCGCTATTTCATGAAAATTGTAATTTTAATAATTGGTTAGCGCGTAGGATGCGGTTGCCGTGAGGGCAAGGGTCAGCGGCACCGAGCGGCGCAGCGGGCCTAGCAGCAGCGCCGCCAGAAGCGTCAGGCCGAGCGCGGCGGGTTGCAGGCTTTGCAGCACGGGCAGCTCCGGGGCGAGCGGGCCGAGGTGCGGGATCCGGGTCTCGGCAAAGAGCACGTGCAGCGCGAACCACAGCGCCAGATTCGCCACCACGCCGAGCACCGCGGCGGTGATCGCCTCAAGCGCCGCCTGGAGCCGGGGGCGTGCGAGCAGCCGCTCGAGATGCGGGGCAAAGGCGAAGATCCACAGGAAGCAGGGGATGAAGGTGACCCAAAGCACCATGCCGCCCGCCGCCAGTGCCATGGGCCAGCCCCCCGCGGCGAAGCCGGTGATCATGCCGACGAACTGCGTCACCAGGATCAGCGGACCGGGGGTGGTCTCGGCCAGACCCAGCGCATCGGCCATCTGCGCGGCCTCGAGCCAGCCGCGGGCGGTCACCGCCTCCTGCGCCAGCCAAGCCAGCACCGCGTAGGCGCCGCCGAAAGAGAAGACCGCCAGCTTGGAAAAGAGCATGCCGATGTCATAGAGGAGCGTCTGCCCGGCCAGCGCCGCGGCGATCATCGGCGCGAACCAGAGCGTCACCCAGAGCGGCCAGACCCAGAGCCGGTCGGTCACCGGGGCGGGAACGGGCTGCACCTCTAGGGCCGGTCCGGCGGGCTGGCCGAACCAGCCTGTCAGCGCGGCGCAGGCGATCACCACCGGAAAGGGCAGGTGCAGCACGTAGAGCGCAGCAAAGGCGGCGAGCGAGATCAGCAGCGCGCCGCGACGCCGCAGCACCTTGCGCCCGAGCTTGAGCAGCGCCTGTGCGACAAGCGCGATCACCGTGGCCTTGACGCCGAGCATCAGCCCGGCGACCTCGGGGCGGGTGCCGTAGCTGGAATAGGCCAGCGCCAGAACCGCGATCAGCACCGCGCCGGGCAGCACGAAGAGCCCGCCCGCCATCAGCCCGCCGAGGGTGCCGCGCAGCCGCCAGCCGATCCAGGTGGCAAGCTGCATGGCCTCGGGGCCGGGCAGCAGCATGCAGAACGAGAGGGCCTGCAGGTATTGCCGCTCGTTGAGCCACTGACGCTCCTCGACGATTTCGCGGTGCAGCAGGGCGATCTGCGCGGCGGGGCCGCCGAAGCTGAGCAGCCCGATCCGCAGGAAGGTCATGAATATCTGGGAAAAAGTTGCCATAGCAGGCATGTGCACCGGCACCCGTGACGTTTTCATGACGCGCTCAGCCGAGGATCTGCGCGATCTCGCGCAGGATTTTTCGGCGCAGGGTCTCGGCATATGCGCGGTGGCTGCGCGCGGTCATCACGAAGCCGTCGCGGGTGATCAGCACTTGCCGGTAGTAGTTGCTGACTGGCAGGCCGCTGCCCGGACCCTCGATGGCCAGCCCGTTGATCGTCACCCCCATGCGCTCGGCCCGCACCCGCGCCGCCGACGCCGGGGGGCCGGAATTCGGAGTGCCGTCGCCCGACACGTCGATCACCCGCCGCTTGCAGGGCGGGGCGCGCTCGATGGCGTCGAGCGCCGCGCCGAGGGCCGCGCCGGGCGCGGTGTCCGACAAGACAAAAGCGCGCTCCATGGCGCCGGCGGCAGCGGCGAATCCCGCAAGATCGGCGGGCTCGGCAATCTCGGTCCAGCCCAGCATGAGCGCCTGGTCGCCGGGGCCGGACCATTGCAGGACGGCGAGGGCGACGCGGTCCTCGACCATGATCGCGGCGATCTCTGGGTCGGCCAGGGCAAGGGCAAGACCCTCGGTCTGGATGGCGTATTCGGAAGGATCGATGGAGTTGGAGACATCCATGGCCAGCAGCAGCGCGGTCTCGCAGGCGTGGAGCCTCGGCGCGCAAAGCGCTGCGAGCAGGGCGATACTGACAACGGACACCGGGGCCATGCCGGTCATGCTGACAGGCGGTCACCCTTCGGTCAATCACGCCGAAATGCGCTGGCCGAATGTCGCGGATAGAGGGGGGAGAGAAGTGCAGGTTTCTGTTGCCAGGTACCTGCGAACCCCGCCTTAAGCTGCTAGGCCCAAGGGCTTAATTTTCGGTTTTTCGGACTGCTTACGCAGCCAGAGCAACCGGAGCACGATTGTTGTTGGCAACTATGCTTTATGAACCGATAACGGTGGTATCTCACCGGGACAAAGCTACATCTTTACGCGTTCGTCGATCCTATTTCGGCCCCATGAACCCCCAACAAGGGTTTATTGGTGGAGCCGCCGGGTACCGCCCCCGGGTCCGATCCGTTTATTACATGCGCGTTTATGCCCATAGTCCCTTGCGGAACAAGACTGATATAGGACGGGGCCGCGCGGCTTTCAATGGGGGATCTGCGCAGCGGTGCCTAGGTTGGCTCCGGCGGGCGCAGGGGCCGGGTCAGGCGAAGGTGGAACACTTGGCGAGGTCCGTCCCTTCTAGGCCGAGCTTGGCCAGCGCCGGGCCCGCATCGCGATAGACATGGATCCGGAAGGGAAAGCGCGGGCCGAGCACCTGCTGGGCCATCCAGGCGATGCCGAAGGAGAGATCGGAGGGGGCGTAGTACACGATATCCATGCGCGGGTTCTCGAAGGCGCCGGTTTCCGAGAGGTAACCGCTAAAGCGCTGCAGGTCCTCGAAATCGCCCGTGTAGGTCGTGACCCCGGAATTGTCGACGAGTATCGCATATTCGGAGCACCACTCGGGCGAAGCAATGAGCGCCGATACTATTTCGAAGCAGTCGTCGATGTGGGCGGCGCCGGAAAATTTCAAAAATGCCAAGCGGTGCTCGGCATAAACCTTGAAATGTCCTGGCATATTGTCTCTCCCGAAGACGAGGAAAAAGGGGGTGAGCCTTTGAGTCGTTTCCTATGTCCGGAAGCCGGTGTCAAATGGTATGTCGCCTATGCGACACTTGCGGCAGCATGACCCAACGGAAGCGGAATCACTCCGTGTTTTCCAGCAATTGAGCGAAGCTGCGTTCGGCCAGGCCCAAAAGCGTCAGGCAGCCGATTTCGCTCTGCTGCACCCGCGCCACGACGCTGTCGAGCCCGTCCCACGAATTGATGGCCAGCTTGCTGAGTTGGAAACTCAGCGGAGTGGGGGCGAAATAGAGCAGGAGCGTGGCATTCTCGCCTCCAAAGAATGCCTCGGCCTTCAGGGCTTGCACTTTCATCAGCTCGAGATAGTCGCTGTCCCAGCCGGTCAGCCGGGACAGGTCCACGAGCTGCTTTTGTCCGCGGCGGTAATCGGGATGCGACAGGTAGTCTCCGAGAGCCCGGGTCGTGTCGGTCAAGCTGGCGCGACCTTCATATCGCACATAGACAAGACCGTGAGTCCTAAGAATGCGGAAGCTGACGGACATTTCCCACCGATAGACATGAGGCTTGGGGGATGGTTGCGGTGAGGTTTCGTTAACGTCAATGGTAAATTTTGAATGTATATTTTAGCGGTGAACCCTCCGCCCGCGCGTGCAGATGGGCCGCCCGGAAGAGTCCGGACGGCCCGCGTTTCAACCAAAGGTCTCGCTCTTTTAGGCCGGACCAGGCGCCGGGGTCAGTCCATGGCCTTGAAGTTGAACTCGCCGCCTTCCTTGATGCCCGAGAACCAGCGCGCCGTGACGGTCTTGGTCTTGGTGTAGAAGCGGAAGGCGTCGGGGCCGTACTGGTTGAGATCGCCGAAGGCCGATTTCTTCCAGCCGCCGAAGGTGTGGTAGCTCAGCGGCACCGGGATCGGGAAGTTGATGCCGACCATGCCGACGTTGACCCGGTGCGCGAAGTCGCGCGCGGTGTCACCATCGGCGGTGTAGATCGCCGTGCCGTTGCCATAGGGGTTGTCGATCACCAGCTCGAGCGCTTCCTCGTAGGAGTCCGCGCGGACCGTGCTCAGCACCGGGCCGAAGATCTCTTCGCGATAGATGTCCATGTCGGGCGTGACGTTGTCAAAGAGCGACGGGCCGACGAAGAAACCGTCCTCGTATCCCTGCAGCGAGAAGTCGCGGCCGTCGATGACTAGCTTGGCGCCCTGTTCGACACCCGACGTCACGAGGCCGTTGATCCGCTCCTTCGCGGCGGCGGTGATGACCGGGCCGTAGTCCACGTCTTCGCCGGCGGTGTAGGGGCCGACCTTCAGTTTCTCCACGCGCGGCACCAGCTTCTCGATCAGCGCATCGGCGGTTTCCGCGCCGACCGGCACGGCCACCGAGATCGCCATGCAGCGCTCGCCCGCGGCGCCGTAACCGGCACCCACCAGCGCGTCGGCGGCCTTGTCGAGGTCGGCGTCGGGCATGATGATCATGTGGTTCTTTGCGCCGCCGAAGCACTGCGCGCGCTTGCCGTTGGTGGCGGCGCGGCCGTAGATGTACTGTGCGATCGGGGTCGAGCCGACAAAGCCCACGGCCTGCACGGTCTCGTTGTCGAGGATTGCGTCGACCACTTCCTTGTCGCCGTTGATCACCTGCAGCACGCCCTCGGGCAGGCCGGCCTCGGTGATCAGCTCGGCCAGACGCAGCGAGGTCGAAGGGCAGCGCTCGGAGGGCTTGAGGATCATCGCGTTGCCGGAGGCCAACGCCGGGGCCATCTTCCACAGCGGGATCATCGCCGGGAAGTTGAACGGGGTGATGCCCGCGACCACGCCGAGCGGCTGGCGCATGGAGTAGAGGTCGATGCCCGGGCCACCATCATCGGTGAACTCACCCTTGAGCATGTGCGGCGCGCCCATGCAGACCTCGACCACCTCGAGACCGCGCTGCACGTCGCCGCGCCCGTCGGGCAGGGTCTTGCCGTGTTCGCGCGAAACCAGCTCGGCGAGCTCGTCCATGTGCTCGTTGATCAGCTGGCCGAACTTCATCATGACGCGGGCGCGGCGCTGCGGGTTGGTCGCGCCCCAGGCCTTCTGCGCCTCGGCGGCCTTGGCCACCGCGGCGTTCAGCTCTTCGACGGTCGCCAGCGGCACCTTGGCCTGAACCTCGCCGGTGGCGGGGTTGAAGATGTCGGTGAAGCGGCCCGAGGTGCCCTTCACATGCGTGCCGTTGATGAAATGGGTCAGTTCCTGCATTGCAGCCTCCTATATGTTGAGCAGCACAGTAGCCTTGCGGAAATGCAGGCGACAGGGGTAATTCAACAAAGAGGTTTTGCAAAAATATAGGTGCGCGATGCGCGAGAACTGGGACGACCTGCGGATTTTTCTTGCCGTGGCGCGGGGCGAGAGCCTCTCGGCGGCGGGGCGGGTGCTGCGCATGGACCCGGCCACGGTCGGGCGGCGCGTCGCACGGCTCGAGCAGGCGCTGGGGCATCCGCTCTTCGCCAAGTCGCCGCAGGGCTACACGCTCTCCGAGGCAGGCGCTCGGCTGCTGGTCCACGCCGAGAGCGCCGAGCAGGCGCTGGGGCAGGGCGCGCAGGCGCTCATGGGCTCGTCCGAGGGGTTTGCCGGGCAGATTCGTATTGGTGCGCCCGACGGCTGCGCCAACTTCCTGCTGCCACAGGTCTGCGCCAAGATCGCCGAGGCCAACCCCGGGCTCGACCTGCAGATCGTCTCGCTGCCGCGCGTGGTGAACCTGTCGCGGCGCGAGGCGGACATGGCGATCGCCGTTTCGGCGCCCACGGCGGGGCGGCTGGTGGTGCAGAAGATCTCGGACTACCGTCTGCATCTCGCGGCCTCGGAGCAGTATCTCGCGCAGCACCCGCCGATCCGCTCCCGCGCTGACCTGCAGCGGCACCGCATCGTCGGCTACATCCCCGACATGATTTTCGACCGCGAGCTCGACTATCTTGCCGATCTCGGCCTCGACCGTGTGCGTCTCGCCTCTAACTCGGTGGCCGTGCAGTTCCACTGGCTGCGGCTCGGCGCGGGGCTGGGGATCGTGCACGATTTCGCGTTGCCCGCGGCGCGGGGCCTGTGCCGGGTGCTGCCCGAAGAGGTCTCGCTCACCCGCAGTTTCTACCTGGTACGCCATGCCGACGACCGGCGTCACGCGCGGCTTAACGGACTCGCAGCGCTTCTCGCCGACTCTGTCCGGCGCGAACTCGCGGCGCTCGAAGCGGCGGCCTGATGCCGGGCAGTCTTCGGTTGGGCGTCAAACGGCGGGGTGCGGGATCGACCGGATGTCGGTGTTGACAGAAGTTCGCGCGGGGCGGACGCTAGGGAATGTGAGCAGCGCTTAGGAGGAAAGCCGCATGCAGGTACAACAGATTCTCAAGGACAAGTCCGACGACGGCGTGGTCACCGTCACCCCCGGCAGCAGCGTTGGTGACGCCGCGCAGGTGCTGGCCGAACGCCGGATCGGCGGGGTGGTGATCTCGGAAGACGGGCAAACTCCGCTGGGGATCCTTTCAGAGCGCGACATCGTGCGCGCGCTGGCCGCGCAGGGCGCAAGCGTTCTGTCGCTGACCTGCGAGGATCTGATGACCCGCAAGCTGCAGGTCTGCACCCGCGACGAGGATACCAACGTCGTGCTCGCCCGGATGACCGAGGGCCGGTTCCGCCACATGCCCGTGGTTGAAGATGGCATGCTGGTCGGCATCATTTCGATCGGCGACGTGGTCAAGGCGCAGATCGCCGAACTCGCCATGGAGAAGGACGCCCTGCAGGGCATGATCATGGGGTTCTGAGCGGGGGCTGCGCTCGGGAACTGCCGGTTTCGGGGTTGCATTCCGGCACGCAATATCGTTGCGTGCGCCGGACCGCCCCGGCTGGCACTCCTGGAGGACCCTCATGCGCATCGGCCTTTATCCCGGCACCTTTGATCCGATCACGCTGGGCCATATGGACATCATTCGCCGCGCAGCGGCCTTGGTCGACAGGCTGGTGATCGGGGTCGCGATCAACCGCGACAAGGGGCCGCTCTTCACCCTCGAAGAGCGCGTGGCGATGATCGAGATGGAATGCGCGGAACTCTCGAAGGAGACGGGGACCGAAATCGTCCCGCATCCTTTCGAGAACCTGCTGATCGATTGCGCCCGCGACGTGGGGGCTCAGATCATCATCCGCGGGCTGCGCGCCGTGGCGGATTTCGAATACGAGTTCCAGATGGTGGGAATGAACCGCGCGCTCGACACCAGCATCGAGACGGTCTTCCTGATGGCCGAGGCCAAGCACCAGGCGATTGCTTCCAAGTTGGTGAAGGAGATCGCGCGGCTTGACGGTGACGTGAGCAAATTCGTCACGCCCACCGTCAACGAAGCGCTTAAGATGCGCTTCGCGAAGGGCTGATCCGGGCGGATCAGCGGCCGTAGACGGCGGCGCGTGCGGTTTCTTCTTCGCGGCCGAGCAGGTCACAGTCGATGCGGGTGCGCATCGGCAGCGACATCAGCGCCTGATGGGTGCGGCGATAGGCGAAGCGGCGGGCGAAGCTGTCACGGACGGCATTGATGGCTTTGGTCATGGCTCTGTTCCATCTCATCGGGGGCACCTCCATCGGGAAGGCGCTGCGTTTGCGGTTGGCACTGGTTGAAAACTCTGGCGGACGTTTCCGTCTGCGTTGGCGCTAACCTAGGTCTTGCCGCGCTGCAGAACAATTGTCGGTTTCCCACACCCGCCTTGCGCTTTGTGCATGGCGACATGCAGCGCCACGGAAGGTGCAGGGCAAGCCTTTGTAAAGGATTGCCGATTAACCTTACCCCCAGATGAAAGGGGCGTGCCGCGCCCCGACGCAGCGCTGGAAAAGCCCGGCGCAAGCTGTGCCAGAAGGGAAACAGGCGATGGAAATCCCGCGTGACAGCGCCGGCTATGCCCGGCCCAATTTTCCAAGAAAATCCTCCGCACGGGCCGCGCCCTCGACCGGCTCGGCGGCGGCGGCGCACCGCCCGCTGCCGCCGCCGGTCCCGGTGACCACGCAGGTGTTGCCGCTCTCGATGCTGTCTGAGGTCCGGCCCCGCGGCCGGCCGGCGGGGCTGCTTGCGGAACGCGGATACGGCGCGGCGTTGGGAATCGTCCGGGAATGACGTCCACCGGCGCGTCGGCGCGCCACCGCTGCGCAAGCAAAAGGGCGGGGCCCGAAAGCCCCGCCCTGCAGTCTGGGATATTTCTGTCGGCTCCGGGCCGCGTCGCGTGGTCAGATGAGCTTGCCCATCGCCACGGCAGTGTCGGACATGCGGTTCGAGAAACCCCATTCGTTGTCGTACCACGACAGGATGCGCACCATCGTGCCCTCCATGACCTTGGTCTGATCGGTGTGGAAGATCGAGCTGTGCGGGTCGTGGTTGAAGTCGATCGAGACGTTCTTCTTGTCGGTGTATCCCAGGATACCGCTGAGCTTGCCATTGGCGGCGACGCGGATCGCGTCGTTGATCTCTTCGACGGTGGTCTCGCGCTCGGCTTCGAACACCAGATCGACAACCGAGACATTGGGCGTCGGCACGCGGATCGCCACGCCGTCGAGCTTGCCGTTGAGCTCGGGCAGAACCAGCCCCACGGCCTTGGCCGCGCCGGTCGAGGTCGGGATCATCGACATGGCCGCGGCGCGCGCGCGGTAGAGATCCTTGTGCATCGTGTCCAGCGTCGGCTGGTCGCCGGTGTAGCTGTGGATCGTGGTCATGAAGCCCTTCTTGATGCCAACGGTGTCGTTCAGAACCTTGGCGACGGGCGACAGGCAGTTGGTGGTGCAGGACGCGTTCGAGACGACGAGGTCATCCTTGGTCAGCGTGTCATCGTTCACCCCGTAGACGATGGTCTTGTCGGCCCCGGCCGAGGGGGCAGAGACCAGCACGCGGCTGGCGCCGTTCGCGAGGTGCGCGGCGGCCTTCTCGCGGTCGGTGAAGATGCCGGTGCATTCCATCACCACGTCCACATGCGCCCAGGGCAGGTCGGCGGGGTTGCGCTCGGCGCTCACCTTGATCGGGCCGCGGCCAACGTCGATCGTGTCGCCGGAGACGCTGACCTGGTGCGGGAAGCGTCCGTGCACGCTGTCGAACTGCAGCAGATGCGCGTTGGTTTCGACCGGGCCAAGGTCGTTGATCGCCACGACCTCGATGTCGGTGCGGCCGGATTCGATGATTGCGCGCAGCACGTTGCGCCCGATGCGGCCGAAGCCGTTGATCGCTACCTTGACGGTCATGATGTCTCCTCGCTGTCCGAGAGTCTGGGGTTGCCCAGAGGTCAACAGGATACGTCAGGCAAGTCAATACTTGGACTGTTAGCGCTCACCGCCAAAACGCCATCCAATCGAGCAGAATGAAAACCTTCCGGCCCAGGAACAGCAGGTGGCGGCTGTCGAAGAGCGTCACATCCAGCGCAATTGCAAGGATCAGAAGGGCTGCGAGCCAGACGGCGATGCGGTTGGTCATTTTGTCGTGATGCCAGAGACTTGACGCGATGTCATCTGCATTCTTGCGGGGGCGCGGCGGGGGGATCGGAACGCTCTGCGCCACTCATCAACTCCTCGATGAAGTGGCTCAGAAGCGCGCCGCGGCCCGACACGCCCGCCTTGCGGTAGATTGCATTGAGGTGCGATTTCACCGTCCCCTCTGCCGATCCGCGCAGCGCGGCGATCTCGGGGATGGTCAGACCCTTGAGCGTGAACATCGCCACGTCGCGTTCCGCGCCGGTCAGTTCCCAGGCCGAGAATTGCGCCTCGACGATTTCGTGGAAGGCGCCGGTGGCCAGCGAGACCTGCCGCGCGAGATGTGCATTGTGACGCAGCAGCCGCAGCAGGAAACGCAGCTCGACCCAGATCGCGGCGGCGAGACAGAGCACCATGCTGCCCTCGAGAAACGCCTCGGGGTCGGTCACCGGATTCCACCCGGCCTCGGAAGCGTCGAAGATCACGTCGACCACGAAGAAGGCCGTGCAGATCATCTGCACGGCGATCAACAGGGTGAGGATGAGCGGGCGTTCGGAGCTTTGCGGCGTCATGCCTCGATCTTTGCGTCATCCGGGACGCATTTGACACCCGTAACCATGGCCTTGGGCAGATTTACCCCGGTGCGGCGGCTTTCCCACAGCACTGCGCCGAGGTGCAGCATCACCGAGACCTCGGCCCAGGTTACCAGCGCTTCATGCAGGGTTTCGACCCATGCGATTCCCCAATAGGCGTCGGTGGTCATCATCACCCCGGTGGCGATGATGCCGCAGAGGGTGAGCAGCAGGTTGAAGATCATCAGCGCCCCAAGCGGCGTGTGCATGAGATGCACGCGGCGCCGTCCGGTGGCCATGTCGGTGATCTGCCGGATGAGGCCGGCGCGGGTGGGAAAGAAACTCGAGAAACGGGCCGAACGAGGGCCGGTGAAGCCCCAGATCAGCCGCAGCAGAATCAGCCCTCCGATGGTGTAGCCAACCCAGCGGTGCAGGGAGGATTCGGGGTCGTCGAAGAGCGCGTTGGCGGCAAAGAGGGTCACCAGGCTCCAATGGAAGATCCGCAGCAGCGGGTCCCAGACGAAATGTCGTGTCATGCGCTCGGGCATCGGGGCGGTCCTTGACGGGAAGGGTGGACAGATCAGGCGGCGCGGCCCCGCGCGGTGGCGGGGCCGGGCGGGCGTCAGTCGGTATTGCTGCGCACGATCTGCAGGGTCTGGTCGAGGTAGAGCTCGACCTTCTTGCCGTCCTTCATGGCATAGACCTCGATCATCCCGTCCTCGCTGTCGATGCGGCGGACCTCGTAGCCCTCGGCGGTGAGCTTCTCGCGCACCTGGGCCTGGGTCTGTTCGGGGATCTCGGGGGAGGCGAAGGCGGTGCCGGCGGTGAGAAGGGCGGCGACGAGGCCGGAGGTCAGAAGGCGGTAGGTCATCTATGGGTCTCCTGTAGGAAGGACGCGGGGCATCCGCGCCTCGAAGACCGATCTGACGTGGCCTTAGCGCCTCCGCCATGCCACTCGGGGGGCAGAAACCGCCCCCTGCAACTTTGGTTCAGATGAGTTTTCCGGTGGGGGACCTCAGGCGGTCCGGCGCCAGACGGCAACCCAGACCAGCGCAAGACCAAAGGAAATCAAGGCGTTCCAACTGGCCATCGACAGGCCCAAGAGCTGCCAGGCGACCTCGTCGCAGCGCACCAGCGGCGCGTTCATGATCTGGTTCAGAAGATCGTCCGTGGACATGCCGCCAACCGGCCCCGAGGTGCAGGTGGTCGGACCTTCCCACCAGCCGCGCTCGACGCCGGTGTGATAGACGCCGATGCCCGAGGTGGTCAGCGCCGCGAGCGCGCCGAGCAGCGGCAGGATGCGGGCGCGGAAGGCCAGCGCCAGGGCGCCGATCAGCACGGCCGCGGCGTGGGGCCAGCGCTGCAGGATGCACAGGTGGCAGGGCGCCAGCCCGCCGATGTACTGCGAGCCGATCGCGGCGAGCAGCACGGCGGCCGATCCGCCGGCGGCGATCAGGATGAGGAACTTGCGCAGGTCAGTCATGGCTCAGAGGTATTTCACCAAGAAGAAGCCGCCGGCGAGCAGCAGCACGAAAACAGTAAACACCAGGCCGAGCCGCTTTTCGATGAAATCGCGGATCGGCGCGCCAAAGGCCCGCAGCAGCCCCGCGACGATAAAGAATCGGAAGGCCCGGGCGATGACGGCGGTGGTGACGAAGACGCCCAGCGGCATCGCGGTCCAGCCCGACATGATGGTGATCACCTTGAACGGGAAGGGGGTGATTCCGGCGATCAGCACCGCCCAGAAGCCGACGCCGTTGAAGCGGGCGTTGAACGCCTCCATCGAGTCGGCTTTGCCGAGGGTCTCGAGGATCGGCCGGCCGATGCTGTCGAAGAAGAAGTGCCCGATGGCATAGCCGAAGAGCCCGCCGACCACCGAGGCAAGCGTGGCCACCAGCGCGATCAGCCAGGCCCGGCGCGGCGCCGCGAGGATCATCGGGATCATCAACACGTCAGGCGGGATCGGGAAGACCGAAGCTTCGATGAAGGAGACTGCCGCCAGGCCCCAGAGCGCCTTGGGGTGATCGGCAAGCGACATCGTCCAGTCGTAGAGGCGGCGCAGCATCGAAGGGCAGGTCTCCGGCGGTTGTTTGTATCGCAGGAAGCACGCGGGGCGGCGGTGTGCAACCCATTGAAGCGGCATTGGCTGTGACAGTTCCGTCAGTGCGGCATCACAGGTGACGATTGCCGCTTTACGCGGCGCGGCGTGGCGGATAAATCGGGGTCAGTGCCCAAGTGGCGGAATGGTAGACGCAGGGGATTCAAAATCCCCCGCCGCAAGGCGTGCCGGTTCGAGTCCGGCCTTGGGTACCAAGCTGAAATCACTCAGCTTTCCGCGATTTCCTTCTGCCAGAGCAGTCCACCAGAAATCGCCCGTTCACACACCCCGTTCACACATTCTCGTTTCGTTTTCGTTCTGTTCCGCATCACTCGCGGCGCTCCTGCGCCGTGCGCGAAAGCTTTTTGCGGTTCGCTCTGGCACGGTAATAGGCGACCATCTGAGCGCTCTGCCCGGTGACCGCTTGTATCTCGGCGTCGGAGGCGCCCGCCTCTGCGAGCTCGATGATCGCGAGCTTCCTCAGGCCGTGGAGAGTGTACTTCTGCGCCTGCTCGCCAAGCCCGTTCCTCCAGGTGCGGAATGATTTCTCGATCGCGTCATAGCCCACGGGCTCACGGATGTTTTTGGCCAGGATGTGTGCGCCGCGTTTTCGAATCCCGCCGACGAACGACCGGAGGCGGGGCGGGCAGAATACCGGGAACATCTCGTCCGCCTTCTCGTCCAGAACTTCCATCCAGTCTCCGCTGAACTGTTGATGCCGCATGCTGATGGCGGCGCTCGGTCGCTGGCCGGTGCCCCGGATGAGCTCCGCGGCGATCTGCACGTTCTCAGGAGCTGTCGCGAGCTTCTTCACCATCCAGTCGGGCCAAGCCTCATACTCCCGGGCGGGCTTGTACTTCGCGAGACCTGATGCCGGGTTCTTCCCGAGCGGCCAGTCGAGTTCCTTGTCGGCGTAGTTCCACAGCAGCGAAATCGTCTGAGCGTATCGCGCGGCCTTCCTCGGCGTGTCGGCCAGCTTTCCGAGCGCGACCCTGACCTGCTGCCGTGTGGTGTTCCGCATGTCCTTCCCGCCATTCTTCTCGAGGATCGCGTCCATCGGAAGCCGGTAGCTGCGCTTGGTGCCGTCCGCGAGCTTCTGTTGGATGGTGGGGTCGCTGCGCCAAGCGATGATGCATTCCCTCCAGGAGAACTGTGTGGGGCGCGCCTGCGCCTGATGCTGGCCCGCCTGCGCCAGCCAATAGAGGCGGTCGAGCTCCTGCGGATCTTCCTTCCAATCGAGCTTAATTTCCCGGCTCCGGCGCTTGCCGTCATCGGTCCACGTAACCCGGTGGTAGGGTTCCCACTTCCCGCGAACCCACCGCCATGTGAGGCGAGGTTTCGAGATGCGGGGCTTCGGCGTCTTCACAGTTCGAATTCCTCCTTTGGAAGGGCGGCGTTGCCCTTCAAGATGGCTTCGATCTGGTCGACGCGCCATCGCTTCATATCGCCAATGACGACTGGCGGGGGCAGTGCGCCCGCGTCGACCAAGGCGCGGAACTTGGCGGCGGGCATGTCGAGCATGCGTGCCGCATTGGTGTCCTTCACAGCAAGCTGAACGCTCATTCCTACGGATCCTCGCTGGTGGATTTGTTGGACTGGTAGAACCGCTGGATCGCGCGGCGGCGCGCTTTGGCGGCGGGGAGCCTCATCAGCATGTGGACCGGGCGGATCGCGGAGCAGATGATGACGAAGGCGGTTAGGAGGTCAGTCATGGTGACGAAGAGGCGACGGGCCGCTCTTGAGTAAGCGGCGCTTTAGTATTCATCGGCCTCAATGCTGCCACAGCCACAACAAGTTGTAGCTCCGCTTTCCGCAAGTTGTTGTCTGCAGGAATCTCGGCAACCGGAGGATGAGTCTTGTGGATTGCGATGACAAGTTGTCGCAGCCTGCGTGGAGTCCGTGAGTGGACTGACGCGCCCGCAGAGCTCTTGGTGCAGAAAGCCGGAATTGTCCCGGTATCGAGAGGGAGGGTAATAATATGAAACCATTGATTATGTTTTACCAGTTGCCCCGGTTTGGACATTTGCCCCATTCCGGGGCTTTTGGTGGCGAAGACGCTCAAGCCGCGACCTCCTGAACTTCGATCAGGTGCGCGCAGTTTGACCGTACCAGCGCTTCGGCCAAAGGTGGGCACACACTGTTCCCGACGCAGGAGACCTGCACGTCCTTCGGGAAGCTATTGAAGTCCCACTCGCCCTTGCTCTCGTGCCAGACGCCCTCGATCACGTAGTCGGCGGGGAAGCCCTGCGCGTTGAAGAGCTCGCGGGGGGTCAGCATCCGCATGCCCACGTCGACGATGATGAAGGGTGTGCCATCGATCTCGAGGGTGACGAACTCGCGGTCATCCCAGAGCCCGTGCTGGCGCAGCAGCTCGACCACCTGGCGGGCGCGGGGCGCGTGCGCCTCGTCGAAGGGCGGGGCGGCTAGCTCGGCCTGCACCGGGCCCATGCGGTCTTTGGTGGTGACCGTGTGCATCGGCTCATGTGCCGGGGCGCCGTCGCCGGTGCCGTAGTACTTGGCCAGCCATGCGGCGACAGGTGTCTGATGGCTGCCGGAACTTGTGACGGTCGAGATCGGCTCGCTGGCGGGACGGCCCGGGTGCACGCCCCGCAGGTCGTTGTTCTGCTGGGCGAGGTAGGCGGCGACCGGGTATTGCTTCACGCCGCCGGCGACGACGGTGTTCAGCGGCGCCGTGATGTCGAGCGCGCGGGGTGCCTGGCCTTTCCGCTCGCCGTTCCCGACGTGAATCATGGTCGCGGCGATCATGCTGTTCTGGTCTTTCTTGCTCGCGCAGATGGTGTGGTGTGGATCCTCGATCGACCGGCAGCGTCCGCCCTGCTGCGCATAGGTCAGCACAGGCGCCACGATGGCGCTGTGGTTGCCTTCGGCGCAGATGGTGGGGTGAGGCTGCGCGACGGGACCCATGCGGCGCGTCGTGCCCTTCAGGCTGGCCAGCAGGGGTGCTTGTTGATTTCCACCCAGAACTGACCCGGGAGAGCGCGTAATTTCCATTGAGATTTGACCCATGTGACCCTCCCCGCGACGCAGCTTGCAGCGGGGGATTCCGGAGTGATCCACATGGGACTTTTGAACGTCATCCGCCGCATGGCCTTGCGGGAAAAGCTACCGATCCGAGAGATCGCACGCCGAACCGGCCTGTCGCGGAACACCATCAAGAAATATCTGAGAGCAGGCACGATCGAGCCGAAGTTCAACGTTCCGGCTCGGTCGAGCAAGCTTGATCCCTACGCTGAAAAGCTCGCTGCGTGGCTGAAGACGGAGGCTGCAAAGTCACGCAAGCAGCGCCGAACCCTGAAGCAGTTGCATGGCGACCTCGTGGCACTCGGCTACACGGGGTCCTACAACCGGGTTGCGGCCTTCGCCCGAAAATGGCGGGTAGAACGCCAGCGCGAACAGCATACCACCGGGCGCGGCATCTTCGTCCCCTTGTCGTTCCGGCCCGGGGAGGCCTTCCAGTTCGACTGGAGCGAAGACTATGCGGTGCTTGGCGGAGAGCGCACGAAGTTGCAGGTCGCGCATATCAAGCTGTCTCACAGCCGCGCCTTCCTCGTCCGAGCCTATTTGCTGCAGACCCACGAGATGCTGTTCGATGCCCACTGGCACGGCTTCCGCGTCTTTGGCGGCGTTCCGGAGCGTGGGATCTACGACAACATGAAGACGGCGGTGGACCGGGTTGGCCGTGGCAAAGAGCGTCAGGTGAACATGCGCTTCCTGGCCATGGCAAACCACTACGTGTTCGAGCCGGAGTTCTGCAATCCGGCGGCGGGCTGGGAAAAGGGTCAGGTCGAAAAGAACGTCCAGGACGCCCGCCCGCGCTTATGGAACCCCATGCCGAACTTCCCCGACCTTGCTTCGCTGAACGCATGGCTGGAACGACGCTGCATGGAGTTCTGGCGCGACACCCCCCATGGCACCCTCGCGGGCAGCATCGCGGATGCCTGGGGCTCGGAGCAAGCGGCGCTCATGCAGCTGCCACCTGCCTTCGACGGCTTTGTCGAGCAGAGCAAGCGCGTGTCCCCGACCTGCTTGATCAGCTTCGAGCGCAATCGCTACAGCGTCCCCGCCTCCTTTGCCAATAGACCAGTCAGCCTCCGGATCTACCCCGATCGCCTCGTAGTCGCCGCGGAAGGGCAAATTCTGTGCGAGCACGATCGGCTGATCCAGAGGTCTCACCATCTGCCCGGCAGAACGATCTACGACTGGCGCCACTACCTGGCCGTCATCCAGCGAAAGCCCGGAGCCCTGCGCAATGGCGCCCCCTTCGTGGATCTGCCGCCCGCCTTCCGGCAATTGCAGAGCCAATTGCTACGACGGCCCGGGGGAGACCGGGAGATGGTCGATATCCTTGCCCTGGTCTTGCATCACGACGAGCAAGTGGTGCTGAACGCGGTCGAGCTGGCGCTCTCCGAGGGCGTCGCGACCAAGACCCACGTCCTGAATCTTCTGCACCGCCTGATCGACGGGAAGTCGACCGACGCTCCCTCCATCGACCCGCCGGGTGCCTTGGCCCTCAAGCGAGAGCCCCGGGCCAATGTGGAGCGCTATGACGAGCTGCGGCCTCGCGATGCTGGAGGCCGCCATGCGTCATGACCCAGCCAGCGGTGCCATCGTGATCATGCTGCGCAGCCTCAAGATGCACGGGATGGCTCAAGCCGTGACCGACCTG
>NZ_JAAGOZ010000007.1:0-178693 GCF_010499845.1 Salipiger sp. PrR007 | reverse complement strand
CGCGAGAACGTCGCGGGGCTGGTCAAGGTTGAGACGAAGCAAAAGGAGCTGACCGAGCAGCTCGGCGAGATCGAAGGCCTGCAGGAGAGCATTGCCAACCAACGCCCGTTCGATGCGGCGGCGGAAAGCGCGCGTGAGGCGGCGGACGAAGTGGAGAGGCTCGCGAACGCGGAAACGAACCTCAAATCAGGGATCGATGCGGCCAAGAAGCTGATCCGCGAAAAAGAGGATTTCCGGCCCGACGCCTATCCCGATTGGTCCTACAAGAACGGCAAGCGGTACAACAGCGGGTGGCGCGCCGGCTACGGCTCGGACACCTACACCACGCCGGACGGCAGGCCGCATCGGGTCGCCGAGGGCATGACGATCACCCGCGCCCAGGCCGAGCTCGATCTTGATCGGCGGATTCGGGGCTATTTCGATACAATCACCGAGCAGATTGGTGAGACCGCATTCGCCGCGCTGTCGGACGATCAGAAGGGCAGCCTTGCCTCGCTGCTGCACAACTACGGCACGGGCGAGTTCCGCGCGGGCGGCGATCTCGGCGGCGTTGTCTCGGCGCTGCGCGGCGGCACCTCTCAGGAGGTCGCCGATGCGATTGGCGGGCTTGCCCGGCACAATAACGGCATCAACGAAAAGCGCCGCCTCGAGGAGGCCGCGGCGTTCGGCAGCACCAGCTCGGCAGAGGCTGCGCTCGCGCGCGCCGATGCCCTGCAGAAGGTCATCGCGGCAGGCAGCAAGCAGCTCGATCAACTGCAGCTCGAGGCGGAGTTGGCGGGCCAGAGCGTCGAGGCGCAGGCGCGGCTCACCTTCCAATATGAGGCGGTGCGCCGCGCGAAAGAGGCTGGGATAAACCCCGAGACCACGCTCACCGAGGATGGGCGCAAGCTGGTCGACGTGATCAACGAGCAGGCGGAGGCCTACGGCAAGCTGATGGCGGCGCGGGACGAAGCCGACAAGCAGCGGGAAACTTCCGGCGACGAGGATCAGGATCGCACTCAGCGGATTGACGAATATCGGCAGGAAATGTCGCGGCTCTTCGACAACCTCAAGCCCGGCGGCAACGGCTGGACCGGCTTTATCGACGATTTCCAGACCTACCTTCTCGACAAGCTCTGGGAGCTCGCCCTCGATCCGGTTTGGAAGCAGCTCTCCCTGCTGATGGATCAGGCCTTCGGCGCGATCGGGCCGGGTGGCACGCTGGCGTTCTCCGGTGCCGGCGCGACCTCCGGCTATTCCGCCAGTTCCGGCGCGATGGTCTCGGGCGGGCTTTACTCGACGGGCGGGCCGCTGCCGCGGCGCGCGGGGGGTGGCGGCTTCCGGAGCGTTCCGCGTGCGGTCGGCATGCTGCAGGGCTCCGGCAGCAAGAAGCAGGACAACCTGCTGTTCTGGGGCTCGCGGGGCGAGTTCATGCAGCCCGCCGCGGCGGTGGATTACTACGGGCTCGAATTCATGGAAGCGCTCCGCAGGCGAGAGGTGCCGAAGTTTGCGGAAGGCGGGGCGATGCCGGGAACTTCTACAGGCGGCGCTGGCGGCGTCACGCTGCGCCAGGGTGATGTCGTCGTGAACAACTTTGCTGGGGTCGAGGTCGAGCAGCGGCGGGATGCGGCGGGCAACCTCTCGCTCGATCTGCGCCGGGCGGTCAGCGACATGATCTCCTCCGGCGGGGCGGATGCCGCGCTGCAAAACCGATTCAATCTCAAGAAACCGCCGAGGGGGAGGTAAGCATGCCGAGCTGGCCCAGCAGCCTGCCATTCTTTTCGGGTCGCAGCGCTTACGAACTCAGCGGTCCGACCGGCCACATCCTGCGCACGCAGCCGAGCGTCGGCCCCGCGCAGCGCCGTCTGCGCACCACCGCCGCCTCGCGGCCGTTCTCCGGGGCAATCTCCTACATGAGCCTCGCCCAGCTTGCCGCGTTCGAAGCCTTCTATCGCGACGATCTGCGGCTTGGCTCGCTTGCCTTCGATGCGGTCGATCCGCTCACCGGCGAGGCGCGCGTCTACGCCTTCGCCGGCGAATACAAGATCAGGCCGAACAAGCTCGGAGTGAGCGTCTCGGCCACGTTGGAGATCATGCCATGAGGCCCTTGAGCGATCAGCTTCTCGCCGAGATGTATGCGGACTCGAGCGGCGCCGTGCTGGTGCCGCTGGTCAAGCTCGAGCACGTTGATTGGGAGATGCCTGTTTGCCTCGCGCGCAACGCCGAGGCCGTATCGCATGGCGGCGAGACCTATGTGCCTTTCCCGATGGAGCTGAGCCTGCCCGACGATGAGGACGAAGGGCTGCCGATCCTGCGCTGGACCGCGCAGAACGTGGTCCGCGAGATCATGTGGTATTTCCGGCGGGTCTCCGGCGTGGTGCGCGGGAAGGTGGTCTATGTCCAGCCCGCCGTGCCGGGCGTGGTCGAGATCGGACCCTTCGAGGTCGAGATCTCGGGCATCGAGTACGACGAACAGACCCTTTCCGGCGTCATGACGATCGAGCCGATCCTGGAAGAGGCTTTCGGGTACCTGACCATGACACCTGGGACCACCCCGGCGCTCTTCTGATCCATGTGGACGGATGACTGGATTGGCCTGCCCTATGCCGAGCTCGGCCGGGGGCCGGGCGCCTATGACTGCCTCGGTCTCTGGCTCGCCCTGCAGCGCGCGCGCTTCGAGCGCGAGGTGCCAGACCCGGAGTGCCGCATGGGGGACGCCCTCCGGCGCGGTACCGTGGACCGCTATCGCTCCCGCTTCGCGCGGGTGACTGCCGCGGCTGAAGGGGACCTCCTGCTTTTTCTTTCCGCCGGCCGCCCGCTGCACGTGGGCTTTGCTCTCGACAATCTAGACATGATCCACATCGACGCCTTTGGAGGCAGCCGTGTGGAGCGCTGGCGCGGGATGCGCTGGCTTGGAAAGCTCGAAGGGATATATCGCCTTGCTTGACCACCTGACCCACGCTGACGGCATCGAGGTTTCGATCGAGCACCACCCGTGCGCGCGCACCGAATGGGAGATCAAGCGCGCCCCGATCGGTGCAACCGTGGCCGAGATCGTCGCGCTGTCGAATATAGACTGCGCCCGCTTCGGCACCTTCCCGACCGTGATCCTGGTGCGCGGGGACCGCATCGACGTGGTGCCGCTCACCATGTGGCGCAAGGTGCGCCCCAAAGCCGGCACGCGGGTCGAGATCGCTTTTCCCATGGGAGAGCCCGGCACGTTGGCGCTGATCGCCTCCGCGGCGCTTCCACATGCAGCGGCCTATGCAGCCACGGCGCTGGAGCTGACAGGGATGTATTATGCGCTCACGGTCGCCGCGATCACCGTAGTGGGGGCGTTGACGATCAACGCGCTCATTCCGCCAGCGCAGCAAGGCAGCAGCGGCGCGGGCCCGCAGAACTACGCCATCACCGGCGTGGCGAATGTCGCCAATCGCTATGGCTCCTTCCCCTATGTGATCGGCCGGCACCGCATCTTCCCGTCGCTGACCGCCAGCGGCTATTCGGAAACTGTCGGGCGGTCGATCTTCTATCGCGGGCGCATGACCTTCGGATACGGACCGGTCGCGCTCGAGGATCTGCGTATCGGCACGACGCCGATCTGGGAGTACGACGGGGTCGAACTCGAGTTCCTGAATGTTGATCAGGACCGGACGCTGGCGGCGATGCCGCAGCTCGCGGACCTGGTGATCGCACGCACCGAGGAGGCGCAGACGCCGAAGGCCTTCGTCGCGCCGGGCGGGGAGGGCTATGTCTTCGCGCCGGGCGGTCCGGCAAAAAGCGCGAGCCTGACCATCACCTCGAGCCCGCTCGCCTATTACGCGAGCCTCGATGTCGTGGTCGAGGTCTCCGAAGGCGGCGGCGCGTGGTCCGCCGTGGCGACCTATCCCGGCATCACCGGCACCGTTACCTTCTCGGCGGGCGCGTTCTCCGATGGTGTGCAGCGCAGCTGGCGGGTGCGGATCGCGGCGGCGGCCGAGGCCCCTGCGGTGCCTGGTTCTGCGCTGCGCCGGAAATCGAGCGAGGGCATCACGGTCACTGCGGCGTCGGCCGTCTACCAGGCGCCGAGCGCGGGCTGGCGCAAGGGCAGCGAAACCATGCGCCTTTACGCGCAGGACGTGACTGAAGACGGCTATTCGGACGTCCCGCAGCACAATGACCCGGTGGTGAAATACACCCGGCTTGAGACCACCAGCGCGGCGATCGACCTGACCTTTCCGCAGGGGCTCTACAAGACGCGCAGCAGCGGAAAGGTCTCGGGCCACGGGACCGACTTTCAGTTCGAGTACCAGAGCACCGAAGGGGGGCTTAGCGAGGAGAATTGGATCGACCTCGGGATCGACAATATCCGCGCCAAGAGCACCACGCTCTTCCGCTGGACAAAGCACATCAGCTTCCCCGCGCCGGGCGAATATGCCATCCGCGTCACCCGTAGGTGGCTGATCGACGAAGATCCCGGCGACGTGAACACCGCAACGCTGACGGCGATCCGCTCTTTCGGGGACGGGGATTTGCCGAGCCAAGAGGGGATTGCCGAGGTTGCCTTCCGCATTAAGGCGAGTGAGCAGCTCAACGGCCAGGTCGACAGCCTCAATGCGATCGTTCAACAGCTCGCGCCGATCTGGGATGGTTCGGCCTGGACCGAGCCCCAGCCGATCCGGCATCCGGCCTGGGCCTTCCTGCAGGCGTTGCGTGGGCCGCACCTGCGCCGCTCGGTGCCGGACTCGCGCATTGACCTTGAGGCCTTCCGTGCCTGGGAGGAGCAAGAGCCGCATTGGACCTGCGATTATGTCGTCGACACGCCCACGCAGGTCGCGGATGTTCTCGACCTGATCGCCGCCTCGGGCCGCGCCAAGCGCACGCTTACCGATCTCAAGTGGTCGGTCATCCGCGAAAGCGCCGCGCACCCGGTGCGCCAGGTCTTCACGCCGCGCAATAGCTGGGGCTTCAAGGCCGAGCACCGCTTCCCGCGAGAAATCCATGGCTTCCGGGTCAAGGTCCGCAGCGAGCGGCTCGAGTGGCAGGAAGACGAGATCCTCGTTCTGATGGATGGCTACACGCGGAAGACCGCGAGCGAGCTCGAAACGCTTGAGCTTCCCGGCGTCGTTGTTACCGCCGAGAGCGAGGACGAAGGCAACGCCTTCCGGCTTGCACGCTACCACCTCGCGGCTGCGCTGCATCGACCGGCGACCTACACTCTGCAGACGGGCTGGGAGCATCTCCGCGTCACGCGTGGCGACAAGGTCCGCCTGGTGCATGACGCGGCTCTGATTGGCGTGGGGCAGGGACGGATCAAGGCGGTGGGCCAGAACGCCTCAGGCGGCCTCGCGTCGATCACCCTCGATGATTGCCTCTATGGCACGAGCGGGGAGTTTCGGCTGACGGTGCGCACGGTTGCCGGAGAAGCGGTCTTCACAGCAACGGCGCCGGCCGATCCCACGACGCGGCTTTGGACCGTTGCTTCGGGCTCGGGCATAGAGGCGGCCGATGTGGCGCCGGGCGATCTGGCGATTGTCGAGGAGGTGGCCCAGCGAAGCGCCGAAATGCTGGTGAGTGCCATTCGCCCCAATACCGACGACGGTGCAGAGCTGGTTCTCGTCGATGCTGCCCCCGACGTCCTCGACGCGGACAGCGGGGCAATCCCGCCCTACAGCCCGGTGATCACCGAGCCGCGCGATCCGGCCACCGCAGGCCTGCCACCTGCGCCGGTGGTGATCTCGGCCTATTCCTCGAGCCTCACCCAGATTGTGCTGCCCGACCTGTCGGTGCGCCCGCGCATCGCGGTGCAGCTCGCGCCTTTCGTGACGCGCGCGGCGGCCGAGGGCGTGACCTTGCAGCTGCGGTGGTCCGACGCCGAGGCAGAGGCCGCGTGGGTTTACGGCGAAAAGGTCGCCGTAGGCGAATACACCCTGCTGACCGGCGCGCTCGAGGAGGGTGAGAGCTACCGTGTCGAGGTGAGCGCGGTCGGAGCGGATGGGAAGACGCGCGGCTGGGTCTCTGCGGGTGTGGTCACGGCCACCATGGCGCCGCCGGCGCCGCCGCTGATCTCGGCCAGCGCTGCGGCCTTCGAGATCCCCGATGCCGCGGGCAGGGGCCGGCGCCCCGGCATCCTGCTGAGCTGGGTGGTGCCGCCCAACAAGTCGCTCCGGGTGACCTGGCAGCTGCGCATCGCAGCGACGGGTGCGCTGGTGCAGCGCGGGCTCTTCGCCGAGGCCTCCGAGGGCAGCGTGCTGATCTCCGATGGTCTCGTGCCCAATATCGGCTATCAGGTCAGGGCAAGCTTTGTGACTGGCGCGTCCGATCAGCGAAGCTGGACGAGCTGGATGGACGTGACGACAGACGACGTGCGGCTTGTCAGAGACGATCTCGATACAGCGCTCACAGACCAGCTCGACGAGGCGTCGACCGTCGCCAACCAGGCACTGCAGGACGCGGAAGACGCGCATCAGGCGGCAGAGGCGGCGCAAGAAGAGCTCGACTTGGCTGTAGCGAGCCTCACCGTCGATTATGACGCCACGCAACAGGCTGCGCAGGACGCTCAAACGGCGCGCGACGATGCCCAGCTGGCGCGCGACAGCGCAGCGGCCTCCAAGGCGGCTGCCGCCCTCTCTGAAACCAACGCGGGCAGCGCGGCGGATGCTGCGTCTTCCTCGGCCAGTGCAGCCAAAACAAGCGCGACCGAAGCAGGACAGCAAGCGAGCGCCGCCACGGCTGCCAAGAATGCTGCCGCCACCTCCGAGAGCAACGCCTCCACGTTCGAGCAGCAGGCTGCGGCCGCAAAGCAGGACGCCGAAGGGGCGGCGGCGGCGGCGGCCACCTCCGAGGAGTTGGTGGCCAGCACCGCCGGGCTCTACGTGCACCCGTCTGACTTCGCGCTCGACGGCAAGTTCTGGTCGGACGCGATTGCCGGTGATCCCAAGACAAAGCCGGACAAGAGCGGCGCGTTCCGCGACACGCCGGAAGGCCGGGTGATCTACCGGAGCCTCCCGCTGGCGAGCAACTCGCACCTGGTGCCGAAGTTCTACCTGCGCAACGCGCCGGGCAAGACGTTCCGCATGACGCTTCGGGCGCGCTATGTGGGGACGCTGGGAAACCAGACGAATGCGGCTCTGCGCCTGCAGTTCCGTCGCATCAACGGCGACTTCAGCAGCACAACGGCGACCTGGACGAAAGACTGCATCTTCGAGGCGGCGAACACGGTCGAGACCTTCAGCTACGAGATCACCGATCAGAACGGCCTGACCCCGTGGATGCTCGGCTTCGCCTATTGGCCCTCGGCCTATACCGGCACGGGTGACGTCGAGGTGCTGAGCTTCGAGATCGAGGACGTGACCGCGCAGAAAAAGGCGAGGGATGCAGCGGCTGCGGCGGCCGAGAGCGAAAGCAACGCTGCTGCCTCCGAGAGCGGGGCGTCGCAGGCAGCCAGCGCTGCGGGCACCAGTGCCTACAATGCCGGTGTGAGCGCCGGTCAGGCTTCGTCCTTGGCCGGTCAGGCGGCGACGGCCAAGGCGGACGCAGTCGGTGCCGCCAACAGCGCGTCCGAGTTCAGCCGGCTCGCGTCCATCACGCAGCGGGCGGCGAGCACGCGCAATCTGGTGGTGCAGCCGGATGTGAACGACGTGCCGGTGGGCGCTCAGCCGGAGTTTTGGAACAACCGCGCGACCGTGGTGGACGGGCGCCCCGGTGGCGTGCCCGAGACGGATCGCAGCCTTGACCTCGCCGATGGCGCGGCGACGGCGCCTTGGTATGTCGGCAACCCGGCCGGCCGCAAATATCGCTTCAAGGCCACGGTTCGGACGATCGACACCGGGGCCGTCTCGCGGTTTACGCTGCGCGGTGAAGATGCTGCTGGCAACCCTCTTCAGACAGTGGGCTCGGTCAATTTCCCCGCTGGGCAGCCGTGGGCTGTGTTCGAGGACGTCATCGAGGTCACGCAAACCGGCTACGTGCGGTTCGCACCCGGCTTCGATCTGACCGACAGCGGCACAATCCGGGTCTACGACTTCCAGTGCCACGACGTGACCGAGGAAGAGAATGCCTCGGAGGCCGCTATGGCGGCTTCAGTCAGCGCGTCAAGTGCCAGCACGAGCAAGGACCAGGCCGGCAGCTTCGCAGGGGCCGCATCCACCCATGCGCAGTCGGCCCAGACCCAGGCGGGCTACGCGCTCAATCACGCCGAGGCGGCTGCTCTCAGCAAGAATGCCGCCAACGGCTCCGCAGTTGCCGCGGCGACCTACTCGCAGACCGCCGCCCGTATCACAGGGCAGGGGGTGGGCTGCTTTGAAGATGCCTACTTCGAGACCTACGGCGATGCGGGGTCGATGTGGCTGGACTTCAACGGCGGACCCGATACCCAGCCCCCTGCGGCCAACCAGATTTTCCCGGTCGGGAAGTCGCTCAGCTTCAATTACACCGATCTCACCGTATCCAACGGGGTGCGGATGCAAAGCTCTGACGGCTGGAAGGGGCCCCAGAACGAAGCGGCTTATGTAGTGGAGGTGATCTTCACCTACGTTGGTGGCGCTGGCATTGGCGGTGCCGGGGTCCTACTCGACTGGAACCACAGCAGCGGCGAAAGTCGTGCCTCGGTGAAGCTGGAAGACATGATTTCCGGTGGATTGAAGGCAGGCGTGCCGACCTTCGCCTCGGCGATCCTCAAGCGCCCGGCCTCGTTCCCCGGAAACTTCACCACGCATGATGCCTGGCTCATGGCCAACTATGATGGCAACGGTTTGGGGCCGATCCAGCGCAAGCACATCCGGTTCCACTATTTCCAAATCCGGGCGGCCACGCCGCAGGACCTGCAGAACCTCGACACGGCCGCCACCGTGGCGCAGGACACGCAGACCCTTGCTACGCTTGACGGTAAGGCGCGGGCCAGCACCGGCGTTGCTGTGACGGCCGCCGGCGGGGGTAATACCTACGTCACGGAAATTCGGCAAACGAGCTTTGCGAACCCGGACGGCTCCGGCGGCTCCGTGATCCAACTCGGCGCAGATCATATCCTCGCCGATGGCACGCTCACCACGCGGAAGCTCGCGGTGGGGTTCGGGGGTAACCTGCTCACGAATACCGGCTTCTGGGCTGGTCTCAACGATTGGCGAGCCTACGCGAATGGCAACGTCGGGGCGCAAACCAACTTTGCGATACGCCAGCCTGGGCAATCCTTTGCTGGCCTTCGTTATCCCACGCTGATGATGAACCAGAACGGGACAGCCACGGACGGCTACACCGATTTTTCGTCTGAGCCTGCCTATAACGCAGACGGGCATGGTGGTCTCGGGGCGCCTGTGACGCCTGGCAAGCGCTACGAAGCGACGCTTTATTGCTCGACGCACCGCTGCACCGGTCAGCTTCGCATCCAGTGGATCGACGAAGCGGGCAATACCATTGGCTATGCTGGCCCCTCGGGGATCGCCACTGCATCCAGTGATAGCAGCAACCCGGACAAGTGGCCGCGCTACGTTGTTCGAGGGACCGCGCCAGCAAATGCCTGTTACGCGCGGATCCACATTCGCAAGCTCGGGACACTCTCGAGCACGAGCAGCTACCTATTCATCCACAAGCCGATGCTCTGCGAAACCCCCGACAACGCCACCGAGATGACCCCCTATGGTCCGGGCGGCGCGACCTTCATCGACGGCGCCACCATGCGCACTGGCTCGATGACGGCGGACAAGGTTGACACTGGCTCCTTCAGCGCGGCGGGGCTTGCCGTCTTTGGCGGTGAGGTGAGGTCAGACAACTACGCCTCCGGTAGCGCCGGATGGGCGATCCACGAGGACGGCTCGGCCCAGTTCAACAACCTGATCGTGCGCGGCTCTCTGCAGGTGGGTTCGGTGTCGGATGGCGGCTTCTACGCGGGCGCGGCGGGCACCACTCAATACGGCGACGGTGACGTTGTCTACACCACCCCGGTCCTTGTCGGACCCTTCAACTTCGGGGACCTGTGGCATGTAGCTATCTCGGCCCTTATGCGCACATCCGCGCAGAATGGGGGTATCCATTCGCTATACGTAGAGGCTCGGACCCTTAACTCTGGGAGTTGGAGTGGATGGAGCTCAGCTTACGTGAGCATATCCCGAACATCACCTTCTAGCGATGAGTGGCTAGACATGAAGTCCTTTGGTTTCACCCAGCTGGAGGGGGACCAAGTGCAGTTCCGTATGCGGCAGCGCTTGGACGGCCCCAACCGCACGAGTGTGGGCAGACCACGTCTCAGCGCAATCTGTATCAGGAGGTAAGAACATGCCCACCTATGTGGAGCTTGATGAGAATAACTGCGTAATCTCGGCCGGTCACAGCAAGGATATGCCCGAGGGAGCCTTTACCTTGCCAGACCTGCCGGACGGGCAGGATTGGGACTTGGGCGCTCTGGCCGGGGCCTACATGGTGGAGGGCGAGCTGCAGCCTCGCCCGTCCATCGCGCCGGAGCTGAGCGGATCGGAGGTTACCATCCCGCCCGTGCCGGTGGGCACCATGGTCATGGTGTTCGAGCAGTTCACCCCGGAGGCGCTGCTGAACGTCACCACCGATGTCGAAGGTTGGACGGAAACCATCCATCTGCCGGACGCCGGGCGCTACTCCATCGATATCTGCCCGCCGCGCCCGTTCGTGAGCACAAGCACATCGCTGGGGGTGAGCGCATGATCACCTTGAACCGGGCGCAGGCGAGCGTCGATGCGGAAGCGGCGGACCGGAGAGCGTCCCTCAAGATCGCCATCGATGGCGAGCGGGATCGGCGCATCAACGGCGGCTTTACCTTTGGCGGTGTGCGTTATCAGACCCGGCCTGAGGATCGCGAGAACATGGCCGGGGCGGCGACAAGCGCACTCGCGGCGATCACCGACGGGGCGCAGCCTGGCGACCTTCGCTGGCACGGCGGGAGCAAAGACTTCGCGTGGATCGCGCAGGATAACACGCTGGTGCCAATGGATGCGCAGACGATGCTTGCTTTCGGCCAGGCCGCGATGGCGCACAAGCAGGCACACATCTTTGCGGCCCGCGCGCTGAAGGACATGCCGGAAGCGCCGAGCGACATCACCGACGACGCGCTCTGGCCGTCCTAAGCGAGACCGGCTCGGCCAAGCTCTGATCTTTGGCCGGGCAGGCACAACAGCAGCCTTCGAGAACTGCAAGGACCTCCCATGCTTTTGAAAGACTTTCTGCCGCGCGTCCGCACGGGCGCGGGGCTTGTGCGCGACTTCCTTTACCTCGTCGGTGTGGTCACCCCGATGATGCTGGTCTTCCTTTACGGCCTCTATGCCTACAATCGCGAGTGGATCGTGGGCACGGTAAAGGCCGAGCTGGGCATAGACGGCCTAGCAACGGAAGGGGCAGTGACGCGCCTTGCCGAAACCGTCGAGGGGCTGGCCGAAGATGTGCGGCGTGCGACGGGTGAGGATCGAGTCATTCGGCAGCCGCAGGGGCTCTCCTATGTGGAAGAGCCGGTCTCGATCGGCGAGAACGTGGTGCTCTGGCTCACGGTGGCGCGCACTCGGCTTGGGAAAGACTGCCGTCTCACCGACTGGACGCCGCTCTTCACCGATAGCCGCAATGTGCCGCTGGCTGGCACGCGCCCGCACGCGAGCGGCGTCCGGCGCCAGATTGGCGATGAATTCGAGAAGCTACGCGTCGAGATGATCCCGCCGCCGGGTCTCGTTCCGGGGCGGATCGAGCTTTACCTCGTGCTGGACTACGAATGCCCGAGCGATCGTGATGGCACCCGCGCCATCACCCGCGTGCCGGACCGCACTGACGTGGTGACCTACCAGCTGCTGGGGTGAGCGCGACGACCTGCAGGCGAAGGGTTGCATCACGTCCGCACGCTGCCCAGCCAAGCTTCTCATCCCTACGTGCCTATGATCAGGACTTCAAAGGCTCGGATGCGCACGCCGCGCTCGGAAACAAACGTACCACGGAAACCTGAGTGTCCTAAGAAAATCCAATGACAGAAGGGGGCCGAAGTGAGCGCGGCGCCCGGCCTCGGTTGGCCAGATAATCCCGCAAGGGGTTAAGTTCCGAGGCCTGAACCCTCCCGAGATTCGGGGATGAAAGTGAGAGTCCGCGCCGCGCTCAAGGCTCAATCTAACGCTGAACTCAGGATTGTCACGCCCGGCTTCGTGCACGACGTGATCGAGTTCTCCCTGATGATGGACAATGACTGCGGCGGCAAACGCATGCCGGACCGTACCTACGTGGTGACCTAGCAGGTGCTCGGGCGAGGTGAGCGCGACGCAGAGCTTTCGCTTTGCGTTCAACTTACGGAACGGGCGACTTTCTGGGAAAAGACCACACCGCGCCGCGCTCGCAGAAAGCCTGGGGCCGGTGCTCCCGCAAATCAATTGCCGAGATTCAATGAAAAGAGATCGGCATTTTTCTGCTCAGGTTGGGGAGCGCGACCCGATATCTCCGCAGTGGCCAGTTCCTGTGGAAGCTACTGGCATGCAGGGGGCCGCGCTCGCGCACCGGGCTGCGCTGCAAGGATCGGAAGCATAGCGCGGCCGTCTCGCTGTTGCGCATCACGAGAACTGCCGCGCGCCCGTCGCGCAGCGCTTCAATAGCACAGTTTTACTGATTCCTCACGCCCGGCTTCATGCCGGGCTTTTTTCATGGGAGATCGCAATGAGACAGGAAATCCGCGCCCTCCAGGCCGGGGCGAATGCGCTCGGCTTCTTGGCCGGGCCTGAAGACGGCCTCTGGGGGCCGCGCAGCGAGGCAGGAATGCTCGCGCTGCTGGCGGCGCACGAGGGCCGCTGGGGGGATGCGGTCGAGCAGATGCATCAGGCGATCATCGACCTCGGATACCTCGCCGCCGGACCGGTCAGCCGCGTCTGGACGCCCGAGCTTGACCGCGGGCTGCGCGCTCTGGTCGAGGGAGAGGGCCGGCCGCGGGCGGGTGCGATCGTCGAGGATGTTGCGTTGTCGCCCGGCTGGGGTGGCTGGCTCTCGCACGAAAAGCAAATTCTGCAAGGAGGCGCCGGCTACCTGGTCAGCCTGTTCGTGCTGCATACCACGGCCACCTCGGAGACCTGGTGGAGGGGCAAGTCCAACCGGCAGATGTTCGAGGAAGTGCGGAGCTGGCACCTCGCCAACGGCTGGCGCGACATCGGCTATCACGGGCTGATCTTCCCGGATGGAGAGGTCATCGAAGGCCGCGCCTGGTCCGAGATCGGCGCGCATGTCATCGGCCACAACGCGGGCTCCCTCGGCTACTCGATGGTCCCGGTGAAGACCGTGACGCACATGGGCGCGGCCGAGGATTTCTACACCGCCGAGACGCTAAAGGCGATGCGCGGCGTGATCGCCAAGGCGTGCAACGCCACGCAAATCCGCCGGATCGCCGGGCACAACGAATTTGCGAACAAGCTCTGCCCGGGCTTCAAGGTCGAGGATGCGGCGTGGGTACCGCTGGGGTGGGCCGCATGACCCGCGCCGTCCACTACCGCGACCGTAACGCCTTCCTTCAAGACCAGGTGCGCGGCTCGTTCTGGATCAGCGGGCCGGACGAGAAGGGCGAGCAAAACTTCATCTTCTTCTGCCCGTGCGGTTGCGGCGACAAGTCAGTGCTGAAGATCGGCAACGGATTTAAGCCGAAGCACAGCCCGAGCTGGTGCTGGAATGGCTCGACCGCTGCAGCCGAGCTCGCGCCCTCGGTCATTTGGCAAGGCCACTGGCACGGCTGGCTTCAGGCGGGCGTCTGGCGCGCCTGCTGATGCCCTTTCTCCCAATCACCGACTGGCGTCTCGCGCTGGTCCTCTCTGCGGCGCTCTGCCGCCTTCCGAAAGGTTCCCAAGATGGACTTCCTCAAAGCTTTCTTCTCCAGCCCGGAGCTGGTGCAGGCGATCGCCGGGCTGCTCGGCATCGCGCTCATGCTGATCATCAATCGCGGCGCGGCGGCCTTCGAAGCCTTCACCGGCATCAGGATCGAGGCGGCGGCGCGTGAGGCGCTGCATTCGGCCATAAAGTCGGGCGTCGAGGCTGCGCTCTTCGAAGGCCCTGATGCTGGCTTTGAGGTGATTAAGGCACACGCGATCTACCACGCGCAGCAGTCCGTCCCGGATGCGATCGCGCGGCTGGTGCCCGGCGACGGTGTGCTCGACCGCCTCGCGCTGCGGTACTACCGAGAGGCCATGGATCGGGCGGGGGTACAGATCCCCGCGTGAGGGGCGCCCGTCTACTGGTTGACAAGAGCCCGGCCGGCGTGCCGGGCTCTCGTGTCTTCATCTCGTTTTGTTCTCATTCTAATCTGCGGCTCATGTGGACGCGGAAGAAAACAATAATCGCGGGCATGGCGCTCATTGACGATTGGACGGTCTGCAAAGATCGCCAGCCGGTTGGCCGTGTCTACCTGACCCACATCAGCGATCCAGTATTGAACTGGATGTGGATCGTCCAGGTCGCACCCGTGGGGCAGGGCTATTCGCCGAGCTTGGCCGAGGCTTTGGAAGAGGTCCGGCGGCGCGTCGAGTGATCCACCGGGCCCGGGTTTTCTGGACTCGTGCCGCTTGGCGGCTCGTAGCCTTAAGCGACAGGTAGAAGTACCGGATGAGTGTTGGGTCTGCGGCTCGGAAGCGTTAGCGCCAGACCCTGCTTCCGCACTCAGGTTAACTTGTATTGGTTCCATGCTTTCATTTGGCGGGGATCGAAGTGGTCCAATTACAACAGTTATACCGCAACCTAAGCGGTTCTTCGCTGTGAGTTGTCGCAACATATTTGGGCTGTTAGCTTCCTCGAACTTGTACAGTGGTAAAGGACAAACACTTGAGACCCCAGTTTTTAACGGTTGCGGCTTTTGCTCTGCTCGTTTCTGCATGTGCGACTACAGACGTCCAACAACTTACTCAGACCAGCTTCAAAGTCTCGACGCGTGGAGCACCAGCTTGCGGTCCAGCGGGCACTCGCAACGTAGCGTTCCGCACCGCTGCAGTGGAAGTAATTCGCCGTGGCCATGATCTGTTCATCATCGAAGGTGACACTACAGGTTACGACGGCTGGTCCGGCGTCAACCAGCAAGGGATGGTTGTCCAGCTAATTGCACCTAACTCACCGGATGCGAAGAACGCGCTTTCGGCGCGGCAGACGCTCGGAGCGGATTGGCAGAGCGTCGTTCAGAAGGGCACTCCAACTACCTGCACGACTTGAACCGAGTAGCGCCGCTGTAACTTCGAAATACGGCGGCGCTGAAGGCTAGAGTTGCATTGCCGCGATCAGCGCAGCAAGTGGCGGCTATTGTACGCCTCCGGCGAGGGCCGTCTGACGGGGATTTGGGTGTGAGCAAGGTCAACAGAGCCGAAACGAAGGGCGGGGAGCTGCCGTTCGCTGCGGTCTGGACTAACGGCAGCAGTGCGCAAGAGCTGCCGTTCGGCATCGTAGTATGCAAACGTCGGCTTCGCACTCATCTTGGCAACACCGTCTTCATGCAAATAGTCACCAGAGCAGCCGTATACTCACAGACCCCCTTCGCTTCTCCGAAAGGACCTCGAAATTTGGCGCACTTTCGATGATCGTCAGGTCGCCGCCCAGCAAGCCTGTACACCGTCGAGTAGGGCTAGAACTCTGTCCTTGTCGGTGTCGTCATATTTCAACTGGCGCAGCAAATAGCAGTATGCGCATACGGCCAGCTCGCGTCGGCCTGTAGCAAGGCTGTTCGACCAAGTCCTACAGGCCCGAATGAACTCCGGCATTGGGCAATCGACGACATAGGCATCCAATTCATGCCATTTGCGGCAGGCATCGGGCGTGGGCCAAGCTGCGCCAAGCGTTGGATTTTCTTGGAGGACCGCACTAAGTTCGAGCGACACGGGATCGTAGGCGGCGGACCCTGGGCCGACATCGCCATAATCTATCACCAGCACCCTGCCATCCGGCGCAACGAGGATGTTCTCGCCGTGCAGGTCTCCGTGTACGCAACACCATCGCGTCTGAATTTGGCGCCTCTCGAATTCTGGCGCCCATGTGAGCCCATAATCTGCGTGAAGTTTCGCAGCCCATTCGTCCGACAACCAGGACCGCCGGATCGAGGCGATCGTCTTAGGCTCTTCGTTTCGGCCAATAGACCAGCCGGAAAGTGCCTCCGCCGTAGCCGCGACCGCTCTCGCCGCTAATGCGTCCTCGGCTGCCATGGTCAAAAACATCGAAGCTTCATGACCGCTTGCAAGTTGATAGAAGATGCCCGCTGTCGCGCCCGCACCGAACTCCAACAGCTTCATTTTGCGTGGGGTCGCCCCACCGTCAAGCAGCACAATATGCGCGTCATGCCGCCTCTCCTCGTCGATCATCTTGTGTAGCTCGCCCAGCTTCGCCACTACCTCCCGAATCAATGCGCCCGTCCGATCGATCAGCTGAAGCCGCAAAGTGCTCGCGCCTGATTTTCCCGACCCGATCGGGTACACAGCGCAACGCCGGGCGTTGAAGTTCTTGGCAAAGATCCGAACAAGGCGATCTTCGGCCATGCTCAAGTTTAGACCCTCGCACTGCAACTCGACGTCGGACAAGGCGCGGATCGCGGCGACGACCTTGCTAATTATCTCCGGTGCCTCATCCAGCTGGATCTTCTTCAAAAACTCGACAGTATGGACCTTGTGGCCCTCGCTCCAGATATCTGAATCGTGCTTCTGTTCAATTAGCGGCCGAATGAAATCCTCTGACGGCGACGCGGTGAGCACAAGGATCTTCGTGCCCGGCGACACTTTGCGGATGTGATGAAACACATACTTGCCATGTTCGGGGTCGAGATCGGTCGTCCCTTTGGCAGTGGGGATTTTCAGGTCTAGGATGGCGAAATCAAAGAACCCAGTTTCCAGCTGTGCCAACGCGTCATCGCGGTTGGTCACAAACGTCGGAATCGCGGCCCCACCGGCTTCACCGATGATCCGCTTGAGTTCTTCGATGTAGGCGTCTTCGTCCTCGACGATGAGAATGTGCGCCGTCACTTGCGCCACCGTGCGGTGTAGAGGGCACCGCCATGCTTCGCCGGTTCCAAGGTGAGTGAGCCGATCATTGTTTCGACTGCTTGCCGGGCGATCGCCAAACCGAAGCCGATGTGATCCCTCTTAGTCGAGTTGCCGATCTCAAAGGCAGTCTCGATTGGACCGTTTATGCCGATCCCGTGGTCCACCACCGCCAGCCAATAGTCAACATCGGTGTCACCCCAGTTGATTGTCACGTCATGGGAGTTCGGCTGGGCTGATGCTGCCTGCTGGGCCTCGACCGCATTGCGTATGCCGTTGGCAACTACCATTCGGACGAGCGACGGATCGCTCTTGATCAGAAACGGGCGAGAACCGATCGTTGAGATCCATTCTCGGACCTCGGGGCTGTAAACATCTAGCAGTGCGTCCACGAGCGCCGATAAGTCGAACTCCTGCGGGCGTGGCACGCTGGCGGCGTTCTTCAGCAGCTCGATCGCGTCAAAGACACGACCGACCGTTTCTAGATGTCGCTGGGTGTCGGAACCATCCCAGGAATTGCCAAGCTCACGCTTGGCCGCTAGTCGGACCAGCCCGATCGGCGACGATATCTCGTGGAGAAGGAACCCTGTGATCCATTCCATTGCCTTGCCGTAGATCTGCTTACGCACATCGTCAGACACGACATTGGCTTCGTCCTTTGAACGGTCTGGCGCCTTTTCATTTGCCAGCCGACGAATTGTTTCCTGAAGCGCGTAATTGACGTAAGTGACAGTCTCTTCCCGCTGTGCCTTACGCAGGCGAGTAAGATCGCTCGGACGCCCAACATCACCAAGAATGCGGGCGGCCTGGCCGCGCACATGAGCGGACGGTGCCGTTAGATTCTCCAGCGCGTCTTCTCGTGTCATGCGAGACCTTGTGATCCGTAGAAGTTGGCGCGCTGCCGGAAGGCGGCCGCCCCGCCCTCCATTACCGATGTGACAGCTTGAACGACTGGTGGGTCAGACAGCGCGCCAACGGCGATGGGAAAGCCGCGACGACCATCAGATCCGAGCTGAATGACAAAATCGGCAGCCCCCAGGACCGGAATGTTGGCATTATGCGTGGAGAAAAGCAGCTGGCCATTCGCAGGGCGTGCCAGGATCGACTTGATAAGCGTTTCGGCGATAAAGGCGTTGTCGATGTGGTCCTCGGGCTGGTCCACGATTAGCAAACGCTCCATATGACGCAGAACCAGCGGAAGGATAACCGTGCAACGCTGACCGGTCGAAAGTTCGGCGATGTCTTTATAATCCGGACCATCCATGAGTGAGAATGTGACGTAGTCGTCGACTGGAACGGTCGCGATCCCACCAAGATCCGCATCCTTCAGCGCGACGACGACCTTGGCTGCCCGGTCGATGGTCATTGAACCCCGGGTCGCGATCAATTCGAAATCATCATTGTCCACGGCTTCAAGCAGCTCGCGCGGGCTGATGCGCGGCGCCAACTCGGCAACTAGATCGTTGTACCGAAGGCCGCTGCCACGCAGGGCCTCGACAAGGGCACTGGCAAAGGCCTCCGACTGGCCGCCACGCATCACGTCGATTCGAATACGTGGACCGAGCACATGGTTGAGGTTTGCTGCAGCTTGCCGCCGTGCCTCAAAAAGCGCGGATCGTGTGGCTTCCAACGCATCCAGCGCCTGATTGCGGCGCGCTATGACATCGTCGATGCTAGCGACTCGAGACTTTCGGACGGCCATCAGCGATTCTAGATGCGCCTTGCGCTCACGTAGTAGCTGGCCACGACGGACAATTTCTCCAGCACCAGTTTGAAGCGCTTCGATCTCGCGGCGAAGATTCCTCGCCTGACCCTCGAAGTTCAACTTCTCTTGCGCGACATGGCTGCCCAAATCGACGGTTCCCGCCTCGACTGCAGTTAGTTCTTGTTGACCGTATTTGATATGCTCGATGGCTTTGGCAACTCGCGTGCGCAGCTCTCCAAGTGGATCGCCGCCGGCATTAGCAGGCCATTCCTCATATCGCATCGGGTTGCTGACATCGATCAACGAGCGCTGACGAGCGACTTCGTTGCCGAACCTCTGAATTGCTGTAGCCGCGACGCCCATCAAAGCAATTGTGTTGCTGAGCTCGGCCAACTGAACGCTCTTCGCGTTCGCGTCCGCCGAAAGTGCAGCTAGATGCTCTTCCTGTGGCGCCACCTGATTGATTTGCTCCAAGATGGACGGCATCTCCGCCAAGTGCCGGTCCAGTTCCTCGATGTCCGCACGGATGGTGTCCGCTTCGGATGTCAGCGAGCGGACGGAGGCAACGGCCTCTGTTTCCGTGGATTTAGCTGTGCGCTGGTCTCCAATGAAACCATCCAGCAGCCGCAGACGTCCGCCCGACTGGAGGCCTACGGTCTCAATCTCCGTCTGCGATAGCACGATAGGTGCAAGGAATGGCCCCGAAGCGCGCGGGGCAGTATCGTTGGCTGACCGTGACACAGTGATCCGACGGCCGTCTTCGTTCAAGGTCAACGTGACCTGTCCTGCCCCAAGCACTGAAAGCGCATGCTCACGGCTGCGCTTCGTTGTTTCCGGCGTGTAGCCTTCAACGCCGAGGCAGAATCGGATCAGCTCAATAAGGGTAGTTTTGCCAGTGCCGCGCGCGCCTATGACAACGTTCAGGCCGTACCGCAGCGAAATGTCGAAGCCATTGAGGAACCCCTCCTCAACCTGAATCCGCTCAATGACCATCTTGCTCCCTTCAACCAAGTGCTCCAGCAGATTGATGCTACCAGACGGCCTTCGACTTGCAGCGATCTGCTTTTACCCCAGCTTTGCGTAGGCGTGTGAACTTACTGAGATGGTGTCTCTTCGCAAGAGGGAGATTCACCAATCAACCCAGTCTTCGGCAGGAGCTGTCCACCTTTGTTCCGGCGCCAGCAGACGGAGAAGTGCCATTGCGCCAACCTCAGAATGCGGACGTTCTTCCATCCAGCAGCAAGGGTCTGCTCTATGCCCATGGTGTCGGCGCCTGCGGCCATGGTGCGCCTCGCACCAATGTCATGGAAGGGCTGCGACCAGCCCTCCGCTTCGCCTGGTGCGAACGGCTGGTAAGGGCCGGCTACGTCATGAAGGGGACCACCTGTCGTCCCTTCGCTATGTCGGGTTCCTGCGCCGTCCTGCCTGTCTAGTGCTGCGTATCGACTTGCAGCGCCCGCGTCTCACTGTTGGTGGCGAATGACGTAGCTGGGTCGGCTCCATGTCTCTTCTCGGCTCGCCATCGCCGTCTCACTGCTAGCTGGCTCAGGACGGCACACGGCAAGTACTGGCAATTGCTCATGTGACCGGTCTGAGTGGTGCGATGCGCGCGACCATACGGTGCGTTGCCGGCTATCTTAGTGGCTCTAAGCGGGTCGCAGAACAGAACGAAGACGAAACATGAATGTGTGGCAGACTGTGTGGCAAGAGGGCTTGCGCTTCCGCGTGGCCTCGGCTAAACGCCATGCACCACACGGTATACGGCGAGTTGGCGGAGTGGTGACGCAGCGGATTGCAAATCCGTGCACAGGGGTTCGATTCCCCTACTCGCCTCCAAACACCCCCCTAGATCAATTTCTCCGCACTCTCGTTCGATCAGGCCGAGATGGTGCGTGACGTCGAGCCGGGCGCCTCGCAGAGAGTGACGCCGCCCAGTACCGCGTGCAGCGGAACCGATATTCCCAATACATATTCTGAACATTTTCTGCCACCTGCGGCGCAAAGCGCCCGGGTCTTCAGCATCCGCCTGCTTCATCCCACAAAAATCGCAAAAGTTAATTTTACCGTTTGGTAAAAAAATCTCTGCTGATCTCAGACGGCCTGCGCGCCGCCGGACACCTGTTCAGACAAGAGGTCATGCATGGAAATCGGGGTCTTTCTTCCCATCGGAAACAACGGCTGGCTCATCTCCGAGACCGCGCCGCAGTACAAGCCGAGCTTCGAGCTCAACAAGCAGATCACCCTCAGCGCCGAGAAGCACGGGCTGGATTTTGTGCTCACCATGATCAAGCTGCGTGGGTTCGGCGGCAAGACCGAGTTCTGGGACCACAACCTCGAGAGCTTCACCCTGATGGCCGGGCTCGCCGCCTGCACCAGCAAGATCAAGCTCTATGCCACGGCCGCCTCGCTGGTAATGCCGCCGGCGATCGTCGCGCGCATGGCCGCGACGATCGATTCCATCTCGAACGGCCGCTTCGGGGTGAACCTCGTCACTGGCTGGCAGAAGCCCGAGTACAGCCAGATGGGCATGTGGCCGGGGGATGCGTTCTTCGGCACCCGCTACAAGTATCTCGGCGAATACGCGCAGGTGCTGCGCGACCTCTGGGAGACCGGCAAGAGCGATCTCAAGGGCGAGTTCTTCCAGATGGACGATTGCCGGCTCAGCCCGCAGCCGCAGGCTGACATGAAGGTGATCTGTGCCGGCTCCTCGGATGCAGGCATGGCCTTCTCGGCGCAATATGCCGATTACAATTTCTGCTTCGGCAAGGGGGTGAACACGCCCAAGGCCTTCGCGCCCAACGCAGAGCGCCTCAAGGAAGCCACCGCGAAGACCGGGCGCGACGTGTCGACCTATGCGCTCTTCATGATCATCGCCGACGAGACCGACGAGAAGGCCCGCGCCAAGTGGGAGCACTACAAGCAGGGCGCCGACGAAGAGGCGCTGTCCTGGCTCGGCTTGCAGAGCGCGGCGGACACAACATCAGGCACCGACACCAACGTGCGGCAGATGTCCGATCCGGTTTCGGCGGTGAACATCAACATGGGCACGCTGGTCGGCTCCTACGAGACCGTCGCCCGGATGCTCGACGAAGTGGCAGAAGTTCCCGGCACGGGCGGCGTTCTGCTGACCTTCGACGATTTCGTGCAAGGGGTCGAGGATTTCGGCGCCAGGATCCAGCCGCTCATGGCCTGCCGCAAAGCGGTGCAGGTCGCCGAACCCGCATGAGGACCGAGATGGAAGTTTCCGCACAACCCGAAGCCTTCGGCTTCGATCCCAAGACCACCGCGCTGATCGTGGTGGACATGCAGAACGCCTATGCCACCAAGGGTGGCTACGTCGACCTTGCGGGCTTCGACGTGTCGGGCGCGCGCTCTTGCATAGAGAACATCTCGAAGGTGACGAAGGCCTGCCGTGACGCCGGTGTGCTGGTCACCTTCCTGCAGAACGGCTGGGATCCGGCCTATGTCGAGGCGGGCGGGCCCGACTCTCCCAACGTCAAGAAGTCCAATGCCATCAAGACGATGAAGAAGCGCCCCGAGCTCTGGGGCCAGCTTCTGGCCAAGGGCGGTTGGGACTATGACATCATTGACGAGCTGCAGCCGCAGGAGGGAGATCTGCTCATCCCCAAGCCGCGCTACTCGGGTTTTTTCAACTCCTACCTCGACAGCGCCCTGCGCTCGCGCGGGATCAAGACGCTGGTTTTCACCGGCATCGCCACCAATGTCTGCGTGGAAAGCTCGCTGCGTGACGCCTTCCACCTCGAGTACCATTGCCTGATGCTCGAAGACGCGACCAACCACCTCGGGCCGGACTTCATCCAGAAGGCCTCGGTCTACAACGTCGCCACCTTCTTCGGCTGGGTCTCCAAGACCGACGACTTCTGCGCCGCGCTCATCTCCAAGGAAGAAAAGGAACTTTCGAATGCCTAAGACTCCCGTGATCCCCGAAGGCACCGGCAAGCCGCTCGCACCCTACCTGCCGGGCGTGCTGGCCGACGGGGTGGTCTATGTGTCGGGCACGTTGCCCTTCGACAAGGAAAACAACGTCGTACACGTCGGTGATGCGGCAGCGCAGACCAAGCACGTGCTGGAGACGATCAAGTCGGTGATCGAAACCGCCGGGGGCACGATGGACGACGTGGTGATGAACCACATCTTCGTCACCGACTGGGCCAACTACGGCGCGGTGAACGAGGTCTATGCGACCTATTTTCCGGGCGACAAGCCAGCGCGCTACTGCATCCAATGCGGGTTGGTGAAGCCCGATGCGTTGGTCGAGATCGCCACGGTGGCGGTCATCAAGGGATGAAGTTCACACACTACAAGTGCGGGCGCGAGGGCGCCCGTACGCTTGTCCTGTGCTCGGGCCTCGGCGGGGCGCAGGGCTATTGGACGTCGCATCTCGAGGCGCTGAAACCGCGCTTCGATCTCATTCTATATGACCAGCGCGGCACTGGCGCGAACAGCTGCGCGCTCGGCCCGACCTCGATCGAGGCCATGGCCGATGACGTGCTCGAGATCTGCGACGCCGCCGGGGTGAACCGCTTCGATCTCATAGGGCACGCGCTCGGGGGGCTGGTCGGCTTCGATCTGGCGGCGCGCGAAGAGCGCCGAGTCGAGCGGGTGGTGGCGATCAATGCCTGGCCCGAGATCGACGCCCACACCGCGCGCTGCTTCGACATCCGGCTGGCGACCCTGGCCGGGCAGGGGCTCGCGGCCTTCGCGGCGCTGCAGATGAACTTCCTCTACCCACCATTTTGGATCGCCGCCTTCCCCGAGAAGATCGCCGCCGAGGAGGCGCACGCGGTCGCCCACTTCCAGGGCGCCGAGAATATCAGTCATCGCATCAACGCGCTGCGCGACTTCCGCCTGCCGGCGATCCCCGATGGCTCGGACCTGCTGCTCATCGCCAGCAAGGACGACGCGCTGGTCGACGTGGCCCAGTCCGAGCGGCTGGCGGCACGCCTCCCGGGCGCCAGGCTGGTGATCTTCGATCAGGGCGGCCACGCGGTGAACCTGACCAAGCGCGAAGACTTCGAGGCCGAGGTGCTGCCCTTCCTCTCGGCCCACGTCTGATCCCGGGCGGCGCGCGGTCCGGGTCCATGACCTGCGCCCGGCAGGTGCGGCGTGACGTCCCTTTCCAAGCGCTCCGGATCCCGGCTACAAATCGGGGCATGATCCGCGCGCACGCCCATCGCCTGACCCTCGCCGTCGCCGTCCTCGCGGTGGCGTTGGCAAGTGTCGTCTTCGCGGCGCGGTTGGCGCCCGAGGGGCCGGAGACTGCCAGCCTGCGAAGCTACCTCGCCATGGGCGGCACGCTGGCCGACCTCTGCGAGACGGAAGGCACCCACCACGGCCACCATTGCCCGGTCTGCAACCTTCTGCCCGAGGCGCCCAGAACCGTGCCCCCCGCGCTGGCGCTGCGCATGGATCGAAGCTTTGAGGTGGTCATCCTTCGCGTTCTCGGCCTGCCGCCGCAGCCGGCCAACCCCCGGAGCTCTCCGCGAGCCCCGCCGGCGCTGGCCTGACCCGGGCCCGCGGCGCAGGCGCCGCACTCTCGAACACACCCGCCGGGCCGGTACGCCCGGATCATGTCCCGCGCAGGCAGCGGTGCGACCGCGCGCGCGTCGGAGGAGACCCCCAATGAAGACCACCCTGATCACCGCCCTCGGCTTCGCGCTGCTGTCGTCTGCTGGCGCCCATGCGGACCACGCGCATGCCGATCACGCCCATGAGGATCACGCGCAGGCAGAGCACAACATGGACCACGGCGCGCAGATGGCCGCGCACGATGGTGCGGTCTACGAAATCGGCGCCCTGCACATCGAAAGGCCGTTCTCGCGCGCCAGCCTGCCGAACCAGCCGGTGGGCGGCGGCTTTTTCACCGTGACCAACACCGGCTCCGAGGATGACCGGCTGATCGCCGCGAGCACCTCGCCGGAGCGGGCCGACCACATGGAGATCCACGAGATGGCCATGGACGGGCAGGTGATGAAGATGCGCGAGCTGCCCGACGGCCTGCCGATCCCCGCGGGCGAGACCGTCGAGCTGAAGCCGGGCGGCTTCCACCTCATGATGATGGGGCTGAAGCAGCCGCTGGTCGAAGGCGAGAGCGTCACCGTCTCGCTCACCTTCGAGCAGGCCGGCACCATCGAGATCCCGCTGGCCATCGGCGCGCCAAACGCCAAGGGCGGCGCGGCCCAGGGTCACATGACCCACGGCAACTGAGAGGGCTGGACGTGAGCAAGCAAGGCATTACCGCCATCCGCATCGCGCTCTGGGGGCTGGTCTTCCTGGCCCTTGTCGCCCTGCTATGGGTCCGCGTCATCGCGCCGCGACTGGAGCAAGATGTCACCGCCTCGCTGGGGCGCGGCGACTATCAGCTGACCGCCACCGACGGCAGCACCTTCACCGAGGACAGCCTGAAGGGCGCCCCTTCGGCAGTGTTCTTCGGCTTCACCCATTGTCCCGAGGTTTGCCCGACCACGCTTGGCGACATTGCCACATGGCAGGAGGGGCTGGGCGAGGCAGGTCAAGAACTGCGGGTCTTCTTCGTCACCGTCGATCCCGAGCGCGACACGGCCGAGCAGCTCGAGCAATACGTCTCCTGGGTGCCCGGGGTGCTGGGGGTCTCTGGATCGCGCGAGCAGATGGACAAGGCGATCAAGGCCTTCCGCATCTACGCCCGCCAGGTGCCGCTGGACGATGGCGGCTACACGATGGATCATTCAGCCATGGTGCTGCTCTTCGACGAGGGCGGCGACTACGCGGGGCTGATCAACTACCAGGAAGATTATGATCGGGCGCTCGGCAAGCTGCGCGCGCTGGTCGGGGCCTCCTGACCGCCGGGGCGGCAAAATCCGTCCGTTGGCAAGGGCTTGCCTATGCTCCGGCAGGCTCTTGCCGGCGCGCCCGAGCCGCGTCAGTCTGGCTGCAAAACCTATAAATGGCGGAGCGGGCAGATGGGCAGCACACGGCGGACTTTCCTGATCACGGGCGGGGCGATGGCCCTGCTGGCAGGCTGCGGAGGCGGCGGCTTTTCGGGCGGCGCAACAGCGCCCGATGATCCCACGCTGCGGCCGCAGCCGAACCCCGGCTGGGACGCCTGGGTTGCCTCGTTCCGCGGCCGCGCGCTGTCGCAGGGCATCTCTGCCCCGACCTATGATGCCGCATTCCGATCGGCGGGCTTCCTGCCCGGCGTGGTCGAACGCGACCGCAGCCAGACCGAGTTCACCCGCACGCTCGAGGACTACCTCGCGATCACTGCCAACGAGCAGAAGGTCAGCCAGGGGCGCTCGGAACTCCGCCGCAATATGGGCGTGCTGCGCGAGATCGAGGCACGCTACGGCGTGCCGCCGCATGTTGTCTGCGCGGTCTGGGGCATGGAAAGCAGTTACGGCACCCGGCGCGGCAACATCCCGGTGATCTCGGCCTGCTCGACGCTGGCCTTTGACGGGCGCCGCGGCGCCTTCTTCGAGCAGCAGACGTTGGCGGCGCTGCGCATCCTCGAGCGCGGCGACATCGATCCCGTGCATCTCACCGGCAGCTGGGCCGGTGCCATGGGCCACACGCAGTTCATTCCCACCACCTACCAGAGCTACGCGGTGGACTTTCGCGGAGACGGGCGGCGGGACATCTGGTCCGAGGATCCCACCGACGGGCTTGCTTCGACCGCCAACTATCTCGCGCGGAGCGGCTGGCGCCGCGGCGAGCCTTGGGGGGTCGAGGTGCTGCTGCCCGCGGGCGGAGCCTCCATGGCCGGGGGCTCGCGCAGCGGCGCGGGCTGGGCCGCGGCAGGGGTGCGCCCGGCGGCGGGCGGATCGCTGCCCACGGGTTCGGGCAAGCTGCTGCTGCCGCAGGGCGCGGCCGGGCCGGCCTTCCTCGTCTATCGCAACTTCAATGTCATCCTGCGCTACAACAACGCGCAGAACTACGGGATCGGGGTCGGCCACCTGTCGGACCGGCTTTTGGGAGCGGGACCGCTGCGCGGAGGCTTCCCGCCGGACCGCTACGGGTTGACCATCGAGGATCGGCGCGAGTTGCAGGGCCGGCTCAATTCGGCGGGCTTTGACGCGGGCACGCCGGACGGGGTGCTGGGCAAGAAGACCACGGCGGCGATCGAAGGCTACCAGGCGCGGGCCGGACTGCCGGTCACCGGCGAGCCGTCGCAGGGGCTTCTGGCGCAGTTGCGGCGCGGCTGAGCGCCGCGCCCCTTCCTTCGGGTGGCGGTCACACCCCCGCGCTGCCACCGAGCGCGGCCTGCAGGTCGGCCAGCGTCTTCTTCTCGGCGTCGGAGACCGCCTCGCCGCCGAAACCGAGGAAGCCGCCCTCCTTGGCCGCCTCGGCGGTGCGGGTGGCCGTGTCGATCAGGAACTCCGAGAAGGCCCCGGCCTCTTCCGGCGCGGTGGTTTTCACCGTGCCGAGGATCTCCGACAGGCGGGTGATCGCGGCCTCGGTGATCTCGGGGGGCTTCTTGCCCTTCACCAGCGCCTTCACCCCGTCCATCGCGGCAGAGCGACCCTCCGAGGTCTTGTAGGCCTCGGCCACCTCGGCGGCGAGCGAGCCTGCGGAGGCATCCTTGAGCGAGCCGGCCATCGCGGCGCTTTCCTGAACCGCGCCGATCAGACCGCCAGGGTCGGCGGCAGTGATTGCCAGCCCGGCGAGCATCGGCGCTTCCAGAACCATCGCCCAGTCGGTCTCTGTGAATTTTTCCTTGTATGCCATGAGAGCCTCCACTCAATCATTGGTGAGTCCGTTGCGGATGTCCGGGGACGGGCCGGCGGAAAAATGACCGGCGCAGGCGCCGGGGTGGGTGCAGGCTGAAAAATCGCTGCCTGCCATCGACTGAAATGGGCGGGTCCGGCCTCGAACCTTCGACCGGTCCCGGTGCTAAAGGCCTGAACCGGAACGCTCGGAGCCTAGCTCAGCCGGGGCGGGTGATCCAGCGCGGACGCGGGCCGCGGCGCCTAGGCGCGCACGGTGGTCACTTTTCCGCCGACGGGAGACAGGGCGCCGGGAAGGACGCCGCGCTGCGCGAGGCGTTCGTAGACCGCGTCCGCCTCGGCAAAGAGGACCGGATCGTAGAGGTCCTGCGGCGCCCGGTCGGGCATGGGGCGGAAATGGGCACTGAAATCGATCCTGCCGGGGGCCACGCCGAGCGCTTCGCAGAGTGCCTCGAGCGTCTCCTGCGGGTCGGCACGCATGTCGTCCTGCAGCGCGAAGAGGCAGCGGTCCTCGAAGGGTTGCACGTAGCGGAAGGCCTGCAGCCAGTAGTTGATCCAATAGTCCGGCGTCGTGGTCTCAAAGGCGGCGGGATCGAAGCCGGGAAAGAGCAGCGGCCTGTGGATCCGACCGAACTCGAAATGGCCGATGTCGCGCATGTATCGGCGAATGAACTCGTCGTCCGCTTGCAGCTTCAGAAAGTTCAGGTGCTGGCGCAGAAGCGAGGCGGCATGGGTCTCGGGCCGGCGCAACGGCACCACGATGCGGCAGCCGGGGAAAGCCTCGAGCAGATAGGGGATGCGGGCAATATTCGCATTGTTTTTCGAGCAGTAGCGGGCCGGGCCCTCTGGGCTGCGGGCGTGGATTACCTTGCGCATCTGGCGGGCGATGAAGGCCTCGGCGGTGGGGTCGCGGTCTTCGGCCTGCCAGAGCGCGATGCCTTCGGCGCGGTACTTGCCGGGCCAGAGCGTCTTCCACAGCACCTCCTCGAAGGCCTCGGGGCTGTCGAGGTCGATCTCCAGACCGTCACCATGGGCGCGCTCGTGCCGCCCCACGTCGCGCCCCCGCCCGCCGGCGAGCCGGTTCCACAGCGCCGGCGCGGTGACGAAGGGCATGTCGCGATAGGTGTGCGTGGCGATGGCGGGCACTTCGTGCAGCGCGTTGAGCAACGCCGTGGTGCCGCCGCGCGCCAGCGAGGTGACAAAGATAGGCGGGCCGGCCGGCTCCTGCACCGCGCCGGGCATCAGCCGGTCCTCGAGCCTCGAGGCGCCCTTCAGCACCGCGGGGCTGGCAAAGGCCAGCATGTGGAAGAAGCGGTCGGCGGTGGAGTAGCGGTTGATCTCTGGCAGCGCCTCGGGATCGTGGCGGCCCGGCCCACGCAGGCGGCGCAGGCCCTCGGCCGCGGCGATCGCAGCCACCGAGACCACGAAGAGGTAGTCGAGCCGCAGCATCAGCGAGAGCACTGCCTCGCGTGGTACCAGACCCATGAGGTCGGCGGCGAGCACCGGCAGCGCGGCCAGCGCCAGAGACAGGACGAAGCGCCAGAAGAGGCCGAAGGCCGCGCCGATCAGCGCGAAACCGGCCCGGCGCACGGCAATCTCCTTGGCGTCGTCGTCGAGCTCATTGTCCATCATCGCGGTGATACCGGTCATCGCTGTGCCGAGCGTGGCGCGGCACAGCGGCACGACCTCACTGCGCCAGAGCCCGAGGCCGAAACCGGCCACGGCCAGCAGCGAGACGAGGAAGGTGGCGATCATTTGCGCGTGCCACTGCGCGCGGCGGCCCGGCTTTTCAGCATCCGCTTGAGCGGGTACCAGACCAGCCCGGCGATGAGCAGGAGCACGCCGAGCAGGATGGCGACGGTGACGGCGATGGCGCCAAGCCCGGCGCCGGGTCCGATATAGGCGGCGGCCGGGTCGGGCAGCCCCATGCCGAAACTCAGAAGCAGGAGCGCCGCAAGGCGTGCAAAAGGCGTCATCTCTCGGGTTCTCCTCGTCGAAAAGGGGGAAAGGGTTGGCGGTCCACGGGCGCGGCTAGGGCTGGGGGCAGGTCTCCCAAGCCGTTTCGAAATAGCCGGGGGGATGGACGTCGGCGTTGGTGATCTCGCCGACATGGGCGTCATCAAAGGCGTTGACATATTCCCAGACCACTTCGCCCTCGGCGCTGGTCTGGATCACCCGGCCGCCGTCAAACTCGGCGATCACCATGCCGCCATCGGGCAGGATCTCGTGCTGGCCGCGGATCGCCGAGAGCATCTTCTGCCCGGGCGCCTCGCCGAAGAGCAGCTCGATCTCGCCGCTGGCGGGATCGACGGCGGTGATATTGGTGATCTTGGGCGTGTCGAGGTCGAGCACCTCGCCGGGGTAATCGGTGCGGTAGACGTTGTTGTTGAAGATCGAGATGCGCCCGTCGGGGCGGAACTCGGGATCGTGCTGGCGCAGCCAGGGGCCGGTCTGGTGCCACTTCACATCCCAGCTGACCGGATCGACAACCATGACGAGGTTGAGATCGCGCATCGAGACCAGCAAGTCCCCGGTCTCGAACTGCGGAAAGGCGGCAGCGTAGGCGGCGGGCAGCTCGCCGACCTTGTTGGAATGCACCAGCTCGTCGCGGTCGGGGGCGTGGCGGCTGAAGTCCGCCCCATTGGCGGTCAGCAGCGCCTCGAGATGGGCGTCGCGGAGTATCTTCGGGATCGACACCTCTTGCTCGATCTCACCCGCCTCGCTGATTTTCAGGATCGTGTCCTCCTTGATCTCCAGCCCGCTCGCCGATGCGGAGAAGGGAGGCATGCGGTCTGGCGCGTCGGAATCGAGCCAGCGCTGGCGGCCAAGCAGCCAGTAGCCGCCGCCCGACGCGGGAACGATCGAATGGTGGGTGCGCTCGCTCAACGCCCAGACCACTTCGCCGCAGGGGGAGAGCTTCACCGTGCCGCAGTACTCGTAGTTGAAGACGACCTCTCCCTTCGGCGTCACCAGCGCGCCGTGCTGGTCGACGTTGAGCGCGCTGGCAAGCGCGCAGACCCGGGTTCTGGCGTCGGGAAAATGGGTGAAATAGTCGAGCGTCCACTTGCGCATCACGTGTCCATCGCGGTGCACCAGCCGGGCTTGGTTTTCGTCGTCGAAGAACCCGGCCATGAAGACCAGCGCGCCGTCGTCGCCGATCTTGTTGATGGTCACGCCGTCGCCCATGCCGCGCGACGGCTGAAGATGGTGGCGCCGGGGGTGGCTGGTCAGATCGTTGTGCCCCAGCGTGGTGAGCATGTCATAGGTGAGTTCGAGTTGTGGGGCGGGGAAGAGATGCTTCCGCGTGGCAACAGAGCCGTACACGAACCCGCCGCCAATAAGGGCGAGCAGCAGGCACACGGAGAATATGCGCCGCGCGAAGGTGTCGGAGAATTGCGACATGAAATGTGGCTTTCAAAAATCTGACGAGCCCCGTCTAAATTAGGAAGGAGCCAGCTCGGCAAGACATGCGTCCAAGCGCCGGTCAGTCTTGTACAGCCTCCTCGGAATCGCAAGCTTTTCGTTGGATTTGCGGAAAGGTGCGGCGAAAACCCGTCGTTGCGGCTGCGCCGCTGCCGCTGCGCGGCGGCGCTCAGACGACTTCGATCACGTCCTTGTCGATGGCCAGGTGATAGCCCTTGCGGGCGATGTTGCGCACCAAAAGCTCGCTGACCATCTGGTTGCCCAGACCGTCGCGGAGGCGCTTGATCCGCGTCGCCCCGGCGGCCTCTTCGCAATCGCTGGGATCGCGGCCCGAGATCATCCCCTCGATCTGCGCGCCGGTCAGGGTCTCGTCGTCCATCCGCGCCTCGGCCAGGACCGAGAGTGTCTCGATCATCGCCGCGGTCAGCTTGAAGCCCATGGTGTTGAGATAGACCATGTTCTCTTCGCGGCTGATGATCAGTGAACTGACCTGGATGCCCGAGCGCTCGATCTGCGCCATGCGCCGGTTCATCCCCGCCAGCATCACCAGGAAGACCAGCGCGGCCACCAGCATTGCGGCGGCGAAGACCAGCAGCACGAAGATCACCATGCGGTAGCTCGCCAGCGTGTCGGCAAAGGCGGTGCCCGACAGCGCGAGGATCTCCAGCAGCTTCACCTCGGCCTGGGCGGTGAGGTCATGCTCGACGAAAATCCGTTCGACCCGCGCGTTGAAGGCGTTGCCATCGGGCAGGGTGAGCATGAGCAGCCCGCCGGCAAGGACCAGCAGGGCGACGATCGCGGCGATGCCAAGGGTGACGATGCGCCCGCCTGCGCGGCGGGCGTCAGTAGCGGAGATAGAACTCGCCGGCATTCTTCTTCTTTTCTTCCGAGGGCGGCTGTTCGGACAGGGCGACGACGCTCAGCAGCGTCCAGCCGTTGCGGTCGAGCCGGATTTCCAGCTGCGCGGCCGCGGTGTTCTTCGACGGGCAGGCTTCCGTCGGCAGAAGGGCGATGCCGTACTGCAGGCGCAGCGGGTCGTCCTGTTTGGCCTTGTACTCCGCATAGCACTCGGCCTGCGCCGCAGTGGCACCGAGGGCGAGCGAGAACGAGAGGGCGAGAAACGGCATGTTCATAGGGGGAGACTGAGCGCGCGGCGGGCGCAATTCAATAGCCCCGGACGGATAGGTGCAGGATATCCGATAACATCGGAGAGATATTGCCTGTTTTTCCGGGGTGGGCCGAGGGTCGGGAGAGATCGCGGCAGCCGCCGTGATGCCCACAGGTTCCCCAAGGAGACAGCCCATGTCCAGGAAGTTCATCGCCGGCGTGCTCGCCGCCTCGCTCGTCGTCACCGGGTTTTCCGCCGCCCCGCTCCGCGCCGCCGAGGCGCGGGACGTGGCCAAGGTCATCGGCGGGGCGGCCCTCGTCTACATGATCGGCAAGGCGGTCAGCGAGGCGCGCGAGGCGGACCGCGAGCGCGACAGGAAGGATAAGGAAAGGACCAAGGCCCTGCAGCTTCAGGCGGCGCAGCAGGAGCACTCCTGGCGCGCCCCCGATCCGCGGCCCCACCTGCCGCGCCCCTACCGTTTCGAGGACCGTCACGGGCAGTTTGCGCAGCCGTCACACGCGCGGCCGAAGGGGGTTCTGCCGGGGGCCTGCCTGCGCGAGGTGCGCGGCGAGCGGGGCGCGGTGATGCAACGCTCCTGCCTGCGCAGCGCCGCGATCCGCACCGACGCCCTGCCTGACCGCTGCGAGAAGAAGCTCCGCATCGGCAAGGACAAGGAGCACGTTTTCTCGGCGCAATGCCTCCAGAAGGCGGGCTGGCGCATCGGCGGCCGTGGCGCCGGCAATGGCCACGACCGGCATGGCGCTTGGCACCCCGGTGGGCAGCATGATCGGCACTACGACGGTCGGCGCAACTGAGTGCGCCGACCAGAAAGATCGCCCCTCAGTGAAGGTCTTCGGGCAGCAGAAGGTTGAGCAGGATCGACAGACCCGCCGCCGGTAGCAGTCCGGAGGTCAGCAGCACCTGTGCCGTCTTGGGCAGGTGCTGCAGCGCCGTGGGCTCGAGCTGCAGCCCGAAACCGACCGAGAGCGAGATCGCGAAGATCACCATGTTGCGGCGGTTCCACACCACCTCGGAAAGCATGTTGACCCCCGCCGCGCAGACCATGCCGAACATCACGATGACCGCGCCGCCGAGCACGTTGATCGGCACGGTCGAGACCGCCGCGCCGACCTTTGGCACTAGCCCGCAGAGGATCAGGAAGAGCGCGCCGATGGTGACCACGTGGCGGCTCATGACCCCGGTCATCGAGATCAGACCGACATTCTGGCTGAACGAGGTGTTGGGCAGCCCGCCAAAGACCCCCGCCACCGCGGTGCCGAGACCGTCGGCAAAGGTCGCGCCGCCGATTTCCCTGTCGGTGGCCTCGCGCCCGGCGCCGCCCTTGGTGATGCCCGAGACGTCGCCCACGGTCTCGATCGCCGAGATGACCGCCATGAAGCACATGCCGAGGATGATCGCGAAGTTGAACTCGATGCCCCAGCGGAAGGGCATGGGCAGCTCGAAGACCGGCGCGTTGGCGACGCTGCCGAAGCTGACCTGGCCCATGGCCAGCGACACGAGGTACCCCGCGACCAGCCCGACCAGCACCGCCGAGAGCGCCAGAAGCCCACGGGTGAAGAACTTCACCGCCAGCGTCACCAAGATCACGACGAGCGCGGGCAGCCACATGGCTAGACTGCCGAACTCCGGCGTGCCCAGTTTCGGCACGCCGCCCGCGGCATACTGGATGCCGACCTTGAGCAGCGCGAGGCCGATCATCAGCACGATCAGCCCGGTGACCAGTGGCGGCAGCGCGTGGCGGATCCGGGTGACGACGAAGCCGAGGCAGAAGTGGAAGATCCCGCCGATCACGATGCCGGTCATCAGCCCGGCCATGCCCGCAATTCCCTGACCGGCCACCGCCGGGATCATCACCGGCAGAAAGGCAAAGGAGGTGCCCTGCACGATCGGCAGCCGCGCGCCGACCCTGCCGAAGCCGATCGACTGGAACAGCGTGGCGATGCCTGCAAAGAGCATCACCATCTGGATCATGTAGATCATGTTGGGAAAGTCGGGGCTGTTCGATCCGTAGCCGAAGCCCGCGGCCCCGGCGATGATGATCGCCGGGGTGACGTTCGAGGCGAACATCGCCATCACGTGCTGCAGCCCCAGCGGCACCGCCTTGCCGAGCGGCGGCATGTAGTCGGGGTCCATCAGCTGGTCGGGTGTGCCGATTGGGTGGCCCTTGGGGGCGGTTGCGTCAGTCATGCCATAGTCTCCCTCGTCGGTGTTGCGTAGTGGGTATGAGATGACCCGCCGCCTCTGCCGGGCGTCTGTGCGGGGGAGGGGCCGTCAGCCCCGGGTGATCAGCAGCGGCGCCTCCAGCCAGTGTTCTTCAAGGTTGGGTGTCGCGCCGATGCGGTCGACCACGGCAAAGAGCCCCGGCGCCTGCAGTGGCGTCAGCACCCCGTGCCAGGTGCCCCGGTGAAAGTTGATCCCCTGTCCCGGCGCGGCGAGGAAGGCGTGCGCCTCGCCGGGTCCCTCGTTCGCGCCGGACCCGGGGTCGGCGACGATCACCAGCCACTCGTTCTGGTGCATCGGCAGGAAGGCCTGGCTGCCCTCGGGGTGCCGCTCGACCAGTTCCAGCGTATAGGGCAGGGCGCGCGGCTCGGCGTCGAAGAGGCTGATGCCTGCCCGGCCCTCGGGGCCGAAGTCCAGCGCGGCGCGGTCGTGGTGCCGCCCGCAGAGCCCCTGGTTGATGATCTTGTCGGGGGTGCCCTTCACCTCGAGCACCTCGCCATAGGGCGCGAAGCCCTCGGCGGTCAGCGGGCGCGCGGCGATCTCCCTCATCGCGCCGCCCCCACCGGGGCCAGCGAGACGTGGCGGTTGACGTCCTTGTAGAGCAGGTAGCGGAAGCGCTCGCTCTCGTCGACGATGCAGGCCTGCGGGCAGAAGGCGCGCAGCCACATGAAATCGCCGGGGCCGACCTCGACCCAGTCCTGGTTGAGCAGGTAGCGCGCGCGCCCCTCCAGAACGTAGAGCCCGTGTTCCATCACGTGGGTCTCGGCGAAGGGGATGCGCCCGCCCTTGCCGAAGGTGACGATGTTGGCGTGGAAGTCGTGGCGGATGTCGGCGGGATCGAAGAAGCGCTGGGTGCCCCAGAGCTCCTCGCAGCCGGTCATCCAGTTTACCGGGACCTCCTCGTCATGGGTGACGATCACCGGCGGCACCGAGACACCCGGCGCCGCCTCCCAGCGCTTGCGGATCCAGTGGAATTTGCAGGGCGTCTCGCCGCCGTTCCACAGTGTCCAGCCGGAGCTCGGCGGCAGGTAGACGACGTGGCCCGCGCGCAGATCGTACTCCGTGCCGCCGACGGTCAGCCGCGCGGTGCCCTCCGTGACCAGCAGCGCCGCCTGCGCCTGCGCATCGGGTTCGGGTGCCTCGCTGCCGCCACCCGGAGCCAGCTCCACCGCGTATTGCGCGAAGCTCTCGGCAAAGCCCGAGAGCGGCTTGGCGATGATCCAGGCGCGGGTGTGCTGCCAGCCCGGCAGCAGCGAGCTGACGATGTCGCGCATCGTGCCGGCGGGGATGAAGGCATAGGCGGTGGTGAAGACCGCGGCGCCGTGAGGGTTGTCCTCGCGCGGGGGCATGCCGGCGGGCGGGAAGGCATAGCTGCGGGGGGTGTCCATGATGCTCACAGGAGGGCCTCCAGGCGCAGGCGGGCGATGCGTTCGACCTGTCGGCAGGCCTCGGCGAACTCGGTGTCGGTATCATTGGCGATGCGGCGCTCGAAGGCGGCGAGGATGCCCGCCTTGTCGTGGTCGCGCACCGCGATGATGAAGGGGAAGCCGTGCTTCTCGACATAGGTGGTGTTGAGCTCGGTGAAGCGCGCACGTTCGGCATCGGTCAGCGCGTCGAGCCCGGCGCTGGCCTGCTCGGCGGTGCTGTCCTCGGTCAGGCGCTTCGCCTCGGCCAGCTTGCCGGCGAGGTCGGGGTGTGCCTGCAGCACGCCCATCCGTTCCTCGCGTGAGGCAGTGCGCAACACCCGGGCGAGGGCATTGGCCAGCCCCGCCGGCCGGTCATGCGCCGCGCCGAGCTCCAGCTCGAAGGCGCGCTCGGCGACCCAGGGCGAATGCTCGACGATGCCGCCGAAGGTGCCGACAAAGGTGTCGCGGTCCATGGTCGAGGGACGCGGGCCGGTCTTCGGCGGGTGGGTCTTGGCCCAATGCTCGGCGATCTCCAACCGGGTCGGGGTCCAGACCCCCTCGAAGCCTCCGATATAGTCGAGAAAGCGCTTCAGCCCGGCGATCTTGCCCGGGCGGCCGATCAGGCGGCAGTGCAGGCCGACCGACATCATCGCAGGCTTGCCCGCCTCGCCCTCGACAATCAGCGTGTCGAAGGCGTCCTTGAGGTAGGTGAAGAACATCTCGCCCTCGATCCAGCCCGGCGAGGTGGCGAAGCGCATGTCGTTGGCTTCGAGCGTGTAGGGGATGATCAGCTGCTCGCGGCCCTCGACCTCCAGCCAGTAGGGCAGGTCGTCGTCATAGGTGTCCGAGACGTAGTCCATCGCCCCGGTCTCGGCGACCAGCCGCACGGTGTTCTCGCTGCAGCGCCCGGTGTACCAGCCGCGCGGCGGCGCGCCGACAACCTCGGTGTGCAGGCGGATCGCCTCGGCGATGGAGGCGCGCTCCTCTGCCTCGGGCATGTCCTTGTGCTCGACCCACTTCAGCCCGTGCGAGGCGATCTCCCAGCCCGCGTCCTTCATCGCCTCGACCTGCTCGGGCGAGCGGGCGAGGGCGGTGGCGACGCCGTAGATGGTGACCGGGATATCGTAGCCGGTGAACAGCCGGTGCAGCCGCCAGAAGCCGGCGCGGGCGCCGTACTCGTAGATCGATTCCATGTTCCAGTGGCGCTGGCCCGGCCATTGCGCCGCGCCCGCGATGTCCGACAGGAACGCCTCCGAGGCCGCGTCGCCGTGCAGGACGCAGTTCTCGCCGCCCTCTTCGTAGTTCAGCACGAATTGCACGGCGATCTTTGCACCGCCGGGCCATTGCGCGTCGGGGCGGTCGGGTCCGTGGCCGATCATGTTGCGGGGGTAGCGCTGCATTTGCCGGTCCTCTGGCATGGGGTGGTCTCCTGTCGATACTGGCGTGCCGGCTCGGGCGGAACCGCAAAGCCCCGCGGCACAGCGCGCACCTTGCCTTCCCTGTTAGCACCGCTGAAAAAAGGAGCAAGATCATCTGCTCCCGAACACCCCGCGGCGCGCGGCGGCGGCGGTCCCTCCGGCGGGCTTGCGCGCCCTGCATATGGACAGAGCGCCTCGCAGCCCCTATGTGCACCCATCATGGCCCAGCAGAAGTCCGACCCCAACTACAAGATCATCGCCGAGAACCGGCGCGCACGCTTCGATTACGCGATCGAGGACGATATCGAGTGCGGCATCATCCTCACCGGTTCCGAGGTCAAGAGCCTGCGCGAGAACAGTTCCAACATCGCCGAGAGCTACGCGGCGGTGGAGGACAGTGAACTGTGGCTAGTGAACTCCTACATCGCGCCCTACACCCGCGCCATGTTCCCGCACGAGGAGCGCCGCCGCCGCAAGCTGCTGGTCTCCAAGAAAGAGCTGTCGCGGCTTTGGAACGAGACCCAGCGCAAGGGCATGACCATCGTGCCGCTGGTCATGTATTTCAATCACAAGGGCATGGTGAAGCTGAAGATCGGCATCGCCAAGGGCAAGCAGAACCACGACAAGCGCGAGACCGAGGCTAAGCGCGACTGGAACCGCCAGAAGCAGCGGCTGCTCAAGGAACGCGGCTGACCCTGCGACCGAATCTCCGCGCGTGGGCTCGGCGCCGCCCCATCGCACCCTTGCGAGTCCGCAGCCGGCACCTTAGAGACGAGGCGATGCTGACTGCCCCGGGGAGAGGTGATGGCAAGTGACGACCCCAAGACGCTCGTGTCGACCGACTGGCTGGCGCGCCACCTGAAGGATCCGGACCTGCGCCTGCTCGACGCGAGCTGGTACATGCCCGGCTCGGGACGCGATCCCAAGGCCGAGTACGAGGCCGCGCACATTCCGGGCGCGCGCTTCTTCGACATCGACGAGATCTCCGACCTGCGCTCGGAACTGCCGCACATGGTGCCCCCCGTGGACAAGTTCATGTCCCGCATGCGCGCGCTCGGAGTCGGCGACGGCCATCAGATCGTCGTCTACGACGGCACCGGCCTCTTCTCTGCCGCCCGCGTCTGGTGGCTGTTCAAGCTCATGGGACATGACGACATCGCCGTGCTCGACGGCGGCCTGCCGAAATGGCAGTCCGAGGGGCGCGAGGTCGAGGATCTGCCCCCCGTCATCCGCGACCGCCACATGATGGTGCGCCGCCAGAACCACCTGGTGAAGGACGTCACACAGGTCTCTGCCGCTTCGAAGCTGCGCGACCACGAGATCCTCGACGCCCGCGCCCCTGCCCGCTTCCGCGGCGAGGTGCCCGAGCCGCGCCCGGGCCTGCGCTCGGGCCATATTCCCGGCTCCAAGAACGTGCCCTTCGGCACGCTGCTCAACCCCGACCAGACGATGAAGTCGCCCGAGGCGCTGCGCGCCGCCTTCGAGAGCGCCGGCGTCGATCTAGGCAAGCCGGCGATCACCAGCTGCGGCTCGGGGGTCACCGCCGCCATCCTGAGCCTTGCCCTGACACGCCTCGGCAAGACAGACCACGCCCTTTATGACGGGTCCTGGACCGAGTGGGGGCAATTCCCCACGCTGCCCGTCGCCACCGGAGAGGACTGATGTTCGAAACTCTGAAAGAGCAACCCGCCGACAAGATCCTGATGCTGATGCAGGCCTTCAAGGAAGACCCGCGCACGCAAAAGGTCGACCTCGGGGTCGGCGTCTACAAGGACGCCAGCGGCAACACGCCGGTCATGCGCGCCATCAAGGCGGCGGAAAAGCAGCTCTGGGAGAGTGAGACCACCAAGGCCTACACCGGCCTCGCCGGCGACCCGGCCTTTGCCGAGGCGCTGTCGACGCTGGTGCTGGGCGACGCTGTCCCACGCGAGAACATTGCCGCCGCCGCGACTCCGGGCGGCACCGGCGCCGTGCGCCAGGCCTTCGACATGATCAAGATGGCCAACCCCAAGGCGCGCGTCTTTGTCTCGGACCCGACCTGGCCGAACCACTTGTCGATCCTCAAGCACATGGGCCTGCAGATCGTCCCTTACCGCTATTTCGACGCCGAGACACGCGGCGTGGACTTCATCGGCATGATCGCCGATCTGCAGCAGGTGCTGCCGGGCGACGTGGTGCTGCTGCACGGCTGCTGCCACAACCCCACCGGCGCCAACCTGAACATCTCGCAGTGGAAGGCCGTGACCCAGCTGCTGCTGGAAAAGCAGGGCACGCCGATGATCGACATCGCCTACCAGGGCTTCGGCGACGGTCTCGAGGAAGACGCCGCCGGCGTGCGCCTCGTTGCCTCCTCGGTGCCCGAGTGCCTGATCGCGGCCTCCTGCTCGAAAAACTTCGGCATCTACCGCGAGCGCACGGGCCTGCTGATGGCCGTCAGCCAGGATGCCTCGGCGAAGAAGCTGAACCAGGGCACGCTGAATTACCTCAACCGGCAGAACTACTCCTTCCCGCCCGACCACGGCGCGCGGCTGGTGACCATGGTTCTGACCGATCCCGAGCTGCGCGCCGACTGGGCCGCCGAGCTCGAGGAGGTGCGCCTGTCGATGCTGGGGCTGCGCGAGCAGCTTGCTTCCGAGCTGCAGCGCCTGTCGGGCTCGGACCGTTTTGGCTTCATCGCCCAGCACCGCGGCATGTTCTCGCGTCTTGGCGCGACGCCTGAGCAGGTCGAGACCATGCGCCGTGATCACGGCATCTACATGGTCGGAGACTCGCGCCTGAACATCGCGGGCCTCAACAAGACCACCGTGCCGATCCTCGCCGAGGCCATCATCAAGGCTGGCTGCTGAGCCCCGGACGCCGACGCAAACGGCAAGTGTCTCGAGCGCGGGCCTTCGGGCCCGCGTTTCGCGTTTCAGCCATGCGTCGCGTGGCTGTCCTGCGGCGCCTCGGCCCGGTCCTCCATGCCGTAGTCGCGCAGCACCTGGCAGACCCGCAGCCGATAGCCCGCGAAGATGCCCTCGCGCCCGGCCTTCTGTGCGCCGCGATGCGCGGCGAGGGTCCGCCAGCGCTGCACCGCCGCCTCGTCTTCGAAGAAGCTGAGCGAGAGCAGCTTGTCGGGGTTGGTGAGGCTCTGGAAGCGCTCGACCGAGATGAACCCTTCGACCTCCTCGACCATGGGACGCATGGCGGCGGCGATGTCGAGGTATTGCTCCTTGCGCCCTTCGGCGGGGATGACCTCGAAGATGATTGCGATCATGACTGTCTCCTCTTTGTCGGCCAGCTTTCCGGCCCAGAGGCGCGGTTTGCAAGCCGGTAGCGGGGCGTGCCTGCCGCGCGGTGCCCGGTTTGGCAGGGGGCACTTGCGTATTTGAAAAGAGAAGAAGGTGCAGGGCGCGGCGCCGAGGCAGGGCGGCGGCGGCCTGCCGGGGGTCGCGCCCGGGGGTTGATCTCTGCGGCGCGCGCATGGCAAAGCGCGGGCTTTCGCGGTCGGGCGGTTCCCGGCCAGCACGATCCGCTTGCCGCGCGGGGGTTTGACACGTATCCGCAAGGCTGGCCCGCTTGCCCAAGTGCGGGGGCCGTGCGACCCTTCCCGCCGGAGGACCCCAGTGATGACCGAGACGATGAGCCGATCCGAAACCAGCCTTGTGCCGCAGCTCCACGAGCCGCGCAATCCGGGCATGCCGCTCGACATGGACCGGGTGATGCGCGCAACCGCCAACCGTTCGGCGATCGAGCGCCGCGCCGCGACCCTGCCCGGGCGGCGCTCGGTGAAGAAGGACTACCAGGCGGCCTGGCTCGCACGGGCAATTTCCTGCATCGATTTGACCACGCTTGCGGGCGACGACACGCCGGGACGCGTGGCGCGGCTCTGCGCCAAGGCACGACAGCCGGTGCGGGCGGATCTCCTCGACGCGCTGGGGCTCGAGGGGCTGACCGTGGGCGCGGTCTGCGTCTACCACGACATGATCGCCCCTGCCGTCGAGGCGCTCGAGGGCAGCGGCATTCCGGTGGCGGCGGTCTCGACGGGTTTTCCGGCGGGGCTCTCACCCTTCCATCTGCGCGTCGCCGAGATCACCGAGAGCGTCAAGGCCGGTGCCAGGGAGATCGACATCGTCATCTCGCGCCGCCACGTGCTGACCGGTGACTGGCAGGCGCTCTACGACGAGATGCGCGCCTTTCGCGAAGCCTGCGGCGAGGCGCACGTGAAGGCGATCCTCGCCACCGGCGAGCTGGGCACGCTGCAGAACGTGGCGCGGGCGTCGATGGTCTGCATGATGGCGGGCGCCGATTTCATCAAGACCTCGACCGGCAAGGAAAGCGTCAACGCCACGCTGCCGGTCAGCCTCGTGATGATGCGCGCCATCCGCGAGTACCACGAGGAAACCGGCTATCGCGTCGGTTACAAGCCGGCGGGCGGCATCTCCAAGGCCAAGGACGCGGTGACCTACCTGGCGCTGGTCAAGGAAGAGCTCGGCGACCGCTGGCTGCGGCCGGACCTCTATCGCTTCGGCGCCTCCTCGCTGCTGGGCGACATCGAGCGGCAGCTCGAACATCACGTGACCGGGGCCTATTCGGCCTCCTGGCGCCACGCCACGAGCTGATGGCGCATCTGCGGAACTGGAGACGACGGACATGAGCGTGAAAGAGATCTTCGAGAGCATGGATTATGGACCCGCGCCCGAGAGCGCCGCGGATGCGCTGAGCTGGATCGTGGATCAGGGCTCGCGCTTTGGGTGCTTCATCGATGGCGGCTTCACCAAGCCGGGCAAGACCTTCGAAAGCCGCAATCCCGCCACCGGCGAGGTGCTGGCCGAGGTGACGCAGGCGACGCAGGGCGATGTCGATGCGGCGGTCAAGGCCGCGCGCGCGGCGCAGCCGGGATGGGCCAAGCTGGGGGGCAAGGGCCGGGCGCGCTTCCTCTACGCGCTGGCGCGGCTGGTGCAGAAGCATTCGCGGCTGCTGGCGGTGCTGGAAACGCTCGATAACGGCAAGCCGATCCGCGAGAGCCGCGACATCGACATCCCCCTCGTGGCGCGGCACTTCTACTATCACGCCGGCTGCGCGCAGCTGATGGACGCCGAGTTGCCGGGGCAGGAGCCGCTGGGGGTCTGCGGCCAGATCGTGCCGTGGAACTTCCCGCTGCTGATGCTCGCCTGGAAGATTGCCCCGGCGCTGGCCATGGGCAACACCGTGGTGCTGAAGCCCGCCGAATGGACCTCGCTGAGCGCGCTGTGCTTTGCAGACCTCTGCCAGCAGGCGGGTCTGCCCAAGGGCGTGGTCAACATCGTCACCGGCGACGGCGCCGTGGGCGAGATGATCGTGGGCGCAGAGGTCGACAAGATCGCCTTCACCGGCTCGACCGAGGTGGGCCGCAAGATCCGTGCGGCCACCGCCGGCAGCGGCAAGTCCCTGACGCTCGAGCTGGGCGGCAAGTCGGCCTATGTGGTGTTCGAGGATGCCGATCTCGACAGCGCGGTCGAGGGGCTGGTGGATGCGATCTGGTTCAACCAGGGGCAGGTCTGCTGCGCCGGCTCGCGCCTTCTGGTGCAGGAGGGCATCGCCGAGCGCTTCCACGACAAGCTCAAGGCGCGGATGGACAAGCTGCGCCTGGGCGATCCGCTCGACAAGTGCATCGATATCGGGGCCATCGTCGATCCCGAGCAGAAGGCGCGGATCGAGGCGCTGATGCAGAAGGCCGTGGGCGAAGGCGAGGTCTACACAGGCTGCGCCGCGCCCGAGGGCTGCTTCATCGCCCCGACGTTGGTTACCGGCCTCTCCCCCGCCTCGCTGCTGATGCAGGAAGAGATTTTCGGCCCGGTGCTTGTCTCGACCACCTTCCGCACGCCGTCGGAGGCGGTGCAGATCGCCAACAACACGCGCTACGGGCTGGCCGCCTCGGTCTGGTCCGAGAACATCAACACCGCGCTTGATATTGCGCCGAAACTCGAGGCCGGGGTGGTCTGGGTCAACGGCAGCAACATGTTCGATGCGGCGGCGCCCTTCGGCGGGCTGCGCGAGAGCGGTTTTGGCCGGGAAGGCGGCTGGGAGGGCCTCGCGGCCTATACCCGCCCCGCCGGCAAGGCCGCGTCGCTAAAGAAGGTCGAGGCCTTCGCGGGCGAGAAGGCCGAGCCGCAGGACGTCGATCGTACCGCCAAGCTCTACATCGGCGGCAAACAGGCGCGGCCCGACAGCGGCTACGCGCAGAACATCTACGACCGCAAGGGCCGACTGCTGGGGCAGGCGCCGATCTCGTCGCGCAAGGACATCCGCAACGCCGTCGAAGCGGCGCGGGGCGCGTCGGGCTGGTCCTCGGCCACGGCCCACAACCGCGCGCAGGTGATCTACTTCATCGCCGAGAACCTGCAGGCGCGGGCGGGGGAGTTCGCGGCGCGGATCGATTCCATGACCGGCGGCAACGGGGGCGCGGCAGAGGTCGAAGCCTCGGTCGACCGGCTCTTCACCTATGCGGCCTGGGCGGACAAGTACGAAGGGGCGGTGAAACCCGTGCCGCTGCGCGGCACCGCGCTGTCGCTGCGCCGACCCACCGGCGTGATCGGTGCCTTCTGCCCCGACGAGGCGCCGCTGCTGGGGCTCGTGTCGGTCATGGCCCCGGCCATCGCCATGGGCAACCGCGTGGTGCTGGTCGCCTCCGAGCCCTTCCCGCTGGCGGCGACGGATTTCTACCAGGTGCTCGACACCTCGGATCTGCCGGGCGGGGTGGTCAACATCCTCACCGGCCCGCACGAGGAGCTTGCGCCGACGCTTGCCAGCCACATGGACGTCGAGGCGGTGTGGAGCTTTTCGTCGTCGGACCTGTCTAAGACCCTCGAGGCGGGTGCCGCGGGCAACCTCAAACGCAGTTGGGTGAACGACGGCAACGCCCGCGATTGGGCCTCGGCAGCGGGGGAGGGCGAGAGCTTCCTCGAGGCGGCGACCGAGGTTCAGACGGTGTGGATCCCCTGGGGCGCCTGAGCGGCGCCCCGTCCCGGAGCCCGAGTCGCGTGTGGGGCGCCTTGTCGCGCCCCACCGTTTTAGGCGTTGAATCAGCCTGCTGTCCCGGATAAGGGGCGATCTTTCGCCGCAACGTTGAGAAAAGCCCTCTCCGATGCTATCTTATAAGGGCCCGGCGCCGGGGTCACATTCGGCGCGTGCCATGAAGGAGGACAATGTCCTGTCACTTACTGCCGATGCGGCCGGTGCCGCTGTTGCGGGGATGCCCATGAGCGGGCTGCCCCACACCGAGGTCACGAGCGAGCTTATTCTTGCCGCCGTCCTCAAGTCTCTCGACGACAACAAGGCGGAAGAGACCGTGCAGATTGACCTGCGCGGCAAGACCTCCGTCTGCGACCATATGGTGATCTGCTCGGGACGTTCGTCGCGACAGGTGGCCGCGATCGCGCAGAAGCTCGCCGAGGATCTGAAACATGAGCTGGGCGTCCTGTGCAAGACCGAGGGCGAAGAGACCGGCGACTGGGTGCTGATCGACGCGGGCGACGTGATCGTCCACGTGTTCCGGCCCGAGGTCCGCGAGTTCTACCAGCTCGAGAAGATGTGGATGCCGCTGGGCAAGGTGGCCCAGAGCGCGACCTGACCGGGAGCGCTTATGCGTGTGCACCTCTGCGTCGTGGGCCGGCTTCGGTCTGGCCCCGAGCGCGATCTGATTGACGATTACCTCAAGCGTTTCGACCGCACCGGGCGGGCGCTTGGCCTGGGGCCGGTGACGGTCACCGAGGTCGAGGACCGCAAGGGCGGCGGCATGGCCGCCGAGGCGGCGCTGCTGCGCAAGGCGATTCCTTCGGGAGCCCGGCTGTGCATCCTCGATGAGCGCGGCAAGCTGATGAGCTCGCCGGACTTCGCGCAGCGGCTCGGCGAAATTCGCGATGGCGGCACGGGCGATCTGGCCTTCGTCATCGGCGGGGCGGATGGACTCGATCCCTCGCTGCGGGCCGAGGCCGACATGGCGCTGAGCTTCGGCCATATGGTCTGGCCGCACATGCTGGTCAGGGTCATGCTGTCCGAACAGCTCTACCGCGCAGCGTCCATTTTGGCAGGCAGCCCTTACCACCGCGTATGACTTTGTGCCGATGTCGATGTCGGCAGGTTCCCGCCTATAGGGCGACTCGCCCACGGCGAGAATCCGCGCGAACGCAAACCCCGCGTTGCAAACACCGAAATCCCTGATTTAGCTGCACTTATCGCACCGTCGCGCAGCTGTGAAGACGAGCGAGGTTGACTGCCCTTTCTACTGTCCCTGCCGGCTCCCCCGCCGGTCCCGGGTAGTTCAACGGCCCCGGAGTTTCCCCGAACTCCGGGGCCTTCCCATGTCCGGGGGCGCGTTGGGGCTCTGCTCCGGGATCAGCTATAGGCGATGACCAGCAGAACCGCTCCGAGGATCACCCTGTAGATCACGTAGGGGGTGAAGCTCACCGAGCGCAGCAGTCGCATCATGAGCGTCAGGGCCAGCAGGGCCGAGACAAAGGCGAAGCCCGCGGCGATGGCGCCGTCCTTGGCCGCCTGCGCATCGGCAGTGCCGATGACCTCGGCGCCGAGCAGCACACCCGAGGCAAAGATCGTCGGGATCGACATGAGCATCGAGATCTTCGCCGCGTCATGGCGCTTGTAGCCGAGCTGGCGCGCGCCGGTGATGGTGATGCCCGACCGCGAGGTGCCCGGAATCAGCGCCACCGCCTGCCAAAGGCCGAGCTTGACCGCGTCCTTCAGGTTCCAGTCCGCTTCGGTCTTCACCTCAGGGCCCTTCTGGTCGGCCCACCAGAGCACGATCCCGAAGATCAGCATCGTCCAGCCAATCACCGCGATCGAGCGCAGCATGTCCGACAGGCCGGTGATGTTGAGGATCAGCCCGACGAGGATCACCGGCACCGTGGCAACGGCGAGCAGGAAGGCGAGCTTGGAGCCGGGCGTATCGATCTTGCCGGTCAGCATGCGCGGGATGCCCGCGAGCCCCTCGCGCACGTCCGACCAGAAATAGAGCACCACCGCAAAGAGCGTACCGACGTGCACCGCTACGTCGATCACTTGCCCCTGGTCTTCCATGCCGGTCAGCCCGGGGAGGAGAATCAGGTGACCGGAGGAGGAAATCGGGAGAAACTCGGTGATGCCCTGGATGAGCGCGAGAATAATCAGTTGAGACAGGGGCATGGACGCAGGTCTCCGCTTGGATAGCCACTTTTGCTATAGATTCTTGGATTTCAGGGGGAAAGAGGCAATTTGGTCCGTTTCCGGACCTATTTTTTGACTGAAATGGTGGGCGTCAGGCGCCAACGAGCAGAATTTTATCATTATAGGTCAGCATGTATGACTTTTATTCCGTTTCGACTTTAAGTAAGGAAGCCCGACCGATTGATTTGCTTGGAGACAAGGCATCATGGCAAAGCAACCCATGCTGAAATTCGTGAAGATCGAGCGCGACATGCCCGAGAAGCGGGAGGCGAGTGTCCGCAGCCACGACTTCGACGAAATTTACGCTGAGTTCGCAAAGGCCAAGGCCGAAGAGCAGGCGAGCCGCTGCAGCCAATGCGGTGTGCCTTATTGCCAGTCCCATTGCCCGCTGCACAACAACATCCCCGACTGGCTGAACCTCACCGCGACCGGCCGTCTGGAAGAAGCCTACGAGATCAGCCAGGCCACCAACACCTTCCCGGAAATCTGCGGCCGCATCTGCCCGCAGGACCGTCTGTGCGAAGGCAACTGCGTGATCGAACAATCTGGTCACGGAACCGTGACCATTGGCTCTGTCGAAAAATACATCACCGACACCGCCTGGGAGCAGGGCTGGGTGAAGCCCGCCGCACCCGCGGTCGAGCGCGCCGAGAGCGTCGGCATCATCGGTGCGGGCCCGGGCGGGCTTGCGGCCGCCGACATGCTGCGCCGCGCAGGTGTGCAGGTCATCGTCTATGACCGCTACGATCGCGGCGGCGGCCTTCTGACCTATGGCATTCCGGGCTTCAAGCTCGAGAAGGACGTGGTCATGCGCCGCATCAAGCAGCTCGAGGACGGCGGCGTGCGTTTCGTCTTCAACTGCAATGTCGGGCAGGACATGAGCTTCGACGAGATCCGCGACCAGCATGACGCGGTGATCATCGCCACCGGCGTCTACAAGTCGCGCGACTTGCGTGGTCCGGGCGCTGGCGCCAAGGGCATCGTCAAGGCGATCGACTATCTCACCGCCTCGAACCGCACCGCCAACTTCGGCGACACCGTGCCCGAGTTCGAAAGCGGAGAGCTGAACGCCAAGGGCAAGAAGGTCGTGGTCATCGGCGGCGGCGACACCGCCATGGACTGCCTGCGCACCGCGATCCGCCAGGGCGCCGAGAGCGTGAAATGCCTCTACCGCCGCGACCGTGCCAACATGCCGGGAAGCCAGCGCGAGACCGCCAACGCCGAGGAAGAAGGCGTGCAGTTCGAGTGGCTGACCGCGCCGAAGGGTTTCAAGGGCGACGAGGTCGTCGAGGCGGTGATGGTCCAGAAAATGCGCCTCGGCCTGCCCGACGCCACCGGCCGCCAGTCGCCCGAGGTGATCGAAGGCGCCGACTACGAAGAGCCCGCCGACCTGGTGATCAAGGCGCTCGGCTTCGAGGCCGAGGACCTGCAGACCCTTTGGGGCGCGCCAGAGCTGGAAGTCACCCGCTGGGGCACCGTGAAGGCCGAGTTCACCTCGGGCCGGACCGGGCTGCCGGGCGTCTATGCCGTGGGCGACATCGTGCGCGGTGCCAGCCTCGTGGTCTGGGCGATCCGTGACGGCCGCGACTGTGCCGAGCACGTGCTCAAGGACTTCGAAAAGCTCGCCGCGATCGCCGCCGAGTAAGGCCCACCTCCCCAGCACATCCCATGCACATGGGGCGTGCATCCCTTGAACCTCACGTCCGAACAGAGGTCAGCACTGCTGACCCTTGCCGAAAAAGGAGCGGTGCATGACGCAGAAGACCGGACAATGCCTTTGCGGCGCGGTGCGCTTCACCGTGACCGAGTGCGGCAATTTCGGCGTCTGCCATTGTGAGCAGTGCCGCCGCTGGGCCGGATCGGCGCTCTTTGCAGTGAACGTGCCCGAGACGGCGATTGAGATCGAGGGCGCCGAGGCGATCCGCAGCTTCCGCAGCTCGAGCTGGGCCTCGCGGCATTTCTGCGGCACCTGCGGCTCGGTGCTCTGGTACCGCTACGACAAGGGTGAGGACGGGGCAGGAGAGTACGAGGTCTGCCTCGGGCTGCTCGACGATGGCAACGGCTTCGAGATGAAGAGCGAGATCTTCGCCGACGAAAAGCCCGACAGCTGGGGCCTCACCGGGGCCCATCCGAAATACACCCGCGCCGAGACGCTGAAGAAATTCGGGGCGGACGTCAGCGGCGCCTGAGCCGCAAGACCGAACAAGCGGCGCCTGAGCCGCAAGACAGATTTCCGGCGCGATGAGGCGCCATCTCATTCGGCGCGACCTGCGCCAGCCACGTATCCCGGCCGTGCAAGCGGCCTTCCATGGAGGTGCTAAGCCATGACCACTTTCGACGCCAACTGGGTTGCCGCAGAGGAAGCCAAGCGCAAGTGGATGGAGGAGAACGGCCTGTTCCGCGAAGAGCATGAACACTCTTCCTGCGGCGTCGGCCTTGTGGTCTCCATCGACGGGAAACCGTCGCGCAAGGTTGTCGAGGCGGGCATCACCGCGCTGAAGGCCATCTGGCACCGCGGCGCCGTGGACGCCGACGGCAAGACCGGCGACGGCGCGGGCATCCACGTGCAGATCCCCGTCAGCTTCTTCTACGACCAGATCGAGCGCACCGGCCACGCGCCGCGCAAGGACGAGCTGATGGCCGTCGGCCAGGTCTTCCTGCCGCGCACCGACTTTGCCGCGCAGGAAACCTGCCGGACCATCGTCGAAACCGAAGTGCTGCGCATGGGCCATTACATCTACGGCTGGCGCCACGTGCCGGTGAGCGTGGACTGCCTTGGCGAAAAGGCCAACGCGACCCGCCCCGAGATCGAGCAGATCCTCATTTCCAACGCCAAGGGCGTGGACGAGGAAACCTTCGAGCGCGAGCTCTACGTCATCCGCCGCCGCATCGAGAAGGCTGCGGCCGCCGCGGGCATCAACGGGCTCTACATCGCCTCGCTGTCGTGCCGGTCGATCATCTACAAGGGCATGATGCTGGCCGAGCAGGTCGCCGTCTTCTACCCGGACCTGCAGGACGAGCGCTTCGAATCCGCCTTCGCGATCTACCACCAGCGTTATTCCACCAACACCTTCCCGCAGTGGTGGCTGGCCCAGCCCTTCCGGATGCTTGCCCACAACGGCGAGATCAACACCATCAAGGGCAACACCAACTGGATGAAGTCGCACGAGATCCGCATGGCCTCGGCGACCTTCGGAGAGATGGCCGAGGACATCAAGCCGATCATCGCGACCGGGGCATCGGACTCCGCCGCGCTCGATGCGGTGTTCGAGGTGCTGGTCCGCGCCGGGCGCAACGCGCCGATGGCCAAGACCATGCTGATCCCCGAGGCCTGGTCGAAGCAGGCGGTGGAACTGCCGCAGGCCTGGCTCGACATGTATTCCTACGTCAACTCGGTGATGGAGCCCTGGGACGGCCCGGCGGCGCTCGCGATGACCGACGGCCGCTGGGTCTGCGGCGGTCTCGACCGCAACGGCCTGCGCCCGATGCGCTATGTCGTCACCGGCGACGGGCTGCTAATCGCGGGCTCCGAGGCGGGCATGGTCCCGGTCGACGAGTCGACCGTGCGTGAAAAGGGCGCGCTTGGCCCGGGCCAGATGATCGCCGTCGACATGGAAGAGGGCAAGCTCTACCGCGACACCGAGATCAAGGATCGCCTCGCCTCGTCCCAGCCTTTCGGCGAATGGGTCGGCAAGATCACCGAGCTCGACGAGAGCCTCGGCAAGGTCACCGAGAAGCCGCTCTTCTCGGGCGCCGAGCTGCGGAAGCGCCAGATCGCCGCGGGCTACAGCATCGAGGAACTCGAGCAGTCGCTCTCGGCCATGGCCGAGGACGGCAAGGAAATGCTCGCCTCGATGGGCGACGACACGCCCTCGGCGGTTCTGTCCAAGAAGTACCGCCCGCTCAGCCACTTCTTCCGCCAGAACTTCAGCCAGGTGACCAACCCGCCGATCGACAGCCTGCGCGAATTCCGCGTGATGTCGCTCAAGACCCGCTTCGGCAACCTCAAGAACGTGCTCGACGAGAGCTCGGCGCAGACCGAAATCCTCGTGCTCGACACGCCCTTCGTCGCCAACGCGCAGTTTGACGAGCTGACCCATCACTTCGCGCAGGGCCTGGTCGAGATCGACTGTACCTTCCCCGCCGATGCCGGCGAGGGCGCGCTGCGTGACGGGCTGGCCCGCATCCGGGCCGAGGCCGAGGATGCCGTGCGCTCGGGCGGCGGCCACATCGTGCTGACCGATCATCACCAGGGCGATGGCAAGGTCGCCATGCCGATGATCCTCGCCACCTCGGCCGTGCACAGCTGGCTGACCAAAAAGGGTCTGCGGACGTTCTGCTCGCTGGGTGTGCGCTCGGCGGAATGCATCGACCCGCATTACTTCGCGGTGCTCGTCGGCTGCGGCGCGACCATCGTGAACCCCTATCTGGCCGAGGACAGCATCGCAGACCGCATCTCGCGCGGCCTGATCGAAGGCACCCTGACCGAGGCCGTGGCACGCTACCGCGAAGCCATCGACCAGGGCCTGCTGAAGATCATGTCGAAGATGGGCATCTCGGTGATCTCTTCCTACCGCGGCGGTCTCAACTTCGAGGCCGTGGGCCTGTCGCGCGCCATGTGTGCCGAGTATTTCCCCGGCATGCTGTCGCGGATCTCGGGCATCGGCGTGCACGGCATCCAGCAGAAGGCGGAAGAGGTCCACGCGCTTGGCTTCAAGGGGGGCCGCGACGTGCTGCCCATCGGCGGCTTCTACAAGGCCCGCAAGTCCGGCGAGACCCACGCCTGGGGCGCGCAGAACATGCACCTGCTGCAGGCCGCCTGCAACAAGGCCAGCTACGAGCTGTGGAAGACCTACTCCAAGGCGATGCGGGCCAACCCGCCGATCCACCTGCGCGACCTGCTGGACATCAAGCCGATCGGCGAGGCGATCCCGCTCGAGGAGGTGGAATCCATCACCTCGATCCGCAAGCGCTTCGTGACGCCGGGCATGTCGCTGGGGGCGCTCTCGCCCGAGGCGCACAAGACGCTGAACGTCGCGATGAACCGCATCGGCGCCAAGTCCGACAGCGGTGAGGGCGGCGAGGATCCGGCACACTTCGTGCCCGAGCCGAACGGCGACAACCCCTCGGCGAAGGTCAAGCAGGTGGCCTCGGGCCGCTTCGGCGTTACCGCCGAGTATCTCAATCACTGCGAGGAACTCGAGATCAAGGTCGCGCAGGGCGCCAAGCCCGGCGAGGGCGGCCAGCTGCCCGGCATGAAGGTGACCAAGCTGATCGCCCGTCTGCGCCACTCGACCGAGGGCGTGACGCTGATCTCGCCGCCGCCGCACCACGACATCTACTCGATCGAGGACCTCGCGCAGCTGATCTACGATCTCAAGCAGATCAACCCGCGCTGCAAGGTGACGGTGAAACTGGTGGCCTCTTCGGGCGTCGGCACCATCGCCGCGGGCGTTGCCAAGGCCAAGGCCGACATCATCCTGATCTCGGGCCACAATGGCGGCACCGGCGCCTCGCCGGCGACCTCGATCAAATACGCGGGTCTGCCGTGGGAGATGGGCCTGACCGAGGCGCATCAGGTGCTCGCGATGAACAAGCTGCGCGACCGCGTGACGCTGCGCACCGACGGCGGGCTGCGCACCGGGCGTGACATTGTCATGGCCGCGATGCTCGGCGCCGAGGAGTTCGGCATCGGCACCGCCGCGCTGATCGCCATGGGCTGCATCATGGTCCGCCAGTGCCAGTCGAACACCTGCCCGGTGGGCGTCTGCACCCAGGACCCCGAGCTGCGCGACAAGTTCACCGGCAATGCCGAGAAGGTGGTGAACCTGATCACCTTCTACGCCACCGAGGTGCGCGAGATCCTGGCCTCGATCGGGGCGCGTTCGCTCAACGAGGTGATCGGCCGCGCCGACCTCTTGAGCCAGGTCAGCCGGGGTGCCGAGCATCTCGATGACCTCGACCTCAATCCGCTGCTGATCCGTGTGGATGGGGCCGACGACATCGTCTACGACCGCAACAAGGGCCGCAACGAGGTGCTCGACACGCTCGACGCCGAAATCGTCCGCGACGGCAGCCGCTTCCTGCAGGACGGCGAGAAGATGCAGCTTTCCTACGCGGTGCAGAACACGCACCGCACCGTGGGCACGCGCACCTCGAGCCATATCGTCAGCAAGTTCGGCATGCGCAACGCGCTGCAGCCCGACCACCTGCACGTCAAGCTCACCGGCTCTGCCGGCCAGTCGCTGGGTGCCTTCGCGGCTCCGGGGCTCAAGCTGGAAGTGTCGGGCGATGCCAACGACTATGTCGGCAAGGGCCTGTCTGGCGGCACCATCGTGGTGCGCCCGCCGATGATGTCGCCGCTCACCGCGTCGAACAACACGATCATCGGCAACACCGTGCTCTATGGCGCCACCGACGGCTACCTCTTCGCCGCCGGCAAGGCGGGCGAGCGCTTCGCGGTCCGCAACTCGGGCGCGAAAGTGGTGGTCGAGGGCTGCGGCACCAACGGCTGCGAGTACATGACCGGCGGCACCGCCGTGATCCTCGGCCCGATCGGCGCCAACTTCGGCGCCGGCATGACCGGCGGCATGGCCTATCTCTATGATCCAGAGGGACTGTCCCCGGACCTGATGAACATGGAGAGCTTGGTGACCTGCCCCGTGACCGAAGCGCATTGGGAAGCCGACCTCAAGGCCCTCGTGGAGCGTCACGCGACCGAGACCGGCAGCCGCAAGGCGCTCGATATCCTGCAGAACTGGGAGCGCGAGAAGGCCAACTTCGTGCAGGTCTGCCCGACCGAAATGCTCAACAAGATCCCGCACCCGCTGGGCATCGAGAGCGATGTGGCGGTGCCGGCGGAATAAGCCCGCCCGCTTGTGGAAAGCCGAAGCGCCCGGACCCGAGGTCCGGGCGTTTTCCGTTCCGTCCCGACGCAGAGTGCTTTTCCGCGCGCGCGCGGACGTGTAGATCTGCGCCATGGCGCGAGCAGCAAAGACGACCAAAAGCAAATCGAAGACACCCGCAAAGGGATCTGGCAAGACCGCACGGCGCCCGAGGCCGCTGCGCTTTGTGGTGACGCGCGCCGTGCAGGCCGCGGTGGCGCTGGCGCTGCTGCTCTGCCTCGCGGTGTTCTCCTACCGCTTCGTGAACCCTCCCGGCAGCTTCTACATGTGGAGCGAGGGGCGGCGGCTCGGCAGCCCGGTGGACTACGACTGGGTCGATGCCGAGGATGTGGCCCCCGTCGCGCTGCGGGCGCTGGTGGCCGCCGAGGACGCCAATTTCTGCACCCACTGGGGCTTTGACATGCGGGCGATCCGCGCGGCCATCGCCGAGGGCGGCAATCGCGGCGCCTCGACGATCAGCCAGCAGGTGGTGAAGAACGCCTTCCTCTGGCAGGGCCGCAGCTGGCCGCGCAAGGCGCTCGAGGCGGCGCTCACCCCGCTGATGGAGGCACTCTGGCCAAAGCGGCGCATCCTCGAGGTCTACATGAACATCGCCGAGTTCGACGAGGGCGTCTTCGGCCTCAAGGCCGCCTCGCAGCACTACTTCGGCGTCGCGCCGTCGCAGTTGAGCGCCACCCAGGCGGCCCGGCTCGCGGCGATCCTGCCCGACCCCAAGGACCGCTCGGCCTCGAAACCCTCGAACTTCGTCGAGCGCCGCGCCGCGCAGATCCGCGACGGGGCGGCGACGATCGCCCGCGACGGCCGCGCCCGCTGCTTCGAGTAGGCGGGGCCAGCGCCCCGGCCATCACCCGCCCGTGTTCCCATCCCCAGTTGAATCGCCGCCGGTTTCACGGCAAACAGGCGAAAGATTTCCCTCAGACCCGGAGCCGCTTTCTCGAATGGCAAAGCTTTACCACGTGCCGCTCTCGCCCTTTTGCCGCAAGGTTCGCCTGAGCCTCGCCGAAAAGAAGATCGAATGCGAGCTGGTCGAGGAACGCTACTGGGAGCAGGAGGCCGACTTCCTGCGCCGAAACCCGGCAGGCAAGGTCCCGGTGCTGCGCATCGACAACAAGACCCTGTCCGAAAGCGCCGCGATCTGCGAATGGCTCGAGGAGAAATACCCCGAGCCCTCGCTGCTGCCGCGCTCGCCTGACGCCCGCTACGAAGTGCGCCGGCTCGTCGCCTGGTTCGACGACAAGTTCCACCACGAGGTGACCTCGAAGCTGCTCTACGAGCGGGTGAACAAGAAGATCATGAAGGCCGGGTTCCCCGACTCGAGCAACGTCAAGGCCGGGGCCAAGGCAATCAAGTACCACCTCGACTACATGGCCTGGCTGCTCGACCACCGGCGCTGGCTGGCGGGCGACGTGATGACCCTCGCGGATTTCGCCGCGGCGGCGCATCTGTCCTCGCTGGACTACATCTCGGATGTCGACTGGAACCGGTCGGCGGTGGTCAAGGACTGGTACGCCAAGATCAAGTCGCGCCCGGCCTTCCGGTCGATCCTTGCCGACCAGATTCCGGGCTTCCCGCAGCCGGCGCATTACGCCGATCTCGATTTCTGAGGCGCGCGGGGGCACGCCCCCGCGCGCCAGCCGCCTCAGCCAGAGGGGCTCTCCAGGCTGGCCAGCACGGCGTCCGTGACCATCGGCACGCCGCTGCAGGCCGCGACCCAATCCAGCGCCATATCGTGTTTCTCGCGGCTGAAGTCGGCCAGCGCATCCGCCACGAAAAAGGGCTCGATGTCGCGCTGAAAGGCCTCGGCAGCCGTGGCGAGGCAGCCGATATGGGCGTAAATCCCGGTGATGATCAGCTGGTCCCGCCCGCGCGCCCGCATCAGCGTCTCGAGGTTCGAGCGCTGGAAGGCGCTGTAGCGATGCTTGACCAGCGCGATATCGCCCTCTGCCGGGGCGAGAACGGGGATGATCTCTTCGTGTTCGGGCGTCGCCGACATGCCCGGCCCCCAGAGGTCGGCCTGCAATCCGCGGTCGGGGCGGAACTGGTTGCCCTTCTGCGCAGTGTAAAAGACCGGCACGCCCGCGGTTCTAGCGGCGCTCAGCAGCCGCGCGATATTGGCGGCGGCGGCGGCGATGGGGCTGCCCTCGCGGCGGAAGGCATCCGCGCCAAAGGCGGCGCAGAAGTAGCGCTGCATGTCATGCACCAGCAGCGCGGCGCGCCCGGGCTCGAGCACAAAGGGCGCGCGCGACTTGGGCAGGTCGGCGGCCGCGGGCAGCGGGTAGTCGGGGATCTTCGGAAGGGCCATCGGAGCTTTCCTTGCGGGCTTTGTGTCGGGTCGTGCGGACTTGCGCCTTGCGGGCCTCACAGGCCCTCGGCGATGCCGAGCGCGCGGCGCATGGCAATGAACTTGGCGCGGGTCTCGGCGACCTCTTCAAGTGGATCCGAGGCGGCGACGATCCCGGCCCCGGCAAAGAGCCGCGCCTCGCACCCTTCGAGCATCGCACAGCGCAGGGTGACGTGCCATTCGCCGTTGTTGCTGCCGTCCACCCAGCCGAGCGTGCCGGCGTAGAAGTCGCGCGCGAAGGGTTCGGCCCCGGCAATCGCCTGCAGCGCCTCGGTCAGCGGCGCCCCGGCGACGGCAGGCGTCGGGTGCAGCGCCGCCAGCAGCTCGAGGCAGGGGGTCTCGGGATCGCGCAGCACCCCGTCGATGCAGGTGCCAAGGTGCCACATGCTGGCGGTGCGATCGAGCTGCGGCGCCTGCGGCACGCTGAGCTCGGCGCAATAGGGGGCAAGGATGTCGTGGATGTAGTCGACCACAACGCGGTGCTCGACATTGTCCTTTTCCGAGCCAAGCAGCGCCGCCTTGGCCCGCGCATCGTCGCGCGCATCGGCGCGGCGCCGCGCCGATCCGGCAAGCGGGTGCGAGCGGATCGCCGCGCCGGTCTTGCGCAGCAGCAGCTCGGGCGTCGCGCCGACCAGCCAGCGCGCGTCGCCGCGGGTGCCGGGGAGCGGCAGGCAATAGGCGGTCACATGCGGATCGGCACCGAGCCGCGCGGCCACCGCAAAGGGATCGAGCGTCCGGTCGGTGCGCAGATCGAGCGCCCGGGCCAGCACCGCCTTGCGGAGCGGATGTTCGGGGTCCCCCACCTGCGCCGCCACCGCGGCCACCGCCTCGGCGTAGCGTTCCTGCGATGGCAGGCGATCGAGGGCCAGCGGGCGGGCGTCTGCCTCGGTCCGGGCGGTCGGCAGGGCGTCGGTGCGAGTTTCGGAGCGGAGCGCGTAGAGCCAGCCGGGCCGGTCGCGCTCGAAGGGGAAGGCACCGCAGAGACGCCGGGTCACCGCCCCGCCGCGCGCGGCAAGGGCGCAGAGCCTGTCGGAGATGGCCTCCTCGACAAAGCCGCTCTGCGCTCCGAGGCGCAGGGGCAGGCCAAGGCAGGCGCCGTCCGGCGCACCGATGGGGTACGAAATCGCAAGGTCGCTCAAGGAACAAATCCTGTTCTCGGAGCTGCCTGCCGGTTCGGTGGGTGCTGTGGGTGGAAAGGGCCGCGGGGCGGCGCGTGCCCCCGACCTACCGCGAGGGGCCGAGGGGTGTCAATTCACAAGTCTTGGCGGGGATTGCAGCGGCGGCCCTATCCGCCCGTCCGCTCAGTTCAGCAGGCGCTCGAGCCGCCCGCGCTTGTTGGCGTCATTGCCCTGGCTGTGGAGGATGGCGCGGATCTTGCCGACCTCCTCCGGGCGGATCCGGCTCGGATCGATGCTTGGGGCGAGCGTCTTGACCTGCTGCACCTCGCCCTGCGTCAGCTCGACAGGGCGGCCAATGCTCATGGCATAGCGTTCGGTCTCGGGTTGGGTCGCAGATGTCGCGGCCCGGTCGTGGCCTCCGGGCGTACGGCTGCGGTTGACCATGGCCAGCCCAGCAACGACAAGCAACGCGCCGATCACGAAGACAACTGCATAGCTTTTCATGGCGGGCTCCGATCCCTGGGTGGTCCTTGTTCCAACATAGGGCCTCACGCCGCGCGCACAAGGTGGCTCACCCCCGCGCGGCCTGGGCCTTCCCTTCGGCCTTCACGTGGTCGACGAAGGCGCGCAGGGCCGGGGGCATCAGCCGCCGCTCGGTGAAATAGAGCGATGGGCCGGGAAAGGGCGGGGTCCAGTCCTCGAGGACCGCCACCAGCCGGCCGCTGCGGAGATCCTCGGCGAGGTAGTCGTCGAAGGCATACACGAGCCCGTGCCCGGCGCGGGCGGCCACCAGCGCGGCGGCAGAGCTGTTCACCGCGAGCCGCCCTTGCGGGGTGATGTCGCGCGCCTGCCCATCCTTCTCGAAGGACCAGGGCAGGATATTGCCGGTGCCGAAGACATGGGTGATGCAGGCGTGGCGGGCCAGCGCCTCGGGGTGCTCCGGGGGGCCGTGTCGGGCGAGGTACTCGGGCGCGGCGGCGACCAGCATGCGCTGGTCGGCCCCCACCCGCACCGCCACCATGTCCTGCGCCAGCGCCTCGTCGTAGCGCAGCCCGGCGTCGAAGCCGCGGGCCACCACATCGACGAGATCCCCCTCGCTCACCGCCTCGATGCGCACCCCGGGGTGGCGGGCGAGAAACGAGGCGACCAGAGGCATCAGCCGCAGCTCGATCGCCGGGGCCGGGCCGTTGATGCGGATGCGCCCGGTGAGCGCGGCCTGCGCCCCGTTGCCGACGGCGGCGGCGGCTTCGCCCAGAACCGCCACGGCATCACCGGCGCGGGCGAGCAGGCGTTCGCCCTCCTCGGTGAGCGAGGTGCTGCGGGTGTTGCGGTTGAGCAGCCGCACCCCGAGCCGCGCCTCGAGCTCGCGGATCCGCTCGCTCAGCGTCGAGGGAGAGATCGCCAGCTCGGCTGCCGCGCGGCGGAAGTTGAGATGCCGCGCCAGGGTGACGAACTGCGCCAGCGAATTGAGGTCGATCTGCTGCATTGTTCGGATATCCGAATAGTCCATGCGACTCTGTACGATTTATCGCACGAGGATCGCAATCTATCTCTGGCGCAGGAAGGGGCGGATGTGCCGCCCCCCAGGGACAGGAGATGACCCCATGACCCGCAAGATTGCTCTCATCACCGGCGCGAGCCGCGGCCTCGGCCGCTCTGCCGCGCTGCACCTTGCCCGCGCGGGCGTCGAGGTGATCGGCACCTACAACAGCTCTGCAGAGGCCGCCGCAGAGACCCGGCGCGACATCGAAGCGCTCGGCGTGCGGGCAGCAATGCTGCCCTTCGATGCCGACGGCGGCGACATCGCGGGTTTCGCCGCCACTTTGGCAGAGGAGCTGACGCGCCATTTCGGCCGCGACACCGTGGATTACCTGGTCAACAACGCCGGTCTCGGCGTGCACGCCAGCATCCTCGGCACCGAGCCCGAGCAGCTCGACCTGCTCTACCGGGTGCACCTGCGCACGCCCTTCCTGCTCACCCGGGCGCTGTCCCCGCGGATTGCCGAAGGCGGCGCGGTGCTTTTCGTGTCGTCCGGGCTGGCGCGGTTCACCCTGCCGGGCTACGCGGCCTATGCGGCGATGAAGGGCGCGGTGGAGGTGCTGACCCGCTACGCCGCGCAGGAATTTGGACCGCGCGGTATTCGCGTCAACTGTCTTGCCCCGGGCGCCATTGCCACGGATTTCGGTGGCGGCGCGGTGCGCGACAACGCCGAGCTGAACGCGCGGGTGGCGGAGATGACGGCGCTTGGCCGGGTCGGCGCGCCGGAGGACATCGGCGCCGGGGTCGCGGCGCTGCTGGACGGTGGGCTTGGCTGGATGAGCGGGCAGCGGGTGGAACTGTCGGGAGGCCAGGGGCTCTGATCGCGGCCCCCTGTCCCCGCGGGGACAGGGGGTGCACCGGTGCTGCAAAGGGATCGCTGAAAAGGCATTAATGACCCTTGGGCCGCACGGAGATACGCGGTTGATCCCAAGGGTGTGCAGGGGGAGGAAAATAACCACTCAGCTTGGTAACTGCCCTACCTTTGGACTATCCGCCGCAGAGTTAATTTTTTGTAAACTTTTATGAAGATTTGCGCTGTCGTAGGGTCACGCTTGGCCAGTCTTATGGGCCTTTCGCGGGGCTCCCCGAGGACGCGGGTTAACGAAAGCGGGGCGGCCATCATTGGCCGCCCCGCTTCAGATGCTGAATGTTCGCGGTCAGTCCGGCAAGGCGCCGCAGAAGCCGCCCGAGGCCACGGCGCCCGAGCCGAAGGCCAGCAGGGCGGGGGCCTGGTAGGGGTTCGGCGGCGTGCTGGCCAGATCGAAGGCCAGCAGCGCCGCAACGAAGGTGAGCGCGAGCGCGGCGGTGAGGCTGCGGGTCATGTCCGCGCCTCCAGCCCCAGCGCCGGGCGCAGCCGGATGCCGAGGAAGGCCCCGGCGAAGGCGGCGACGAACCAGACCCAGCCGTGCAGGCTGCCGGTGGAGATGCCCGAGAAGAACGCCCCGACGTTGCAGCCGAAGGCCAGCCGCGACGAATAGCCAAGCAGGAAACCCGCAACGATGGTCGCGACCCAGGCGCGCGCCGGATAGGACGGCAGCTTGGCCGCCAGCGCGCCGCGGCGCCAGGCGGCGACGCCGAAAGCCCCGAGGATAAGGCCGATGTCCGTCAGCGAGGTGTAGTCCGTCAGCACGCTCGATTGCACGCGCTCCATCGAGCCGGGGGCCGCCCAGAACGCGGAGCCGGAGAGATCTCCGCCGAGTGCGGAGAACCCCTTGGCGGCCCAGAGGCCAAGCCCGTAGACCACCCCCCACGGCTGACCCGCGACCAGCAGGTTGCCGATGGCGAGCGCCGCCAGCACGACGGCGGCAAGCGCATGCCGGCGGCTCAGCTTGACCGAGCCCGGCGCGGCGCGCCAGAGGAAGATCGCCGCGGCGAGGGCCAGTAGCACCAGCGTGACGCCAAGCCCCGGAACGCCCGAGAGCCTCAGGATGGGCAGGGCGCCGAGATCGGTCCACCAGATCAGGTTCCAGGCCCCGGCGAAGCTGCCGAGCGCGAAGAAGGGCAGGGCCAGCAGGCTGACGGGGTTGCCGCTTCCGGCGTTGACCAAAGTGCCCGAGCCGCAGCCCAGAACGATCTGCATGCAGGCGCCGAAGACGAAGGCGCCGCCGACCATGGCAAAGCCGATGGGCGCCTGCGCGCCGACCAGTTCCCCCGCATGGCTCGACAGCAGCGGGATGGCGACCACGGCGACCAGAGCGATGGACAGCAGCTGCGCCAGCACGCCCGAGGGTTCGCGGCGCTGGATCATCGCCCGCCACGGCCCGGCGAAGCCGAAGCGCAGTCCCTCGAGCGCGATGCCGAAGCCGAGGCCGATGGCCAACAGGAGCCCGTAGCGTGCGCCGGCAAAGAGTGCGACGAGGGCCACGATGACGAGCGCGCCGAGGATCAACCCGGCGCGCTGCGGCATGGCCCCTGCGGGCGCGGCCGGTGCCGCGCCTTGGGTGACGGATTGGCGCATCAGTTGCCCCCGGTGACCTGGTTCAGCAGGTTCCTGAACAGGCCCGGGGCGTTCTGCATCTCGCCGCCGGTCTGCGAGTATTCGACCATCGAGCCGGGGTAGAGCTTGACGTTCTCGATGCCCGCCATCTCGCTCAGCGCGAACCAGTTGGTCGCGGCCCAGTGGCCGGTGTTGCAGAAGGAGACGATCTCTTTGCCCTCGGTGATGCCGAGCGAGGTCTTCAGCGCCTGCACGTCGGAGATCTGGCCGATGGCGGTGGCGCCGCTCTGGAAGAACTTGGTGTAGGCGTAGTTCTCGGCGCCGGGCAGGGTGCCGGGCTTGGCGGCTGCGCCATGGGCCTTCTTGCCTTCGAAGAAGGCGGCGGGGCGGGCGTCGAGCAGCAGCGCCTCGTGGCCGCCATCGACCACGTCGGCGACCTCGGGGGTCTCGGCGGTCCAGGCGTTGTTCCAGGTGATGTCGAGCTCGGTGGGCTCGGGGGTCACCGCGTCCTTGCTGAGCGGCAGGCCGGTGTTGACCCAGGCCTGCGCGCCGCCGTTGAGGATCGACAGCTCGGTGAAGCCCGAGCTCTTCAGGGTCCAGTAGACGCGGGCGGCGGCACCGAAATCGGTGTCGGTGTCGCCCTGCGAGACGATGACCACCTGCGCGTCGGGCGCGAGGCCGAGCTTTTCATAGGTGGTCTCGAGCTGGTCCACCGGCACCGTCGCGCCAGGGTTGTCCTCGGGGCCGCGGAACAGCCCGTAGGGGGCCGAGACGGCACCGGCGATGTGGCCGTCGGCATAGGCGTCGCCGCGGATGTCGAGAATCTGGGGCGCATCCGCCTCGGTGAGAGCGCGCTCAAGTTCGGCGGGGCTGACGAGCGGGGCGAGGTCGGCGGCAAGTGCGCCGGTTGCGGAAAGCCCGGTGATCGCAGCGGAAAGGGCGATCGCTTTGAAGGTCATGAGAGGGCCTCTTGGTAAGGGTGTTCGTTTTGCGGCCTTATTTCGGTCTGACGGGGCCGGGCGGCAAGGCCCGCGCGGGGGTGCGGGCAAGGCGCGCGCGGAACAGCGCTCCGCCGTGCAGGTCGCGCGTGGACGGCTGATTTGGCGTGGCGGCCCGGACGGGAGAGTTTCCCGGCTGCTCGCCCTGCCTGACGACAACGTTCTTATTTGATCCAGCGGTTCGTGGAAGTGGGCGGACCCCTGTTCCTTCGGCCTTACTCGAGCCCGCTGCGGCGCGCGTCCCAGAGCGTGAGCGCGAAGAGCCCGAAGCCCGCGGCGCTCAGCGCTGCGCCGACATAGCCCGAGGCGGGGAAATCGTGACCCGCGGCGATCACCCGCGCGGCAAGGAACGGCCCCACTGCGTTGGCGACGTTGAAGGCGGCGTGGTGCAGCGAGGCGGCAAGCTGCTGGGCCTCTCCGGCGACGTTCATCAGACGGGTCTGCATCACCGTCGAGACGCCGCCGAGGATGCTCATGCAGAGCACCGCGAGGCCCATGGTCCAGAGCCCGCCCGACACCGCCGCCGGGAAGAGGGCCAGCACAATGGCGCCGCCGCCGAAGGAGGCGAAGGCGGTGACGTTCAGGTTGCGGTCGGCCAGCGCGCCCATCGCGAGGTTGAAGATGGTCATGCCGAAGCCCGCGACCATCAGCATCAGCGCCACCATGTCGTCAGAGGCGCCGAGCGTCGTCTGCACGGTCGAGGCGATGTAGGTATAGACCGCGAAGAAGCCGCCAAAGCCGACGGCGCCGGTGGCCAGCGTCAGCCAGACCTGCCGGTTCTTCAGCGCGCCGAGTTCGCGCAGCGGATTGGCGTCCGGATCGGCGGGGGTGCGGGGGGCCTTGAGGTAGACCGCCAGCGCCGTCGCCAGCGACAGCGCACCGACGATGACGAAGCCCGAGCGCCAGCCGAAGAACTGGCTGAGCCAGCTCGCGGCGGGCACGCCGATGGTGGTGGCGATGGTCAGCCCGAGAAATACCCGCGAGACCGCCGTGGCGCGCTTGTTGCGCGGCACGATCGAGGCGGCCACCAGCGCCGCGACGCCGAAATAGGCGCCATGCGGCAGGCCCGAGGCGAAGCGCGACAGGGTGAAGAGCCCGAAGGTCGGGGCCAGCGCCGAGAGCGTGTTGAAGGCGGCGAAGGCCAGCATCAGCCAGATCAGCAGCATGCGCTTGCGCATCTTCGCCCCGGCCACGGCAAGGATCGGCGCGCCGACAACCACGCCGAGCGCATAGGCGCTGATCGCGTCCGCGGCACGGGCCTCGCTGACCCCGAGGTCACGGGCGAAGTTTGGCAGCAGCGCCATGGCGGCGAATTCGGTGGTGCCGATGGCAAAGCCGCCCATCGCCAGCGCGAAGAGCACCATGCGCGACGAAATCTGTCTTTCGACACCGGCCATCGAGGCAGGCGCGGTTTCGGCCGCTCTGTGGGTCATGCCAATCCATCGTGTCTGTCGGGAATCGGGAGGGATTCCGGCTGTGTCTCTCTCTCCCTGCGGGCATACCTAGGACGCTGCGGCAGGCGAGGCAAGACGCGGATGGGGGATTGGGCACAACAGCGCCTGCCGCTGCGTCCTTTGGCGGCGCGCGGGCGATGGACGCAGGCGCATCGCGCTGCTATCAGGCGCGCGAGCGATAACAGGAGAGGCGCCATGTCGAGCCACGGGGACCCCATTCCGATGATTGCCCGCAAGTCCGCGGGCCTTAAGGGCGAGGCGCATGTGCCGGGCGACAAGTCGATTTCGCACCGCTCGCTGATCCTCGGCGCGATGGCGGTGGGCGAGACGAAGGTGACCGGTCTTCTCGAGGGGCAGGACGTGCTCGACACCGCCAAGGCGATGCGCGCCTTCGGTGCCGAGGTCGAGAAGCGCGACGACACCTGGCACGTTCATGGCGTCGGCGTCGGCGGCTTCGCCGAGCCCGGCAATGTCATCGACTGCGGCAACTCCGGCACCGGCGTGCGGCTGATCATGGGCGCCATGGCGACCACCCCGATCACCGCCACCTTCACTGGCGATGCCTCGCTGAACTCCCGGCCGATGGCGCGGGTCACCGACCCGCTGGCGCTTTTCGGGGCGCGCGCCTACGGGCGCAAGGGCGGGCGGCTTCCGATGACCATCGTCGGCGCCGAGGCGGCGATCCCGGTGCGCTACGCCACGCCGGTGCCCTCGGCGCAGGTGAAATCGGCGGTGCTGCTGGCCGGGCTCAACGCCCCGGGCGAGACCGTGGTGATCGAGCGCGAGGCGACCCGCGACCATTCCGAGCGGATGCTCACCGGCTTCGGCGCGACCGTGACCACCGAAGAGACGTCGGAGGGCCGCGTCATCACCCTTGTCGGCCAGCCCGAGCTGAAACCGCAGACCATCATCGTGCCGCGTGATCCCTCGTCGGCGGCCTTCCCGGTCTGCGCCGCGCTGATCACCGAGGGCTCGGACGTGCTGGTGCCGAACATCGGCCTCAACCCGACCCGCGCGGGGCTGTTCTTCACCCTGCAGGACATGGGCGCGGATCTGACCTTCGAGAACATGCGCGAGGAGGGCGGCGAGCCCGTCGCCGACCTGCGGGCGAAGTTCTCGCCGGACCTCAAGGGCATCGAGGTGCCCGCCGAGCGCGCCGCGAGCATGATCGACGAATACCCGGTGCTTTCGGTGGTCGCGGCCTTTGCGCAAGGCAAGACCCACATGCCCGGCGTCAAGGAACTGCGCGTCAAGGAAAGCGACCGGATCGACGCCATGGCGACCGGCCTCCGCGCGAGCGGCGTCGCGGTGGACGAGGGCGACGACTGGTGGACGGTGCACGGCCGCGGCTTCGGAGACGTGAAGGGCGGGGCGACGGTGCAGAGCCATCTCGACCACCGCATCGCCATGTCCTTCCTCGTCCTGGGGCTTGCGACGGAACAGCCGGTGCGGGTCGATGACGGCGGGCCGATCGCCACCTCCTTCCCGATCTTCGAGGCGCTGATGACCGGGCTGGGCGCCGATCTCATCCGCGAGGCCTGAGCGCTTGCGCCGCATCCTGCCCTACGTCGCGGCGCTGGCCGCCGCGCTGTTCATCTGCATGGGCTACTACGCGGTGAGCGTGCTCTGGCCCGGCGCAGGCGGACAGGCGCCCTTCGATGTGCGAATGCTGGGCTATACCGCGGCCGAGGCGCAGCGCTACCTGCTGGCGCTGAGCGGGGAGGCGCGTTCGGTCTACCTGCTCGAGATGCACTGGCTGGGTCTGGCCTTTCGCGTGGTCTTCGGGCTGACGCTGCTGATGGGGGCCTGGGTGCTGTCGCGCGGGCGGGCCTGGTGGCGGCGCGGCATCTTCCTGCTGCTGGCGCTTGCCTGGATCGGCGCGGATGCCGCCGAGAACCTGCTGATCAACGAGATGCTGCTGCGCGGACCGGTGGCGCTCGATCATGCGCTGGTCGACTGGTCGAGCCTGTTCACCCGGCTCAAGTTCCTGCTGCTTGCGGTCTGCGCGGTGGGGCTTTTCGGCCTGTGGCGGCAGGGCCGCGGCAGGTAACTTGCGGCCCTTCCCGGCGGCGGTCATAAAGGCCGCGATCTGAAAGAAAGGGACGGCCATGGCCTTTACCATTGCCATCGACGGGCCGGCGGCTGCCGGCAAGGGCACGATCAGCCGCGCGGTTGCCGCGCATTTCGGCTTTGCCCATCTCGACACCGGGCTGCTCTACCGCGCCGTGGGGCGCAAGATGCTCGACGGGGTCGATCCGATCCGCGCGGCGCAGAAACTGCTGCCGACCGACCTTCAGGTGCAGGGGCTGCGTACCGCCGCGGTAGGGCAGGCGGCCTCGCGCGTCGCTGCCATCCCCGAGGTGCGCGCCGCGCTTCTGGACTTCCAGCGCGCCTTTGCCCGCCGCGACGGCGGCGCGGTGCTCGACGGGCGCGACATCGGCACGGTGATCTGCCCCGAGGCCGAGGCCAAGCTCTTTGTCACCGCCAGCGCCGAGGTCCGCGCCCGGCGCCGCTTCGAGGAGCTGGTGGCCGGTGGCGCCGAGACCGATTTCGAGACCGTGCTGGCCGAAACCCGCGAGCGCGACCACCGCGACGCCACCCGCGCCGATGCGCCGCTGAAACCGGCGCAGGATGCGCAGATGATCGACACCTCGGAGCTGGACGTCGAGGCCGCCGTGGCCGCCGCCATATCGGCCGTTGAGGCCCGCAGCTTAGAACGCCTGAAAGGATGACAATGAAGACAGTTCGCATGGGGCCCGGCGGCCCCGAGGTTCCCGCCTTCGGCATCGGCGCCATGTCCTTTGCCGAGTTCTACGGGCCGACCACCGAGGCGAATTCCCATGCGGTGCTCGATGCCGCCGCCGACTCGGGGGTGGTGCATGTCGACACGTCGAACGTCTACGGCATGGGGCGCTCGGAAAAGGCGATCGGTGCCTGGCTGAAGGCCAACCCCGGCGCCCGCGAGACGCTGCATATCGCCACCAAGGCCGGGATCACCAAGGACGCGGCAGGCAACCGCTGCTACGACAATTCGCCCGAGCACCTCGAGGGCGAGCTCGACGGCTCGTTGGCACGCCTCGGCGTCGAGCAGGTGGATCTTTTCTACGTCCACCGCCGCGAGGCCGACCGCCCCATCGAAGAGGTCACCGAGACACTCGCCGGGCTTGTGAAGAAGGGCAAGATCAAGAGCTTCGGATTTTCCGAGATCGCGCCGTCCTCGCTGCGCCGGGCGGCAGCGGTGCATCCGGTGGCCGCGGTCCAGTCGGAATATTCGCTGGCGACGCGTTTCGTCGAGCTGGGGCTGGTGCAGGCCTGCAAGGAGCTGGGCACGGCGCTGGTCGCCTTCTCGCCGGTGGGCCGCTCGCTGCTGACTGACCAGCCAATCGGGGCCGAGGTGATCGCCGCCAACCCCTTCCTCGCGACCAACCCCCGGTTCATGGCGCCGAACCTGTCGGCAAACCTCGGGATCACCGAGCGCTTCCGGGCGCTCGCCGCCGAGATGGGCCTGCCCGCGGCGGGGCTCGCGATCGCCTGGCTGCTCAGCCGCGGCGATCACGTGATCCCGATTCCGGGCACGCGCTCGGTGGCGCATTTCGAGGAGCTTCTGAGCGGGCTACACGCCACGCTGACCGAGAGCGACCTGGCGCGGATCGACGAGGTGCTGCCGGTCGGCTGGGCGCATGGCGACCGCTACTCGCCGGCGCAGCGGGTCGGGCCGGAATACTTCTGCTGACAGAGGCCGGGGCCCTGCGCCCCGGCGCACACGAACAGGAAAGGGGCGGGCATGTCGCATGTCACCCTCGTGCGGCACGGGCAGGCCAACACCCATGCCAAGGACGAGATCAGCTATGACCGGCTGAGCGATTTGGGCCGGCAGCAGGCGCGCTGGCTTGGCGATCACCTGCGCGGCACCGGCGATGTCTTCGCCCGCGCCTACTCGGGCACGCTGCAGCGTCACCGCGAGACCGCGGCCGAGATGGGCATCGAGCTGGACGTGGTGCGGGACGCGCGGCTCAACGAGCTTGAGTATTTCACCATGGCGCAGCTCATGGACCAGCAGCACGGCATCGCCCTGCCGCCGGACCGCGAGGGGTTCATCCGCCACCTGCCGACGCTTTTTACCTACTGGCGCGAGGGGCGGCTCGAGGGCGTGCCCGAGAGCTTCGAGCATTTCGAGGGGCGGGTGCGCGACGTGCTGGGTGAGATCGCCGCGGGCGAAGGGCGGGCCGTGGTGGTCACATCGGGCGGGCTCATCGGCATGGCGATGCGGGTGACCATGGGGCTCGAGATGCAGGCGCTGGCGCATGCCTGCCTGGCCATCGAGAACACCTCGCTGCACCGCTTCCAGCCGATCTCGACCGGGCTCTGCCTGACGCTTTTCAACGCGGTGCCGCATCTGGAAGGCTCGGAGCGGTCACTGGCACGCACACATCTCTGAGCACCGGCTTTCCCATAGGTCTGCTTTTCGATAGCAAGGCGGGGAGTTTGGCTTTGGAGAGACGGATGACACATCTCTGGGTGCGCGCGGAGCAGCGGCAGAACGAGGACCGGGTGGGCGTGACCCCCGAGGGGGTGAAGGCGCTGATCGCCGCGGGGCTGCGAGTCACCGTCGAGGAAAGCCGTTCCCGGGTCATCGGCATCGAGGGCTACCGCGCCGCGGGTGCCGAGATCGCCCCCGAGAACAGCTGGCCCGAGGCACCCGAGGAGGCGATCATCTTCGGCCTCAAGGAACTGCCCGAAGACGGCACGCCGCTGCGCCACCGCCACATCATGTTCGGCCATGCCTTCAAGGGTCAGCCGGCGGGGCAGGTTCTGCTGAAGCGCTTCGTGGCGGGCGGCGGGGCGCTCTACGATCTGGAATACCTCGTGGGCGAGGACGGGCGGCGCGTTGCGGCCTTCGGCTACTGGGCGGGCTATGCGGGCGCGGCGGTGACGCTGCTGGCCTATGCGGCGCAGAAGCGTGGCGGCCTCTGCGGGCCGGTCTCGGTCTGGCCCGGGGCGGCGGCGATGGAGGCGGCGGTCGCCGATGCGCTCGACGCGGCGGGCGGCGGGCGGCCCAAGGCGCTGGTCATCGGCGCGCTTGGGCGCGTGGGAACCGGGGCGTCGGATCTCTGCCGCAAGCTCGGCGTCGCCGTGACCGGATGGGATATGGCCGAGACCGCCCATGGCGGGCCGTTCCCCGAGGTGCTGGAGCACGAGATCTTCTTCAACTGCATCCTCGCCCATCCCGGCACGCCGGTCTTCGTGCCCGCCTCGGCGAGCACCGACGCGCGCAAGCTTCGGGCCATCGGTGACATTGCCTGCGACCCCGACAGTGACTTCTCGCCCGTGAAGGTCTATGACCACGTGACCGACTGGCAGGCCCCCGCGCTGCGGGTTCACGAGGAGCCGCCGCTCGACGTCATGGCGATCGACAACCTTCCCTCGCTTCTCCCCCGGGAGAGCTCGGAGGATTTCGCCGCGCAACTGCTGCCGCACCTGCTGACCCTGCCCGCTATGGACGCGGGTGTCTGGGGCCGGGCGGCGGCAACCTACGACAGATACCTCAAGGAGGAACTTGCATGATTCATTGGTGCGGAACGGGACTTTCATCCATCCCGGGGCTGCGACGCCTGATCGAAGCCGGCCACGACGTGATGGTATGGAACCGGACCGAAACCAAGGCCCGCGAGGCGGTGGGCGACATCACCAACCGCATCCTCGCCTTCGCCCCCGAGGCGGTGGAGTCGGCGGTGCAGGAAGGCGACGTGATCGTCTCGATGCTGCCCGGCGACTGGCACGTGATGCTGGCCGAGATCGCGATCAAGAAGAAGGCGCATTTCGTGTCGTCCTCCTACATCTCGCCCGAGATGCGCGGGCTCGACGCCAAGGCGAAGGAAGCCGGGGTGGCTCTGGTCAACGAGGTCGGGCTCGACCCGGGGATCGATCACCTGATGGCGCATGATCTCGTCGCGGCCTACCGCGCCTCGGACGCCTTCGATCCCGAGAACGAGATCAGCTTCCTGAGCTACTGCGGCGGCGTGCCGAAGGAGGCCAACGCCTTCCGCTACAAGTTCTCCTGGGCGCCGGTGGGTGTGCTGAAGGCGCTGCGCTCGCCCTCGCGCTCGATCCGCCACTTCGAGGAGCTGAACGTCCAGCGCCCCTGGGATGCGCTGAGCCGCTACGACGCGCCGCTCGATCCGCCCGAGAGCTTCGAGGTCTACCCCAACCGCGACTCGCTGCCCTTCATCGAGCAATACGAGTTCGGGCAGGACTGGAAAGTGAAGGACTTCGTTCGCGGCACGCTGCGGCTCAACGGCTGGTCCGAGGCGTGGAAGGATGTCTTCGCCGAGGTCGAGACGGCGGACGACGCACGGCTGGCGCAGATGGCCTCCGAACTGCTGGCCGAGAACAAATACGCAGAGGGCGAGCCTGACCGCGTGGTGCTCTGCGTGACGCTGAAGGCCGAGAAGGCGGGCGAGACGGTCTGGCACAAGACCTGGGTGATGGACGCCTGGGGCGACGCGCGCGGCTCGGCCATGGCGCGGCTGGTGTCGATGCCGGTGTCTTGGGCGATCGAGGCGGTGCTGAACCGAGAGATCACGCCGGGCGTCTCGGCGGCGCCGTCGGATCCGAAGTTGGTCACGCGCTGGCTGGGCGGGGTCGAGAGCCTTGCGCAGCGGATGATGCGCGTGGACGAGGCCGGCTGAAGGCTCTGAGCCGCTGGCGGGGCACGGGCCTCGCCAGCGCGCTTCAGGCCGCGCTCGAGCCGATCAGCGCCTTGCGCGCGGCAACCATGTTCACCTTGCGATAGTCCTGTAGCCCGGTGACCTCTCGGCCCACCCAATGGGGCAGGGGCAGCGGCGTGTCGAGCGCCGGCAATTCGACTTCGGCGATGGTGATGCCAGACAGGAACCCCTCGTAGACGTCCACCGTCCAGACCAGCGCGCCCGCGGGCACGTGGTGGCGGGTCTTCTCGACGACATCGGTGCAATGGGCGGAGAGCATCTCCTCGGCGTCCTGCGCCGGGATCGGGTATTCGAACTCGTCTCGGGCCATCCCGTCACGCCGGCCCTTGATGCAGAGCGTTGCGCAGTCATCGTAGAAGCGTACCCGGGCCTTGCGCCCGCCCTCGGCGGCGATGAGCCCGTCGCGCAGCCGCTCGCTGCGGGAGATACCGGATTTCCAGTCATCGCTGGAGACAAGGAACTTGCGCTCGATTTCTTTGGCCAAGGGACACTCGGTTGTCATCAAAAAATAGGCGAAATACGCGCGCGATCTATAGCGTGGCAGCGGGTCGAAGGCCACAGCGGAAAACGCGATGCGGCCGTGATCTTCGCCGCTGACGCGATGCCCGCGTCACGAAAAAGGCGCGCCCCGCGGGACGCGCCTTTGTGCCTCAGAGGAGGCGCTTATTGCGCTGCTTCGTAATGCTCGTCGAGCACCTTGGCGAAGTCGTCGTAGGACATGTTCGAATAGGACTTGCCGTCGATGAGGAAGGAGGGCGTCGAGGTGATGTTGTCGCGGGTCGCGTTCTCTTGGTACCAGCCGACAAGAGCCTTGAGCTTGGCGCTGTCGTTCATGCAGGCGTCGAGCTGGTCTTTGCCGATGCCGGCCATCAGGCCGATCTTGCGCAGGCTGTCGGCGATGCCCTGGTCCGAGCCCGCCTTCACCCAGTCGCCCTGGGTCTTGTAGATCATGTCGGAGATGCCGAAGAACTTCTCGGGAGAGCAGCGCGCGACCATCGCCGCCCACATGCCGTACTTGTCGAAATAGACGTCGCGGTAAACCAGCTTCACCTTGCCGGTCTTGATGTAGTTCTCTTCGATCTGCGGCAGCACCTCGTTGGAGAAGCGCGCGCAATGAGGGCAGGTGAAGGAGGCGTATTCGATGATCTCGACGGGGGCGTTCACGTCGCCTTTGACCATCTCGACGATCTCGGGAGCGGTTTCCGCGGTGGTCTCGGCGGCGCTGGCCTCGCTGCTCGCCTCCTGCGCGCTGACCGCGCCGGGCAGGGCGACGCCCCCGAGGGCGACTGCGGCCGCGAGCGCGGCGACGGGAAGAATGCGGGTCATGTAAGGTCCTCTTGTGGTTGCCTTGCCTGCGGCACGGGGCCGCGTTTCTGCCTGCGGCGTTTTTGCCACCTGTTTCCGCGCGGCGCTATTGCCGCGATTTCGAGATGACGTTGCCAGCGAGGCGCTCGAGCGCGGCGCGCAGCCCGTCATCATGGATGTCTCCGGCCACCTTGTGGGCCTCGGCCTTGATCTCGGGCGAGGGCTCGGGCTTTTCGGCCTTCGGCGCGTGGCCAAAGGCAACGCGGCCCTCGGCGAAGCCGCTCGATGCGGTCTGGGTGATGCGGATGCGCGCAATGGCATTGTAGCCGTAGACCGCGTTGACCTTCTCGCGCAGCTGTTCCTTCTGCATCTCGAGCAGCGGCGCCATGGCGCCGGTGGTGAGCAGCGTAAGCGTCGCGCCCAGCCCCTGCTGGCGCGCGTAGCTGACCTCGACCGGGCGGGCCATTGCGGCGACATCGGCGCCGACGATCTCGTCCCAGTGGGTGAGCAGGCGCGACTGCGCGAAGCCGCGGCTCTCGCTGGCCTTGCGGATCTGCGCGTTGAGCAGACCCGAGGTTTTTGCGAACCCGTATGTTGAGGTGTTGCGCCGTGCCATCTTGAATCCCTCTCTGCGGACCTATTCTAGTGACCCCGCATCCGCATGCCAGCAGGGAATCGCTTTTGTCGTCGATGATCAAGGGAATGTCAGCCAAGCGTGACACGTCGCAGGCCGCAGATCTGCTCACCTGGTACGACCGCCACGCGCGCGAGCTGCCGTGGCGCGTCAGCCCGGCGGCGCGGGCGGCGGGGGTGAGGCCCGACCCGTACCGGGTGTGGATGTCCGAGATCATGCTGCAGCAGACCACGGTGGCCGCGGTGAAAAGCTATTTCGAGGCCTTCACCTCGCGCTGGCCGACGGTCTCGGACCTTGCCGCCGCCGAGGATGCCGACGTGATGGCCGCCTGGGCGGGGCTGGGCTATTACGCCCGCGCCCGGAACCTGCTGAAATGCGCGCGGGCCGTCGCCGATGAGCACGGCGGGGTGTTTCCGCAGACGCTCGAGGGTCTGCGCGCCTTGCCCGGGGTCGGGCCCTATACCGCTGCGGCCGTGGCGGCGATCGCCTTCGACCTGCCCGAGACCGTTGTCGACGGCAACGTCGAGCGCGTCATGGCGCGGCTGCACGACGAGCACCTGCCGCTGCCGCAGTCGAAGCCCCTGCTGACCAGCTACGCCGCCGCGCTGACGCCACAAGAGCGGCCCGGCGACTATGCGCAGGCGGTGATGGACCTTGGCGCCACCATCTGCACCCCGCGCAACCCGGCCTGCGGGCTTTGCCCCTGGCGCAGCGCCTGCGCCGCCTGGGATCGGGGCACGCAGTCCGAGCTGCCGAAGAAGGCGCCGAAGAAACGCAAGCCGACGCGCCACGGCATCGCCTATCTGGTCAAGCGCGTGGACGGCGCCTGGCTGCTGGAGCGCCGGCCCGACAGTGGGCTGCTGGGCGGGATGCTGGGCTGGCCGGGTTCGGAATGGTCCGAGGAAGCTCCCGCCGACGCGCCTCCGATCAGGGCCGAGTGGAAGACGCTCAACACCGAGGCCCGCCACACCTTCACCCATTTTCACCTGCGCCTGACCGTGAAGACCGCGCTGGTGCCGATGGAGCGGCGCCCCGAGCGCGGCGAGTTCGTCGAGGCCGAGGTTTTCGACGCCGGGGACCTGCCGACGGTCATGCGCAAGGCCTTTGCCCTGACGTCGTCCTGAACGGCGCCGACGCGCCGCATTGACCGGCACGGCGCCACGCGACAAGCTGGGCGCCAGAGGCCCCGGCCTGCGTCAGCGGTGACAACGGGGCCCCGCGTGGGGGTAACGAGGGAAACCGGGGCGATGATCTCTTCGACGAAGCTGGCGCGCTGGACCGCCGCCGCACCGTTTTGGCTGGTCTACCTGCTGCCGGTGCTGATCTGGATCGGCGCGCTGAATGGCGGGCTCTGGGTGATCTTGCCGCCGCTGGCCACCTGGTATCTTTTCTCGGCACTGGATGCGGCGCTTGGGCTCAATACGGAAAACGCAGATCCGCAGACCGAGGAGAGCGCGCTCTTCTGGTACCGTGCGGGGGTGATGCTCTGGGCGCCGGTGCAGTTCGTCATGCTCTTTGCGCTGATCTGGTACGTGTCTGGCAACCAGGCCCTGACCATGTGGGAGAAGTTCGGCGTCTTTTTCGGCACCGGGGTGATGACCGGCACGGTGGGGATCGTCTACTCCCACGAGCTTGTGCACCAGCGCAACAGGCTCGAACGGCGGCTGGGCGACTGGCTGCTGGCCATGGTGCTCTACTCGCATTTCCGCTCCGAGCACCTCTTGGTGCATCACCTTTGGGTCGGCACGCCGCGGGATCCCGTTACCGCGCGCTACAACGAGGGCTTCCACCGCTATTACCCGCGCGTATTGCGCGAATGCCCGGTCTCCGCCTTTCGTGCCGAGAAGGGGCTTCTGGCCCGCCGAGGGCTGCCGTGGTGGCACCGGCGCAACCCGTTCTGGCTCTATCTTGTGCTGCAACTGGCGATGCTGGGGCTTGCTGTGGCGCTCGGCGGCTGGGGAGGTCTTGCCCTGTTCCTCGTGCAGGCGGGGGTGGCGATCTGGCAACTCGAGCTGACCAATTACGTCGAACACTACGGGCTGACCCGGAAATATCTCGGCGAAGGGCGCTACGAACATGTGAAGCCGCACCACTCCTGGAACTCGGCGCATACGGCGACCAATTGGCTGCTGATCAACCTGCAGCGCCATTCCGACCACCATTACAAGCCCGACCGCCGTTTCCCGCTGCTGCAGACCTACGCCGAGAGCGCGGCGCCGCAGCTGCCTTACGGCTATCCGGTGATGACCATGGCGGCGATGGTGCCGCCGGTTTGGCGGCGGGTGATGAATCCGAAGGTGCGGGCCTGGCGGCGCAGCTGGTACCCGGAGATCGAGGACTGGTCGGCGTACAACAAGGCGCGCACGCCCCTGCCGAAGGGCTCGGCCTGAGGCGGGCGGTACACCAGCAGGGGTTCGACATCCCCGCGTCGCCGCGGGATATCTCGGCCTGGAAGAAGGGGCGGCGGGGGCGCGGGGATTGCAATCGGCCTGTGCGCTCAGCAACATGGGCGGAGAATCTCAATGAGGTGCGCCATGTCGCTCGAGAAAGCCGCCCGCGCGGTGCGTGAAAACGCCTATGTCCCCTATTCGAAGTTCAAGGTGGGGGCGGCGCTGCTGGCGCCCTCGGGGACGATCTATGCCGGCTGCAACGTCGAAAACGTGGCCTATCCCGAGGGCACATGCGCCGAGGCCGGCGCCATCGCCGCCATGGTCGCCGCGGGAGAGACCGAGTTCCTCGAGGCCTATGTCGTCGCCGATTGCGAGCACCCGCTGCCGCCCTGCGGCGGCTGCCGGCAGAAGCTCGCGGAGTTCGGCAAGTCCCATGCCAAGGTGACGCTCGCGACCACCGACGGGGCGACGCTGGAGACCACCGTCGGCGAGCTGCTGCCCGGCGCCTTCGGTGCGGGGCATATGGACCGCGTCTGATGGACGCGCGCACGGTCATCGCGGCGCTGCGCCGGGGCGAGCCGCCTTCCGACGAAGGGCTCCGCTGGTTCGCCGAGGGGCTTGCCGATGGCACGGTGAGCGCGGCGCAGGCCGGCGCCTTTGCCATGGGCGTCTGCCTGCGCGGTCTTTCCGAGGAGGCGCGGGCTGTGCTGACGCTGGCCATGCGCGACAGCGGTCACGTCCTGCATTGGGATCTGCCGGGGCCGGTGCTCGACAAGCATTCGACCGGCGGCGTGGGGGACTGCGTGAGCCTCGTGCTGGCGCCGATGCTGGCGGCCTGCGGGGCTTACGTCCCAATGATCTCGGGGCGCGGGCTTGGCCATACCGGTGGCACGCTCGACAAGCTCGAGGCGATCCCGGGATACGTGACCGACCCTTCGGAGGACCGGCTGCGCGCGGTGCTGCGCGAGGCGGGCTGCGCCATCGTCTCGGCCTCGGAGGGGATCGCCCCGGCGGACAAGCGGCTCTATGCCATCCGCGACGTGACCGCGACGGTGGAGTCGCTCGATCTTATCACCGCCTCGATCCTGTCGAAGAAGCTGGCGGCGGGGCTGGAAGGGCTGGTGCTGGATGTGAAGGTGGGGTCCGGTGCCTTCATGAAGACCATGGAGGAGGCACGCGCCTTGGCCCGCTCGCTGGTCGGCACCGCGAATGCGGCGGGGTGCCGGACGACGGCGCTGATCACCGGCATGGACCAGCCGCTCGCCGATGCGCTCGGCAATGCGCTGGAGGTGCGCGCCTCCATGGAGGTGCTGACCGAGGGCGCCGGAGGGCCGCTGCTGGAGCTCTCCGTGGCGCTTGGCGCCGAGCTGCTGACGGGGGCCGGGATCGACGGCGGCGAAGCGCGGCTGCGCGAGAGCGTGACAAGCGGCGCGGCGGCGGAGCGGTTCGGGCGCATGGTGCATGGGCTTGGCGGGCCCGTGGATTTTGTCGAAGGCTGGCAGAATATGCTGCCGCAGGCGCCGGTGGTGGTCGACGTGCCTGCGCCCGGCGCAGGGCATGTGGCGTCGATGGACGGCGAGGCGCTGGGGCTTGCGGTCGTGCATCTTGGGGGCGGGCGCGAGGTCGAGGGCGATCCGGTCGATCCCTCGGTGGGTCTGTCCCGGGTGGTGCGGCTCGGACAGTCACTCGAACAGGGCGAGCCGTTGGCGCGGGTCCACGCGGCCAGCGCGGAGGCGGCGCAGGCGGCGGCGCGGGCGGTCACGGCGGCGGTCCGGATCGGCGAGGCGCCGCACGTCGGCCCCTTGGTGCGGGAAAGGATCGCCTGATGCGGGCATTTCTGCTGGTGATGGATTCGGTGGGCATCGGCGGCGCGCCGGATGCGGCCTCCTATTTCAACGCGGGTGTGCCCGACACCGGGGCGAACACGCTGGCGCATATCGCGCAGGCCTGCGCCGAAGGGCGCGCCGAGGAGGGCCGCAGCGGGCCGCTGCGGCTGCCGGTGCTGGATGCTCTGGGGCTGGGGGTCGCCACGCGGCTGGCCAGCGGCGAGGCGGTGCCGGGGCTCGGCGCGGAGCCCTCGGGGCTCTGGGGCGCGGCCTCCGAGAGGTCGAAGGGGAAGGACACGCCCTCCGGGCATTGGGAGCTGGCGGGCCTGCCCGTCCCTTGGGATTGGCACTACTTCCCCGTCGCGCAGCCGGTCTTTCCGGCGCAGCTGCTGGCCGAGGTCTGCGAGATCGCCGGGGTCGAGGGGACGCTCGGCAACTGCCACGGCTCGGGCACGGTGATGCTGGACCAGTTCGGTCCGGAGCACCAGCGCAGCGGCTGGCCGATCTGCTACACCTCGGCCGACAGCGTCTTCCAGATCGCCGCGCATGAGGAGAGCTTCGGGCTGGAGCGGTTGCTCGATCTTTGTGAGAAGATCGCGCCGACCCTGCACGAGATGAAGGTGGGAAGGGTCATCGCGCGGCCGTTCGTCGGCGCACCGGGCAACTACAGGCGCACCACCAACCGCCACGACTATGCGATCATGCCGCCGGAGCCGATCCTCACCAACTGGGTGCAGGACGCCGGGCGGCGCGTCTACGCCATCGGCAAGATCGGCGACATCTTCTCGATGCAGGGCATCGACGAGGTCCGCAAGGGCGATGATGCCACGCTCATGCGGCACCTGTCCGATCTCGTGGACAGCGCCGAGGACGGCGCGCTGACCTTTGCCAACTTCGTCGAGTTCGACAGCCTCTACGGCCACCGGCGCGATGTGTCAGGTTACGCGCGGGCGCTGGAATGGTTCGACACGGAACTCGGGAAACTGCTGCCGCGCCTGCGCGAGGGCGACCTGCTGCTGATCACCGCCGATCATGGCAACGATCCCACCTGGACGGGCACCGACCACACCCGCGAGCGGGTCCCGGTGCTTGTGCACGGGCGCGGGGCAGGGCAGATCGGGCAGATCGCATTCGCCGATGTGGCGGCAAGTATCGCGGCGCACCTCAAGGTGCCCGCACAAGGACCGGGAAGGAGCTTCCTTTGAGAGACCCAAGAGACCACGACGAGGAAAGCCTGCACCGGATCAAGGGCTTGCCCAAGGTCGAGCTGCACCTGCACATCGAGGGCGCGGCCCCGCCGTCCTTCATCCGCGGGCTGGCGCAGGAGAAGAAGGTGCGCCTCGACGGCGTTTTCGCCGAGGATGGCTCCTACATCTACCGCGACTTCGTGCATTTCCTCGAGGTCTACGAGGCGGCCACCTCGGTGCTGAAATCGCCCGAGGATTACGCCCGGCTGACCCGCGCCGTGCTCGAGGAATGCGCGAAGAATGGCGTGATCTACGCCGAGACCTTCATCTCGCCCGACTTCTGCGGCGGCGGCGATCTGGGTGCGTGGCGCGAGTATCTGCACGCCATGCAGGACGCGGCGGACAGCGCCGAGCGCGAGATGGGCATCACTTTGCGCGGCGTGGTCACCTGCGTGCGCCACTTCGGCCCAGAGAAGGCCAAGGCCGCGGCGCGTTGCGCCGCCGAGACCGCGGGCGACTGGATCTGCGGCTTCGGCATGGGCGGCGACGAGAACCGCGGCGAGCAGCGCGATTTTGCCTACAGCTTCGACATGGCCCGCGAGGCCGGGTTGCGGCTGACAACACATGCCGGCGAATGGCGCGGCGCGGCCGAGGTGCGCCGGGCGATCGAGGATCTCGGGGTCGAGCGCATCGGTCACGGCGTGCGCGCCATCGAGGACCCGGCGCTGGTCGATCTCATCGCCGAGCGCGGCATCACGCTCGAGGTTTGCCCCGGCTCGAACGTGCGGCTCGGTGTCTACCCCTCGCTGGCCGCGCACCCGATCCAGAAGCTGCGCGATCGCGACGTCAGGGTCACCGTGTCGACGGATGACCCGCCGTTTTTCCATTCCACCATGGTGCAGGAGTACGAAAACCTTGCACGCACCTTCGGATGGGAAGAAGAGGACTTCATCGAGATTTCCAAGACCTCCGCAGATGCGGCCTTCTGCTCGGCCGACACGCGCGAGGCGCTGCTGAAAAGACTGGAGAGCGCATGAAACACCTGACCGTCGTCGAACACCCGCTGGTGCAGCACAAACTCACCCTGATGCGCGAGAAGGACACCTCGACCGCGTCGTTCCGCAAGTTGCTGCGCGAAATTTCCCTGCTGCTGGCCTATGAGGTCACCCGCGAGCTGCCCGTCACCACCAAGCAGATCGAGACCCCGCTCTGCGCCATGGAGGCCCCGACCATCGAGGGTAAGAAGCTGGCACTGGTGTCGATCCTGCGCGCCGGCAACGGCCTGCTCGACGGCATCCTCGAGCTGATCCCCGCCGCCCGCGTCGGCTTCGTCGGGCTTTACCGCGACGAGGAGACGCTGGAGCCGGTGCAATATTACTTCAAGGTCCCGAAGAACCTCGAGGACCGCACGGTGATCGCCGTCGACCCGATGCTCGCCACCGGCAATTCCTCGGTTGCCGCGATCGACCTGCTGAAGCAGGCCGGCGCGCAGAACATCATCTTCCTGTGCCTGCTCGCCTCGCCCGAGGGCGTCAAGCGCATGGAAGAGGCGCATCCGGACGTTCCGATCATCACCGCCTCGCTCGACGAAAAGCTGAACGAGAAAGGCTATATCGTTCCGGGACTAGGGGATGCGGGGGACCGCATGTTCGGCACAAAATAAGCCCCCTCAACGCTTTACAGCTGCGCGGCGCTCATGCAATGCTGGCCGCGCAGCTTCCCGGGGGGCGACATGCGTATCAAGGTTTCGGCAAGTTCCGCCATTCTCACATTCGCCACGGCGATCGGCTCCGCTCTCATCGGCGCCCCCGTGCTGGCTCAGCGGATCGACACGATCAGCACTCCGGCGGAGGTGCCCCCTGCCAGCTATACCGAAGCGCAATACGTCGACAGCCGCGGCTGCGTGTTCATCCGCGCCGGTTTCGATGACGCGGTGATCTGGGTGCCGCGGGTCAGCCGCGCCGGCGAGCCGGTCTGCGGCTATGCGCCCAGCCTGTCCGGCCAGAGCCGCACCGCCGCGGCCGAGGCGCCCGCGGCCAAGCCCGCCCCGGTGATCGCGCCCGCGCCGGCGTCCAAACCCAAGCCCAAGCCGGTTCAGGCCGTAACCGCCCCGGCCCCGAGCCGTGCCACCGGGCAGCCGATGGCCACGGTCGCCTCGAAACCCGCAGCCGTGGTCAAGGCTCCGGCCTCCAAGCCGCCCGCCGCCCCGGCGCCGCGGGTGGTTTCCAGAGTTCCGGCCGCGCCGGCGGGGTCGGTCGCGGCGGTCCCTGCAGGGGCGCTTGTCGGCGGCGCCTGCACCCCCGGCTTCAGCGGCGAGATCGTCAGCGACGGTCGCACCCTGCGCTGCGGTCCTCAGGCGGCGCCCTATGCGACGGAGGTGCGCCGCGGCGAGGCGCCCGCGCCCGGCAAGAAGGTCTATTACAACAACGGCAATGGCACCGGCAGCTGGCAGGATGGCAAGCTCCTGGTGCCCGGCAGCACCCGCATCCTGCCGCGCCACGTCTACGAGGACGGCCGCGCCGAACGCGTGATCGTCCCCGCCGGATATCGTCCGGCCTGGGAGGACGACCGGCTGAACCCGCATCGCGCCTTGCAGACGGTGAAAGGGTATTACGACACCCAGCGCGTCTGGACCCACGAGGTGCCCCATGCCTCGACCGCCGGCACCGTGGTGACCGCCGTGGCCCCGCGCGTGCGGCTCGAGGGCGACCCGGCGCTGCGCCCCGCGCCCTCGACCACCGGCGCGGTGGTCGCCGCGGCCTCCGACAGCGTTTCCGACGAGGGTCCGGCGCTGCGCTACGTGCAGATCGGCGCCTTCTCCACGGCGGAAAGCGCCGGACAGGCGCGCAGCCGACTGCAGGCGGCGGGTCTTCCGGTGCAGGAACTGCTGCGCAAGTCCGACGGCCTGCGCCGCCTGCGGGTCGGTCCCTATGCCGACGCGCGCGCCGCCAGCCTCGCGCTGTCCAAGGTCCAGGCCACGGGCTACCGCAGCGCGACCCTGCGCTGAGCACAGCATTCTGCTGGACGAAATTTGCCGGTGGAGGCGCGCGCAGCGCGTCGGGGGCAGCACCCAGGCCTTGCGTCACCGGGCCGAGCGCACTCCGCGAGCGGCGCCGCGCCGTCAGCCGCCGCAGATTCCCTGCAACCGCACCCAGTCCGCATCGCTCAGCACCGGCACGCTGCCCTCGGCGGCGCGCGGATCGCCCTCGACCAGAGGCAGCACCGACTCGCCGGTGATGTCGCGGGCATAGGCATAGGGCGAGCTGCGCAGCTCGATCTTCGCGAAGCCATCCAGCAGCGCGTCGAGCGGCACCGGCACCTGCGGGCGGGTAAGCAGCACCTCGGCGTAGCTTTCCAGCGCGCCGCGCGGCAGCGAGCCGGTGGTCAGCAGCTTGAGGCTCGACCAGAGCCCGGCATGGCGCAGCAGATCGCCCAGCGGGTCCGACTGCCTGGCGCGCAACGACTCGGCAAGGATGTAGCCCGCCGCGACGTCCGGGTCCTCGTAGCCCTCGAGCAGATCGCTGCTCAGCAGGATGATCCCGCCGGGTAGATGCGCCGTGTCGCGGAGCCCGTCGTTGAGCACCACCAGATCGCCGCGCCGCGCCTCGCCCAGCACCCGCGCTGCGAGGTGGCGCAGCGGGCGCGCAGACTCGGTCGTGCCGCAGGGGCGCCCGGAGACTCGGGTGATCTGGCCAAGCAGGGCCTGGCCGATCTCGACGCGCTTGGCGCGGGGCACGACGCGCTCGGCATGGTCGAGCAGCGCGCCGGGCAGCCAGAGCAGGATCCCGGCGGCGACCAGCGCGGCAACGCCGATGATCATGCGCAGGCGGAGCTTCCCGGGCTTGGGACGCCGCCGTTCGATGTCGCGCAGCACCCGGTCGATGGCGTCGATCATCGTGCTCTCGTCCTCGGCCAGCTCCAGCGTTTCGCCGGGATCACCGTCGGGATGATAGAGCGCCGGGCTGCGGCCCTTGTTGGCGCGCACCACGGCGGCCATCGACCAATGCGACAGCGCCCGGCCCGAGACGTCCGACACGGTCAGCGTGGCATCCCCCATCGACAGGATCACCTCGCGCCGCTGCGCGTCCGGCTCGGGCCGCCAGAGCGCGGTGGCTTCGAGGCGCTGGTACTCCTTGAGGGCTGTCATGCTCGGGGTGCGTTCTCGGCGATATTCGGGGCGTTTTTGGGGCGCTTGTCCGGGCCGGGAGGCCCGCTGCTCTGCCTTGTCTTCGCTTCTGATTATCAAGCTCCCCCAGCGGGAGCAATCTCTGCCGCGCGGCGCGGCGCGCGCGCGGCGCCGCTGTGCGATCACGGTTGCGAAAAAGACGCGGGTTCCCGGGGGTTGCCGGTGATCAGCCCGGCGCGGTGTGGCGCGGCTAGGGTCGGTGGCCTGATCATCTCGGGCTTCGGCTGAGGGCTGCGGCGATCGTGGCGACGGTCCGAAAAAATATGTTCGTTTAAGGGCGATTAACTATTTCGTTAACCATTTGTTAAGAAGTTCGCGATTTGACTGGCTGCACGGTCGCGACCTCGTACACTTGCGACCGTGCCAGGGGGTGAACCGCTCCTATGATCGTTTCCGTTTTCTTTATGCTGGCAAGCATTTGATCTTGGTTCGGGTACACCCTCTGGCATTTTTTGATCCCGCCACACCTCTACAGTCGCACGTCGTATCTGCCTGCCGCCGCCCGCTTCCCGGGCGCGCCTGAAGGGCAAGATCGCTCAGCGCACGGGATCAAGAAGGGCGTTCGGAAGGCGACAATCCTTAACCACATCCTGGCCGCAGGGCACGGGCTCCAGCGCCTTTGACAGGCACAGTCGCGCCTCCTGGATGCGGCCGGACTGGCACGTGATGGTCAGCATGTCCGGCTCCCAGCCGGGATTGGCCTGCAGGAAGGCCTCCTCGATCACCTCGGCCGGCAGGCTGACCGGCGCATCGAGGCGGCGCAGCACCTCGGGGCGGGTGACAGCCTCGTAGGCGCGGCGGGCGAGCGCGAAGTAATCCTGCGACGAGAGTCCTGCACAGGCGCCGTGCTTCTTCCACTGGTACCAGGCCAGCCCCGCCGTGCCCATGATGTCGGCCATGGCGGCGGTCTCCTTGCGGCTCGGCGGGCGGGCGGAGCTGTCGCAATAGGAGGGGTAGCCGCGCGTGTACTGCGGCCAGAGCCCGTGCAGCACCCAGCCGAGCGGGCGGTCGCATTGCGGCGAGTTCCGCGCCTTGCCTTCGAGCGCGCACCAGGTCGGAGACCAGCTCAGCGACAGAACGTAGTAGTCGAACACCCCGGCGCGGTCGCCCTCGGCCCGGGCGGTCGTGGCACAGGTGACGGAGACGAGCAGGATCAGCAGCCAGCGCATTTTCTCTTCCCTCTTGGGTTCCGCGAGACTATATAGGCCCGAAGTTCCCCGACAACGGTAACCCGTCCTGGAGAAGTAATCCGGGACCTCCCGAGGCCAACGCCTTGGGGGAGGGGAGAAGATTTACGTAAGGAGATGACCCATGGCAAAACTGCTGCATCCCAAGGCGACCGCTGTCTGGCTCGTCGACAACACCACTTTGACCTTCAAGCAGATTGCCGACTTCACCGGCATGCACGAGTTGGAAATCCAAGGCATCGCCGACGGTGACGTGGCTGGCGGCGTGAAGGGCTTCGACCCGGTCGCCAACAACCAGATCGAGCAGGTCGAGATCGACAAGGCCGAGAAGAACCCGCTCGCCAGGCTCAAGCTGAAGTACAACCCCGCCGCTGTCGACGAGGACAAGCGCCGCGGCCCGCGCTACACTCCGCTGTCGAAGCGCCAGGACCGTCCGAACGCGATCCTGTGGCTGGTGAAGTTCCACCCCGAGCTGACCGACGGCCAGATCTCCAAGCTGGTGGGCACCACCAAGCCGACGATCCAGTCGATCCGCGAGCGCACCCACTGGAACATCCAGAACATGCAGCCGATCGATCCGGTCGCGCTGGGGCTGTGCCGCCAGTCCGAGCTTGACGCCGCCGTGGCCAAGGCCGCGAAGAACCGCGACGAGGTGATGACCGACGACGAGCGCCGCAAGCTGGTGTCGACCGAGCAGAGCCTTGGCATGGACAGCCACGAGCCGCGGCTGCCGACGGCGATCGAGGGTCTCGAGACCTTCTCGCTCTCCGATCCGCGCGGCGAGGACGACGAGGAAGAAGACAAGGGCCCGAGCGATTTCTCGGATGCGGACAGCTTCTTCAACCTGCCTTCGAGCGACGAGGATGACGACGAGGACGACAGCGACGATCCGCGCGGCTGACACGCGCGTCCGCTGACCACCCGAGAGCCCGTCGCAGCCTTGCGGCGGGCTTTTTCCATGCCGAGGCGCGGGCCGCCGCGCAGCGCCGCCGGGCTGGATCACTGCCCCGGCAGACACAGGTCTTTTACCTTTGCGTCAGCCGCTTGCGCGCCCGATTGACGGAAATCTCGCGACCGGATATCGCCCGCGATGATGCACCCCGAGGCGGTGCAGCGTGTCGCCCGCCGCGTGGCCATTACCGGCAAATGAGCGGGCCCCTTTGGACAGATAAATGATGCTGGGAACGTCTTTTCCCTGTGGTGATCCGCTTGCCGAGCGCCGCGCCGCTTTTGCCGAGACCATGGCCCACCTGGGCGATTACGGCGGCGCGATCGAGGCGCTGAGCCGGGCGATGGATCTGGTGCCGGGCTGGGCCGCGGGCTGGTTCCGTCTCGGCGAGTATCATGAGGCCGTGGGCGAGGTTGAGGCCGCTGCCGATGCCTGGGACAAGGCCGTGGCCGCCGACCCCCGCGATCCGCTGGGCGCCGGGCTGCGCCGCGACCTGTTGCGGGGCGTGCCGGTGGCCGAGAGCATGCCTGCGGCCTTCGTCGAGCTGCTCTTCGACCAATACGCGCCGCGCTTCGAGCGCTCGCTGGTCGGCAAGCTGAACTACCGCGGTCCCGAACTGCTGCTCTCGGCGCTGAAGGCGCAGGGCTTCATGCGGGCGCGGCACGCGCTCGACCTCGGGTGCGGCACCGGGCTGATGGGCGAGCTGCTGCGGCCGCATTGCGACCGGCTCGACGGCTATGACATTTCCTCAAAGATGCTGGCCGAAGCCGCGGCGAAGGGCGTCTACGACGCGCTCGAGAAACGCAACATCGCCGAGATGTCGGCGATCGTGCCACGCTATGACCTGATCCTGGCGGCGGATGTCTTCATCTATCTCGGCGCGCTCGAGCGGGTGATCGGCTGGTGCGCCGGGGCGCTGGCGCCAGGCGGGCAGATCGCCTTCACGCTGGAACTCGGCGAGGCCCCGGTGCAGCTGCGCGAGAGCCGCCGCTTCGCCCATTCGCGGGCGTATATCACCGGCCTGATGGCCGAGGCGGGCTTTGCCGAGGTGACGCTGACCGGCTGCGCGCTGCGGCAGGACCGCGGGCAGGACGTGGCGGCGCTGCTGGTCACCGCACGTGCGCCTGCGCGCGTGCTCGACCGCGAAGGCGACGGGGAAACCGAGGCGCTGGTCTAGGCCGGCGCCGCGGCGCGGCTCAGAAGCCGAAGCTGAGGTGCAGGCGCAGGGCGCTGTCGCCCGCGAAGTTCGAGGCCGCCTCGAGCCGCCCGCCCAGCCCGCGGCCGTCCGTGGCGCCGTAGTCGAGGCCGAGCGAAAGCTGGTCCTCGCTCAGCAGCTCACTGGCGTCGAAGCTGCGGCTGCCGGTCTCGGTGACATAGGTCATCTCGTCCTGGTCACCGCCGAAGACGGCGTAGGCGGCATAGGGGCGCAGGATCCCGCCCACCGCGCGCATCGGCGCGCCCAGCTCGGCGCGGAAGGCGGTGGAATAGGTGACACGGCTTTGGATCTCGCCGCCCTTGCGGGCAAGCTCGTAATCGCCCGTGGCATGGCGCAACACGTCGCCCGTCACCACGAGGTCGATCCCGGTGCCCGGCGACGCGCCCTCGCGCAGAAGGGTTTCGCCGCGCAGACTGAGGCCGAGGGTGCGGCCGTCGTGGTCGGTGCTGCCGGAGGCCGAGGCCGGGCTCGAAAGCTTGTTGTGGGTGCGGCTCATGAAGAGTGCGCCGCCGTAGCTCACGCCGTTCGACGAGCCCGCGTAGCCGGTGCCAAGGAAATAGGAGCGGATGCGCGCCTCGTGGACATCGTCGTCGAGAAAGGACGCGCCCTGCGCGTAGCCCGCGAAGGCCGAGAGCCCGTTCTCGAAGCCCCAGCCCAGCACCAGCCCCCTGCTGTTGTACTCCGAGTCCTGCGCGTGATCCGGCGCGGTGCGCCCGCCCGCCGCATAGCCACCGAGGAAGAACCCGTCCCGCCGGCTGGTCACCGCGCTATGGCCGATGCCGAAGCCGATCTCGCGCGACAGCAGGTCGACCTGCGACAGCGGCGCCGGGTCGAGCACGGGGACCGTGGCCTCCTGCGCCTGGGCGGCGAAGGGAAGCAGAGCGGCGAGAATAGCGAGGCGGAGGGGGGCGGTTGCGCGGATCATGTCGCTGGCTTTAGCGCCAAGGTGCGGTGCCGCCCAGAGGCCGGGGGTCACAGCCGCGTGACCCCGAGGACTCAGAGTTTGCGGCGCGCGTTGAGCGCCGCAGTGATCGTGCCGTCATCGAGATAGTCGAGTTCGCCGCCGATGGGCACGCCCTGAGCCAGCGAGCTCATCGCGACGCGGGTCTCGAGCTGGTCGGCGATGTAATGCGCCGTGGTCTGCCCGTCGACCGTGGCGTTGAGCGCGAGGATCACCTCGGTAATGGCTTCGCTTTGCACCCGCGCCACGAGCTGCGGGATGCGCAGTTCTTCGGGACCGATACGGTCGAGCGCCGACAGCGTGCCGCCGAGCACATGGTAGCGGCCCTTGTAACTGCCGCCGCGCTCCATCGCCCAAAGGTCGCCCACGTCCTCGACAACGCAGATCTGGCCGTTGGCGCGGCGCTCGTCGGTGCAGATCGGGCAGATCTCGGCTGTGCCGACATTGCCGCAGTTGAGGCACTCGCGGGCGGTGGCGGCGACCCGGCTCATCAGATCGGCGAGCGGTGCGAGCTGCAGCTCGCGCTTGCGAATGAGGTGCAGCACGGCGCGCCGCGCCGAACGCGGGCCGAGGCCCGGCAGCCGGGCCATCATCTCGATCAGCGCGTCGATCTCGCTGCGCTCGGGCATTTCCGGGTCACTCCTCGGTGCGGGACGCCGCAGACCTTCTTGCGAAGGTCCGCTCTGTCCCGCCACGCGCCATGCCTGCGGCAGGCGTCTTAGAACGGCATCTTCATGTCTGCGGGAAGGCCAAGCTCTTCGGTGAGCTTGCGCATCTCCTGCTCGGCGCGGTCCTGCGCCTTGCTCTGCGCGTCCTTGATCGCGGCGAGGATCAGGTCCTCGACCACTTCCTTGTCGTCGCTGTTGAAGATCGACGGATCGATGTCGAGACCCTTCAGCTCACCCTTGGCGGTGGCGGTTGCCTTTACGAGGCCGGCACCGGACTCGCCGGTCACCATGGTGGTGTGCAGGCCTTCCTGCAGATCGGCCATCTTGCCCTGCATCTCCTGCGCGGCCTTCATCATCTTGGCCATGTCGCCAAGACCGCCCAATCCCTTGAACATCTGGTCTCTCCTGTCTGGGGCCGCGGCGGGCCCTGTGTCCGAGTTGTCTCCTAGATACGGATCGTGCGTCGGGGCGACAAGGGAAGCGGCGCCGGAATTGCGCAAAACAAGGGCGCTACCGCGCGGAAGTCGCTCCGGGCCGAGCAGACGGCAAATCTATTTACCGTCGCGTCCGGCGGCTTCGTCGAGCAGGCGGGTCAGCAAGAGCGCGGCGCCGCCGAGCATCAGCGAACGTCCGATCGAGTCGGTCACATTGGTCGGGGCGAAGGGCTCGATGTGATCGCGGGTGGTCTGCGCCGCGCGACGTGCGCGAGAGCGGCGCGGAAGGTCGCCGAACTGTTTGGGCGTGGGCACATGGCCGATGCGCGGCTTGGCCTTGATCAGCATCGCGCCGATGGCCAGCAGCCCGCCGGCAAAGACGACGGGGGCGAGGCGCTCGCGCCGGCTGGCAGGCAGGGCGTCGCCGATACGATCGCGCAGGGCGGGCAGGGTGGCCTTGTGAACAGCCTTATGGGGGTCGAAAGTCATGGCGGCTCCTCCGGGTGTGACAGAGGTCAAACCCGGAAAGGCCGCAGGGGTTCCCCCATCACGCAGCGATCACTCCTCCTCGAAGGGATCCCATTCGTCCTCGACCTCGGGAAGGGCCTCCACCGCGGCCTGCTGCTGCTCGGCCTCGGGGGTGCGGATCTCGACGATCTTCGCCTTGGGGAAAGCGGCGAGGGTGGCCTGCACCAGCGGGTGCTGCTCGGCCTCGGAACGCAAAGCCAGCTCGGCTGCGTCGCGCTTTTCCACGATGGTCGGCGTCTCGCAGCCGTTGACCAAAGACACGCCCCAGCGCGCGCCGGTGAAGCGCTGTAGCGCCGTGCCGAGCCGCTGCGCCAGATCGCCCGAGGCGTTGCGGGCCGGGGTGAACTCGATGCGGCCGGGCTGATAGGCGGCAAGGCGCAGGCCGCTTTCGACCTCGACCAGCAGCTTCACATCGCGATTGGCGCGGATGAGCTCGAGGACGTGCTCGAAGGTGGGATACCGCGCGAGCGCGTTGTTCTGCGCCACCGCGGGCACGGCGTTGCCATACATCGCGCTGGGGCCGGAGGGGCCGGGATGGGTCGGTTGCACGTGGCTGGCGTAGGCCTGCGTGCCGCCACCCGCGGGGGCGCCTGCGGGTGCATGGGTGTACCCACCGCCGGGCCCGTTCGGGCTGGGGGGCGGAGGCGGCGTGTCCTGAAGCTTGCGCAGCAGTTCCTCGGGCGAGGGCAGCTCGGCGACGTGGGTCAGCCGGATCACCGCCATCTCGGCGGCCATCATGGCGTTGGGCGCCTGAGCCACTTCGTCCAGCGCCTTGAGCAGCATCTGCCACATGCGGGTGAGCGCGCGCATGCCGAGGTTGGCCGCCAGCGCCGAGCCGCGCAGCCGCTCGTCGGGGCCGACGGTGGGATCCTCGGCGGCGTCCGGCGTGATCTTCACCACCGAGATCCAATGGGTCAGCTCGGCGAGGTCGCGCAGCACCGCCAGCGGGTCGGCGCCCTCGGCATATTGTTCGGAGAGCTCGGTCAGCGCGCCGGGCGCGTCGCCGTGCATGATCTTCTCGAAGAGGTCCATCACCCGTCCGCGATCGGCGAGGCCAAGCATGGCGCGGACCTGATCGGCGGTGGTTTCCCCGGCACCGTGGCTGATCGCCTGATCGAGCAGCGAGGTGGCGTCGCGCGCCGAGCCCTCGGCGGCGCGGGTGATCAGCGCCAGCGCGTCATCGGTGATCTCGGCGCTTTCCTTGGTGGCGATCCGGCGCAGCAGGTCGATCATCACCTCGGGCTCGATGCGGCGCAGATCGAACCGCTGGCAGCGCGACAGCACCGTCACCGGCACCTTGCGGATCTCGGTGGTGGCGAAGATGAACTTCACGTGCGCGGGCGGCTCCTCGAGCGTCTTGAGCAGCGCGTTGAACGCGCTGTTCGAGAGCATGTGCACCTCGTCGATGATGTAGATCTTGTAGCGCGCCGAGGCCGCCCGGTAGTGCACGCTGTCTATGATCTCGCGGATGTCGCCGACGCCGGTGTTGGAGGCCGCGTCCATCTCCAGCACGTCGACGTGGCGGCCTTCCATGATTGCCTTGCAGTGCTCGCACACACCGCAGGGCTCGGTGGTTGGCCCGCCGGCGCCATCGGGGCCGATGCAGTTCATCCCCTTGGCGATGATCCGCGCGGTGGTGGTCTTCCCGGTGCCGCGGATGCCGGTCATGATGAAGGCCTGCGCGATGCGGTCCGCCTTGAAGGCGTTCTTCAGGGTGCGCACCATGGCATCCTGCCCGACGAGATCGGCAAAGGTCTCGGGGCGGTACTTGCGCGCGAGTACCTGGTACTTGGGGCTGTCGTCAGTCATGGAATCCGTGGCGCTCCTTCGGTTGCGGCCAAGGTAAGGTGGGGGAGGGGCGAGGTAAAGCCGGGCGTCGAGGCGGGCGCCGGGTGCGGCCCCGATCCTGGCGCATGTGTTGCGCGGGGACTTCCCCATGCGCCGCCGCTCTGCTATGAGGCGATCAGGCCCGATCGCAGGGGGCCGCCCAGTCCGCGGAAAGCGCGCGCACCTGCCTTCGAACCGATCTGATATCTTCGGTTTCTCTCCTGCCCAGACCAGCGGACACTTGGGCGATGACGGAGGACACCGGCATGCTCTTTTCAGGGCCGACCCCATCCATCGACGATCTGCGCCGCGAGGCGCGCCGACTTCACAAATCCTACGACGCGGGAGACCGCGGCGCGCGGCAACGCCTGAGCGAGCTGCCGCCGCGCGGCGACGGGCGCGAGCTCAGGCGCGCCGACTTCCTGCAGCTCATCGCGCGCGAGCGAGGCTTCGAGAGCTGGCCCAAGCTCAAGCTGGCGGCGGAGACCCAGGGCCTGGACCGGGCAGCGAAAATCCAGCGGCTGAAGATCGCGCTGTTCCATGGTCAGATGCCTGTGGTGCAGGCGCTTCTGGCCGAGACGCCGGATCTCGCCGATGGGCTTTTCGGCCTGCAATGCGCTCTGGTAGACCTGCCTGGCGTGCGCGCCGCGCTGGCGCAAAACCCTCGGCTTGCAACCGAACGGCACGGGCCGCGAAGCCCGATCTTGCACCTCGCCTTCTCGCGTTGGCACCAACTGCACCCTGACCTGCGCCCTGCGACGCTGGAAATCGCCGCCTTGCTGGTCGCACGGGGGGCCGATGTGAACGACGCACAGGAGGGAGCAGGGGGAGAGAAACTCTCGGCGCTCTACGGTGCGCTCTGCGTGGCGCGCAACCTTGATCTGGCGCGCTGGCTTCTGGATCACGGCGCGTCTCCCGACGATGGCGAGTCGCTCTACCATTCGGCGGAGATGGGCACGCTGGACGGGCTGAAGCTGCTGCTCGAGCGTGGGGCGAAGCCGCAGGGCACCAACGCGCTCTTGCGGGCGCTCGACTTCAACGACCACGGCGCCGTGGAGCTTCTGCTCGCCCATGGCGCGACGCTCGACGAGGAGGCGCAGACCATCCCCGCGCTGCATCAGGCGGCGCGGCGCGGCTGCGACCGGCGCATGGTGGAGCTGCTGCTCGAGGCCGGCGCCGATCCGGTGCGCGAGTGGCGCTGGGTCTCGCCCTATGCCTACGCCCGGGTGCTGGGCAGCCGCGCGCTGGTCGAGGCGCTGGAGGCGCGGGGCATCACCGCCGCGCTGTCCCGCGAGGAGGCGCTCATGGCAGAGGCCGCGGAGGGGCGGGGCACTCCGGGTGCCTACATCGACCCCGAGGCGCTGCCGCCTGCCTACGACGGGTTGCTGCGCGGGCTCGCGGGTCGGCCGGACCGGCTGGCGCAGATCAAGGCGTTGGTGTCGCTCGGGCTGCCATATGATGCGCCGGACGGAGTTGATGGCGTGACCCCGGTGCAGGCCGCTGCCTGGGAGGGCTATCCCCAGATAATGGCGCATTTCCTGGATCTGCGTCCGGACATGAGCCACGTGAACGCTTTTGGCGGCACGCTGCTCGGCACGTTGCTGCACGGGGCCGAGAACGCGCCGAAGGCCGAAGGCCGAGATCACCTCGCCTGCCTGAAGCTTCTGCTCGAGCATGGCGTCGCGCTTCCGCGCAAGGCCATCGCATTGGTCGGCAGACCCGATCTTGCCGTCGTCCTGCAAGGCTGGGCCGAGGCGCATCCGGGGCAGGTCGTCTGATCCCGGCCCGGCCGCCGCGCGCTTCGCCCAAGCCGGAAATTCTGTTTCACAAAGCCGCGGCAGCCCCTACAATCAGGGCTGCCGCACGTATTTTCATATAAGGAATTTAGTCATGCGTCTCAGAGGAGTGCGCCGAAGCAGCAATGTCGAGGACCGCCGTCGGTCCGGGGGCCGCGTCGCCGTGGGGGGCGGGCTCGGGGGCATCGCGCTGCTGGTCGTCCTGGCGATCGGCTATTTCGCCGGGGTCGATGTCACCCCGCTTCTGAACAACAGCACGGTGCAGACCTCTAGCGAGCCGCGCGAGCTGACTCCGCAGGAAAAACTCGCCGGCGAATTCGCCTCGCAGGTGCTGGCCACCACCGAGGAGGTCTGGACCCAGCTCTTGCCCGAGCAGGCGGGCCGCGAGTACACGCCGCCGGTGCTGGTGCTCTTCTCTGGCCAGACCGCCTCGCCCTGTGGTGGCGCCAGCGGCGCGACGGGGCCATTCTACTGCCCGCTCGACCAGCAGGCCTATCTCGACACCGAGTTTTTCGCCACGCTCGAGCAGCAGCTCGGCGCCGAGGGGGACTTTGCCGCCGCTTACGTGATCGCCCACGAGGTGGCGCACCACGTGCAGAACCTGCTCGGGATCCTTCCGCAGGTCGAGGAAATCCGCCAGCAGTCGAGCGAGGCGCAAGCCAATGCGCTGACCGTGCGGCTTGAGCTGCAAGCCGACTGCCTGTCCGGCGTCTGGGCCACCCATGTCGACGGCCTCCTCGAGCCCGGAGACGTCGAGGAGGCGTTGAACGCCGCCAAGATGATCGGCGACGACCTTCTGCAGAAGCGGGCAGGGCGGGTGCCGCAGCCGCATACCTTCACCCACGGCACCAGCGCGCAGCGTTCGGGCTGGTTCGCGCGGGGCTACGAGGCGGGCAATATCTCGGCCTGTGACACCTTCTCAGGAGACATCTGACCTGATGATGATCCACGCGCTTTCTGTCCTCGAGGGCATTCTCGCGATCTCGCCCCTGCCGGGCGGCGGCGGGGATTTTGCCGGGGACATGGCGCATGTGACCGAATGGCGCCCGGCCATCGTCATCACCCTCGTCAGCCGGGCCGAGATGGAGGCGGCGGACGCGGCGCTGCTGGGGGTGCACGTGCGGGACCACGGTTCGCGCTGGCTGCACCTGCCGATCCCCGACTTCGGCACCCCGTCCGAGGAGATGCGCGGCCTCTGGCCCGAGGTCAGCGCGCAGGCGCGGCAGGCGCTCTCGGGCGGTGGCCGGGTGCTCGTGCATTGCCGGGGCGGTTGCGGTCGTTCGGGGATGGTGGCGCTGCGGCTGATGATCGAGGCCGGCGAGGCGCCCGACGAGGCGCTGGCCCGGCTCCGCCACGTCCGGCCCTGCGCCGTCGAGACCGACGCTCAGATGGACTGGGCGATGGAGGCCCCGCGCGACGCCGCGCTCTTCCTGCGCCACGTGGACTGATCCCGCTCAGCCGGTCGCACCGATTGCCAGGCCCGCGCGCCTCGGCTAGACCACACTGCAAAGCCAGCCTTTCGCCAGCCCCTGGATTTTCAAGGAGATGGTGAATGATCCCAGACCGCAGACGCTTCCTGACCACGCTTGCCGCTTTTGCAGGCTGCCCCGCCCTCCCGGTGCTGGCGCAGCGGCAGCAGCCCGCCGCCGAATTCCCGCTCTTCGACACACCCCCCGCAAGCCACGAGCTCTCGCGTGTCGACGTGAGTGCGGACGGTCTGACTTACCGCCTCTTCCTTGCCCTCCCGCGCGGCGCGGCCCCGTCGCAAGGCTGGCCATCGCTCTGGATGCTTGACGGCAACGCTGCCTTTAGCCGCCTTGATGCGGCAATTCTCGAGGCCTACCCGGGGCTTGCGGTCGTGGGTATCGGCTACCCGGTCAAAGAGGCCTTCGACGGCGCCTCGCGTGCGCGCGATTACACCCCCGTGCCGCTCGAGGACCCGATGCATGGTCGCGGGCGCGACTGGGAGTTCGGCGGCGAGGCTGCGTTCCGGGCGCGTCTGCTCGGCCCGCTGGCGCGGGTGCTGGCCGAGCGTGCTCGGCTCGATCCGGCGCGGCGCAGCCTCTGGGGGCATTCCTACGGCGGGGTCTTCGCGCTGGCGACGCTGCTGTCCAAGCCCGCGGCCTTCCGTGCCTACATGCCGATCAGCGCGACCACGGGCTTCGGCGGGCGCAGGCTCTTTGCGATGGAGGCCGAAGCGCCGCGGCTCGCCGCCGGCCGGGCCGAGGTTCTGATGATGCTGGGCGACAGCGAGCATCGCTCGGGCACGCCCGAGCCCGAGGCGCCCCGCCCGAACCCGGACACGCTCGAGATGGCGGCCCGGCTGGCGGTGCGGAGCGACCTGCATGTCCAGCTCGAGGTGCTGAAGGGGCTTGGCCACGGCGCGACCTTTGCCGCCTCCTTCCCGCGCTGCTTCGCGCTGGCGGCGGGCTAGCTCGCAGTCTCTACGCACGCGGTAGGAGAGCAAGTGTTTCGCAGACGAGTTCCGGCCAAACCCTGATCTGTGCAGATTTGCAGCGATCCACCAGTGGCACGAGGTGGATCGCAGTCGCCTTGGGTGTGATACTCTCCGGCCAATTCAGAGATTTCGCCGGTCTGGGCACGGCCCATCCGAGGCGCTGCGGATTCCGGCCAACGCTTGATCCGTGTCATATCGCGGCCCGCTCGAGGGTGGCACCCTGCCAAGAGGAATAACAACGCAGGCGCGCGTTCTGGGAGAGTTCGCAATGGCACAAGTTCTCGTTCCTGGGGCCGGGCTCGGTGGTCCTGAGATGGCCCGCGAGCTGCGGTCGCGCAGCCGCAGATCCCGCCGCTGAACGTGAACCGGGCCGCCTCGGGCGAGCGAGCACCATGCGAAGATGGGCTTCGAGACGTGCTTCCTGCGCAAGGTCCGCTCCGGCAAGGCCGAGTCCTTCGAAGAAAGCCTGATGATGCGGGCGCTGGGGATCGACAAGCCGAAGGACGCCCATGGCGCGTGAGGGGAAGGGTGGGAATTCAACAGGGCGGGGGATCCGATCGGACCCCGCCGCCCGGGAGGAAGGCCAATGAAGCTCTCGTTTCATGGGGCCGCGCGGCAGGTGACCGGATCGTGCCACCTCGTCGAGGCGGCGGGACGCAAGATCCTGATCGATTGCGGGATGTTTCAGGGCGCGCACGAGTTGCACGACGAGAACGCGTCCGGCTTCGGCTTCGACCCGGCAGAGATCGACCTGCTGCTTCTGACCCATGCCCATCTCGATCACTGCGGCCGCATTCCGCTGCTGGTGAAGCGCGGCTTCTCCGGCCCGATCGTGGCAACCGCCGCGACCCGTGACCTGGGGCAACTGTTGATGATGGATTCCGCCCATCTTCACGAGGAGGACGCCCGGAGGCACCGGCGCAAGGGCAGGCAGGGGAGGCGGTACGAGCCGCTCTACGACCGGCTCGATGCGCTCGACGCCGTGCGGCGCTTCGGGCGCCCGGCGCACTACGGCACGGCCACCCAGCTTTTCCCCGGGATCACCGCCACCTTCTTCGACGCGGGGCATATCCTCGGCTCGGCGTCCATCCTGCTGGAGATCACCGAAGGCACGCGGCGGCGCAGGGTGCTCTTCTCGGGCGACATCGGGCCGGGCGGGCGCGTGCTGCTGAACGATCCGGCGCCGCCTGCCGGTGTTGATGTGGTGGTGATGGAGACGACCTATGGCGGCCGGGACCACCGCTCGCTCGCCGACTCGGTCGAGGAACTCCACGCAGCGATCCGGGCCACCCAAGCGCGCGGGGGCAACATCATCATCCCGACCTTCGCATTGGAGCGGGCGCAGGAACTCCTGTGGTACCTGCGCGAGGGGCTGGACGCGGGGTACATCAAGCCCGGCCTGAGGGTCTATCTCGACTCCCCCATGGCGATCTCGGCAACGCGGATCTTCGGCCGGCATCCCGAGGCGATGGGCCCGGGACCCGCACGGATGATCCACGCCGGCAAGGATCCTTTCCAGGTGCCCGGGTTGCAGTTCACCCAGGAGGCCCAGGATTCGATGGAGCTGAACGGCATCCGCTCCGGGGCGCTGATCATGGCTGGCTCGGGCATGTGCACCGGCGGGCGGATCCGCCATCACCTGCGCCACACGCTCACCCATCCCGAGTCCAGCATCATCTTCGTCGGGTTCGCCGCCGAAGGCACGCTGGCGCGGATCATCATAGATGGGGCGTCGCGGGTGAAGCTCTTCGGCGACGAGATCCCCGTGCGGGCGCAGGTCCATACGATCAACGGTTTCTCGGCCCATGCCGGGAGGAGCGCTCTGAGCGCCTGGCACGCAGGTCTCGGCAACCCGAAACAGACGTTCCTGGTGCATGGGGAGCCAAAGGCGATGGAGGCCTTCGGCAGGGAGCTGACAGGCGGCTCGGTCCGGATGCCCGCCATGGGAGAGGAATTCGAGCTTTGAGGGGCGGGCGGGGCTGCCGCACGCTTCGCAGTGTCAACGGAGGACAAGGGGATGGATGATCACGCGCATAGCGGTGGACCGCTTCTGACCTGGTTCGAGGACCTCACCCGAGACGACCTGCCCGAGGTCGGCGGCAAGAACGCCTCGCTTGGCGAGATGGTGGCGCGGCTCGGCAGCCAGGGGATCCGCGTGCCGCCGGGTTTTGCCACGACCGCCGGGGCGTACCGCAGCTACATCGCCGCCAACGGCCTCGAGGCGGTGCTGGCCGCTGCGCTCGGACAGCTCGCCGACGGGCGGCTCACGCTCCCCGAGGCGGGGCGCCGGATCCGCGCGGCGGTGGCGGCCGGGACATGGCCCCCTGACATCGAGCAGGCCATCCGCGCCGCCTATCGTACGCTGGCCGAGCGCGCCGGGATGCCCGAGCCCGCCGTCGCCGTGCGCTCCTCGGCCACCGCCGAGGACCTGCCCAACGCCAGTTTCGCGGGCCAGCAGGAGACCTTCCTCAATATCCGCGGCGAGGCTGCGCTGCTCTACGCCTGCCGCCGCTGCTATGCCTCGCTCTTTACCGACCGCGCCATCACCTACCGGCAGATCAAGGGGTTCGATCATCTCGCCGTGGCGCTTTCGATCGGCGTGCAGCTGATGGTGCGCTCGGACGAGGGCGGCTCGGGTGTCATGTTCTCGCTCGACACGGAGAGCGGCTTCGACAAGCTGGTGCTGATCAACGCCGCCTGGGGCCTGGGCGAGACCGTGGTGCAGGGCGCGGTGAGCCCCGACGAGTATCAAGTCTACAAGCCCTTCCTCGACGACGAGAGCCGCGTGCCGATTTTGCACAAGGCGCTCGGGGCCAAGGAGATCAAGATGATCTACGGCGCAGGGCCAGAGACGCCGACCCGGACGGTGCCGACTTCAAGGGCCGAGCGAGAGAGCTTCGTGCTGTCTGAGGCCGAAATCCTCGAGCTGTCGCGCATGGCGGTGAGGATCGAGCGTCACTACGGCCAGCCTATGGACATGGAATGGGCCCGCGACGGGCAGGGCGGGCCGCTTTACATCGTGCAGGCGCGGCCCGAGACGGTGCAGTCGCGCAGCGGGGGCCACGCCTTCCGCAGCTATCGGCTCGGCACGACCGGCGAGGCGCTGCTGCGCGGGCTCAGCGTCGGCAGCGCGGTGGCGACGGGCGAGGTCTGCCTGATCGAGAGCGCCGCCGACATCGGCCGTTTCCGCGACGGTGCCGTGTTGGTCACCTCGACCACCGACCCGGACTGGGTGCCGATCATGAAGCGCGCCGCCGCGATCGTCACCGACCACGGAGGCCGTACCTCGCATGCGGCGATCATCAGCCGCGAACTGGGCGTTCCGGCCATCGTCGGCACCGGGCAGGCGACGCATCTGCTGCACGACGGGCAGGCGATCACCGTCTCCTGCGCGGGCGGTGACGAGGGGGTGATCTACGCCGGGAAGGCGGAGTTCGAAGTCGAGGAGACACGGCTCGACGAGGTTCCGCAGACCCGCACCAAGGTGATGCTCAACATGGCCAACCCCGCAGCGGCGACGCGCTGGTGGCGGCTGCCGGCGGATGGCGTCGGGCTGGCGCGGATGGAGTTCGTCATCTCCAACGAGGTCAAGGTGCATCCGCTGGCGCTGACCCGCTACGACCGCCTGCCCGCCGGGCCGGATCGCGACGCCATCGACAGGCTCACCCGCGGCTATGCCGACCGGACCGAGTATTTCGTCGAGACGCTCGCCCGAGGCCTCTCGCGCATCGCCGCCACCTGGTACCCGAACCCGGCGATCATCCGGATGAGCGATTTCAAGACAAATGAATACGCCGGGCTGCTTGGGGGCGCGGCGTTCGAACCGCGTGAAGAGAACCCGATGATCGGCTTCCGCGGTGCCTCGCGCTACTACTCCGAGGCCTACCGAGACGGCTTCGCGCTCGAATGTCGCGCGATCCGCCGCCTGCGCGAAACCATCGGCTTTCGCAACGCCGTGGTGATGATCCCCTTCTGCCGCACCGTCGGCGAGGCGGACCGGGTGCTCGAGGTGATGGCCGAGAACGGGCTCAGGCGCGGCGAGGATGGGCTCGAGGTCTACGTGATGTGCGAGATCCCCTCGAACGTGATCGAGGCCGAAGCCTTTGCGGAGCGCTTTGACGGCTTCTCCATAGGCTCCAACGATCTTACCCAGCTCACCCTTGGCGTCGACCGCGACTTCGAGGCGCTGGCCAGCCTCTTTTCCGAGCGCGACCCGGCGGTGCTCTGGATGATCCAGACGGCGATCGCCAAGGCGCGCAAGGCCGGGCGCAAGATCGGCCTCTGCGGGCAGGCGCCCAGCAATCACCCCGAGTTCGCAAAGCTTCTGGTGCAGGCGGGAATCGACAGCATCTCGGTAACCCCGGACAGCTTCCTCGCGGTGAAGCGCCACGTGGCCGAGGCCGAAAGATAGCCCGGGGCGCCCGCGCGCACCGGAGACGTCACGGGGCAGTCACGCCGGGAGGGGGCCGCATGACCAAGGTTACGATCAACGGACGGCAGGTGCAGGTCAAGGAGGGTGCCACCCTGCTCGAGGCGGCGAGGGGTGCGGGCGTCCACATCCCCACGCTCTGTCATCATCCCTCCCTTCCGGCCCATGCCACCTGCCGCATGTGCCTCGTCGAGGTCGCGGGCGCGCGTCACCCTCGGCCAGCGTGCCGGACCCCGGCGCAGGAGGGCGACGTTGTCGACACGGACACCGACGCGCTGCAGGCCTTCCGCCGCGCCGATGCGGCCTGGTTGCTGGCGCGACATCCCGACGACTGCCTGCGCTGCGAGATCGACGGCGCTTGCCAGCTCCAGACGCTGGTCAGGGAAAACCAGTGGCAGGACCTCTGGCCAGAATTGCCCGGGGAAAACGCGCCTCCTGCCGACGATCTCTCCACCGACCACACCTCGCCGAGCATCTGGCGCGACCTGTCGAAATGCATTGAATGCGGCCTTTGCGCCGACGTCTGCGGAGAGGCCGTCCAGCAGCAGTTCATCATCGGCTTAGCCGGGCGCGGCGGCGACCGCAGGCCGGTCACCGTCTTCGAGGAGCCGCTGGCCGAGACCCGGTGCATTTCCTGCGGTCAATGCACGCTGGTCTGCCCGGTGGGCGCCCTCATCGAGACGCCGCACTGGCACGATGTCCTGCATGCGCTCGATGCGCGACGTCGGGTTTCGGTGGTGCAGGTCGCCCCGGCGACCCGGATCGCGATCAGCGAGGAATTCGGCTTCGGCCCGGGCACCGTGAGCACCGGCCGGATGATCAACGCGCTGCGCCAGCTTGGCTTCGACTACGTTTTTGACACCAATTTCGCCGCCGATCTCACGATCATGGAGGAAGGTTCCGAACTTCTGGCGCGGCTGCGCGCCGGGGCGGGGCTGCCGCTCTTCACCTCCTGCTGCCCGGGCTGGGTGAACTGGGTCGAGCTCAACCGGCCCGATCTGCTGCCGCACCTGAGCACGACGAAATCGCCGCAGCAGATGCACGGAGCGATCGCCAAGCGCAGCGGCTTCGCGCGGGCGCTTGGACCCGACTTCGCCGAGGGCAGGGCGGAGCCCTATGTTGTCAGCGTCATGCCCTGCACCGCCAAGAAGGACGAGGCGCGCCGGCCCGGCCTCTCGGGCGACGTGGATCATGTGCTCACGACCCGAGAGCTGGCGCGGATGATCCGGGCCCGCGGGATCGCCTTCGGAGCGCTGTCCGAGGAGGGACGCTTCGACAGCCCGCTCGGAGAGAGCACGGGCGCGGCGCAGATCTTCGGCGCGTCTGGCGGGGTCATGGAGGCCATGGTCCGTACGGCCTCGCACCTTGCTGGCATGGTAGGGGCGCTGCCGCTCGAATGGGCGGCGCTGCGCGGCGTCCGGGACGGCACGAAGACCGCGATCATCCCCGGCATCGGCGCGGTGGCCGTGTGCAACGGCATCGCCGCGGCGCAAAGGCTGCTCGAGGGGGAGGGTTGGCGAGAGGAGTTCGTCGCCATAGAGGTCATGGCCTGCGTCGGTGGGTGTCTTGGCGGCGGCGGCGAGCCGAAGTCCATGGATCCGCAGATCCTGCAGAAGCGCGCTGCGGCCATCTATGCCGTTGATGCCGAGGCGCCGCGCCGCCGCTCGTATGAGAACGGCGAGGTTCAGGCGCTCTATGCGGCTGAATTGGGGGCGCCGAATTCACCCGCTGCGCACCGGTTGCTGCATACCCATTACGCCGGCAGGGGATCGCGCCGCGCGCTGCTGATGCGGTTTCTCGACTGCGTGGACCGGCGGGACGGGGCGGCCGCGGCGGAGCTGTTCCAGCCGGACGGCCGCTGGTCGACAGCCTCGGTGGCCGGCGACATAGAAGGGGCCGATGCCATCGCGGCGTTCATCAACCGCGCGTTGCCGCCAAGGCGCTACGGGGCGGCCTACAAGCGGCATCAGATGGCGTCGGCGGCGCTGACCGAGGATCTCACCGTGCTGACGCCAGACGGCAGCCGCTGCCGGTTTGAACTGGAGCTGGCGGCCGGGACCGGCAAAGGCCCATCGTCGGCGCGGATCGCGCGGCTCACGCGTATTGTTCTATAAAGACTGCATAAGATTTCTCGGCCGGGGCTCGGTCACTGAAAGGACCGCGATGCGCTCCGGCGCTGCACAACCTGCGAGCGGTCCCGACATGCAGCGCCGCGCGGCAAGGGGCGCGGTCGGTGGTTTTCCGCCTGCAGCCTCTTGGAGCCGGTCACGAGGGTTGTCGAAAATGCTTGCTTGCTCGAAGGTTGCGGCATCACCAGCCATTTTTTGGCCCCCGCATTTCAACACGTTCCCGTTTCCAAGCGACAGACCCGGCCGCGGTCGGCACCGCGCCCATCCTGGCCTCCGTGTCTGGCAAATGAAGGAATTCGCGCATGGAGTTTTTCGACAGCGTCTTCGGACTCATCAACGATCTGACCTGGGGGGCGGCGCTCATTCCCTTCCTGGTGGTTCTGGGCTGCTTCTTCACCATTGCCAGCGGCTTTGCGCAATTCCGCTACTTCAAACGCATGTTCCGGGTGCTGTCGAAGGATGGCAGCTCGGACGATCCGAACAAGATCTCGGCGCGCGAGGCGCTCTTCGTCTCGGTGGGCGGGCGCGTCGGCGGCGGGAACATTGCCGGCGTCGCCGTGGCGATCACCGCCGGCGGTCCGGGCGCGGTGTTCTGGATGTGGGCCATCGCGCTGGTGGGCATGTGCTCTGCGATGATCGAGGCGATCCTCGCGCAGGTCTACAAGGAGACCACGCCGAACGGCGACTTCCGCGGCGGACCTGCGCGTGCCATCGTGCATGGGCTCGGACACAAGTACCGCTGGCTCGCTGTGATTTACTGCATTTGCCTGATCGGGTCGTTCTCCATCGGCTTCAACGCCTTCCAGGGCAACACGGTTGCCGGCGCGGCGGCAGACAGCCTCGGCGTTCCGCGCATCGCGACAGGGCTCGTGCTCGCCGCGGTCACCGGCTTCGTCATCTTCGGCGGTATTCACCGCATCGCCAAGGCCGCCGACGTGATCATTCCGGTCATGGCGATCGGCTACATCGCCATGGCGCTGCTGGTGATCGTGCTCAACCTCACGTCGCTGCCGGGGGTTATCGCGGACATCGTCGGCAACGCCTTCGGCCTTCGCGAGGCAGTCTCCGGCGGCATGGGCGCGGCGATCGCCCAGGGCCTGCGGCGCGGACTCTTTTCCAACGAGGCCGGGCTGGGCTCGGCGCCGAACGTGGCCGCCACGGCCTTTGTGCACCACCCGGTGAGCCAGGGCATCACCCAGAGCTTTTCGGTTTTCATCGACACCATCCTGATCTGCTCCTGCACGGCCTTCGTCATCCTGCTGGGGGATGTCTACACACCGGGCGCCGAGGCCATCGACGGCGTCGCGCTCACCCAGCAGAGCCTTGTCTCGCACGTGGGGAACTGGGCGCAGTACTACTTGACCGCCGCCATCTTCTTGTTTTCGTTCAGCTCCATCATGTACAACTACTACCTTGGCGAGAACGCACTCAGCTTCATGACCGATGCGCCAATGGCCCGCAACTTCCTGCGCTTCGCGATTATCGGGATCGTCCTGCTTGGCGCGGTCGCCCCCGGCGCCACCGCGGTCTTTGCGTTCTCCGACCCGATGATGGGCATCCTCGCAATCGTGAACCTGCTGGCGCTCGCCATGCTGTTCCCGATCGCGGCGCGGATCCTCGACGACTTCACCAGGCAGGTCCGGGCGGGAGTGGATCGCCCGGTCTTCTACGCGGATGATTTCCCAGACCTGGAGCTCGACCGGACCTCCTGGCCTGAAAAGGGGCCCGCGGAGTGAAGGCCCCGGCGGTCGCGGCAGACGTCAGGGGATGCGTGTCCGTTCGATGAACTTGCGCAGGGCAAATCGCGAGCGCACGCTGCGGACGCCCTCGATCTTCATCAGCTTCTTCTGAAGCACCTCTTCGTATTCCTCGAGGTCCCTGACCAGGACCTCGAGCAGGAAGTCCTGCGAGCCGGTCATCAGCATGCCCGTCACCACTTCCTCGATCCCCGAGACGGCTTTCTGGAACCGCTCCACGTCTTCGCCATCCGAGCGCTCGAGCTCGACCGAGACAAAGGCGGTGACCCCGAAGCCGGAGACCTTGCGATCGATCTTGGCGATATAGCCGCTGATCAGCCCGGTTTCCTCGAGCCTCTGGACCCTGCGCTTGCAGGGGGTGGGGGACAGGCCGACCTTCTCGGCCAGATCCACCACGGTGATCCGGCCGTCGGATTGCAGCACCCGCAGGATTTTTCGGTCAAGCTCATCGAGGGAAATCGGCATGTGGTATTTCCTGCTTGCTGGGGTTGTGTAGCCGTCCGTTGATTCCGCTAGACAGCCGCGTGGATTCGAGGCGTTCCCCGGCGCTATAAGCAGGTTCGTAGAGACAATCACCGCAAAATGGCTTTCGCCTAGCGAATAGGTATCAGCCGGAACGAAACCGCTCCCGAGTTTGGCCGAAAACGTCGCGCCTCCTGTGCCACACTGTCGCAGACACCAATCTAGCGGTTTTTGAGGACCAGATGGCACTGAAACTTGTCGAAGAACAGGCTCCCGCGGGCTATGAGCGCCTCGTCTACATCGAGGACGAAGAGGCTGGCCTGCGTGCCTTCGTCTGCGTGCACTCCACCGTTCTCGGCCCGGCGGTCGGCGGCTGCCGGATGTGGAACTACGCCACGCTCGAGGATGCGCGGACCGATGTTCTGCGCCTCGCGGCGGGCATGACCAACAAGAACGCGATGGCGGGTCTCGGCCTTGGAGGCGGCAAATCCGTCATCATCGGCGATCCGCGCAGCGACAAGACCGAGGCGCTTTTCCGCGCCTTCGGCCGCGCGATCGAGAGCTTTGGCGGTAGCTACTACACCGCGGAAGATGTCGGCATCTCGCCCGAAGACATGGCAAATGTGGCCAAGGAGACCGCCTACGCGGTGGGTCTCGACCATGGCGCGCATGCCAGCGGCGATCCTTCGCCCTTTACTGCCGAGGGCGTCTTCCAGTGCCTGAAAGTCGGCGCGAAGGCGGTCTTCGGCAAGAGCGATCTGACCGGGCGGCGGGTGCTGGTGCAGGGTCTCGGCCATGTCGGCTGGAGCCTCGCGGAAAAGCTGCATGCCGCCGGTGCGGAGCTGGTGGTGTCGGATGTCAATGCAGAGGCGGTGGAAAGAGCCCGCGCCAGCCTCGGTGCGGAGATTTGCCCGCCGGAGCAGATCTTCGCGCAGCAGATGGATATCTTCGCGCCCTGCGCGCTGGGCGGGATCCTCACCCATGAGACCGTGGCGCAGCTGAGCGCCCGCCTCGTCTGCGGGGCGGCGAACAACCAGTTGCTCGAGCCCTCGGTCGCCGAGGAACTGTTGGCACGCGATTGCCTCTACCTGCCGGACTACGTGGTGAACGCGGGTGGCATCATCAGCGTCGCGGGAGAGGTCCACCACGCCGGGCCGGAGTACCGCGCCGACCGTCTCGTGCAGATCGCGGGCCGGGTCGCGCAGATCATCGAGACCAGCCGGAAAGAGCGCAAGACGACGATCCAAGTCGCCGATGACATGGTCGCCGAGATCCTCGCCGAGGCCGCCAAGGTCGACGCGCTCGCCGTCTGAAGGCACCGTCCCGAAGGAGCCGCCGATCCCGTGGCTGCCGCGCAGGCATTGCGCGAGGGCCACGAGTCCGGCGGTCTCCACTTCGCCCGCGGCACCGCTCCGCAGCAGCCCGGGCGCGGAGATCGGCACAATCAAAGGCCCAGCCCATCGCCGGGGGTTTGATCGCCGAGCTTTTTTGCTCGCTGTTGTCGCGCTGCCTGCGCAGGGGACCGCTCAACGAGGGATAGGCGACATTTTCTTTTAGGAGTCGCACGAAGCTTGCGTATCTTCGCAAGATCGCTCCCTCGCAAAGCATTTTCGAATTTCCCAATTCAGCTGGTCGGACGATGACAAAGTTCCGGTTCCCAACCGCGTTCACCATCCTGTTCGTCTTGATCGCGATTTTCGCGATGCTCACTTGGGTCATTCCCGCGGGAGAATATGCGCGCGAGATGAACGACAGTCTCGGCGTCGCGGCTCCCGTCCCGGGGAGCTATCGGCCGGTCGAGCCGGACCCTCAGGGGATCACCGACGTGATCCTTGCTCCGATTGCCGGCATGTAGGATCCGGCCCTGCTGGGCTCCGCGTCGAGCGCAGCCATGGACGTTGCGGTCTTCGTGCTGGTCATCGGCGGGTTCCTGATGGTGGTCAGCAGGACAGGTGCCATTGACGCTGGCATCGGCGCCTTGCTGATCAGGCTCGGGGGCAGGGAACATCTGATGATCCCCATCCTGATGACCGCCTTTGCCCTCGGGGGAACGAGTTTCGGCATGGCAGAGGAGACGCTGGCCTTTTACGCGTTGAGCATTCCGGTATTCATCCGGGCGGGCTACGATGCGCTGACCGGAGTGGCGGTGATCATGCTCGGGGCCGGGATCGGCACGCTGGGCTCGACGTTCAACGCCTTTGCCACCGTCGTCGCCCCGCAGGGGGCGGGCATCGCCTTCACGCAGGGCATCGTGCCGCGCGCGCTGATCTTTGTGGTCTGTCTCGCGTCGGGCATCGTCCACGTCATGCGCTATGCCCACACGGTGAAGGCCGATCCTGCTGCCTCCTTGCTATCCGACATGGCGGAGGAAAATCGCACCTTCTTCCTCAAGTTGTCCGAGGCGGCCGGCGCGGCCCTTCCGACCCTTACGCCCGTGCGCAGCATCATTCTGGCGCTCTTCGGGCTGACTTTCGGGGTGATGATAATCGGGGTTGTCGGGTTCGGCTGGTGGATGGCGGAGATGACCGGGCTGTTCCTCGCGATGTCCGTCGTCGTCTGGGGCGCGAACTCGTGGTGACCGCCTACCAATCCGCGAACGGCTTGGTGAACCTCTTCAACCCGACCTTCGCCGTGGTCATGGGCGGGCACGCCATAGGCCGTGTCTCCTTTGATCGCTGGCTGCGCTTCGTGATGCCGCTGGTGATCGGCCTGGCAATCATCCTCATGCTGCTGCTCAGCCTGGGTGCGATGATGAGCTGACCCGGCGTGGACAAAGGTGCCTGACGCAGATCGCCGCAGATCGCGCAACCCGATACCATCATTCCCTCGATGCCCAAGGCGCATTTCCAGGGCGACCCCTCTTGGCGGATCCGCAATGGCGCCCCAGTGCGCCCGATGGCCCGGCGGGCCCCTTGCCGGGCACCGCGCGCGGGCGCCTGCCCGGCGGCCAAGGAGCGGGGCGCTTGCACCTTGGAGACCCGCCGATGCGGGCGGGCTGGACGCTTTCGGACCCGCATCCCGGCGATCGGTCGAAGAACGCGGCAAACCGGATTTCGCGCCCACTGCGACATTTCGGGGCTAGGCGAACCGCTTTCTCTTGCCTAGCCTGTAAGAACACGTCCGTGCAGATACCGAGACATTTGCGTCTCGGGGTGCGGACGATTTGAGACGAATTGATTGATACTGCTATATTTTCTGCCTCCGGCCCGCGCCGGGGTGCGCTGTGTTCGAGAAAGGTATTCGTAATGTCGGTTTCCATGACGCTGCGCTGGCTCGTGATTCTCACCATGCTGGCCCTCGTACTCGCGGCAAGTTTCCTGCTCTTCGAAGGACGCATCGAAACGCTGGTCATTGACCTGCTGTCCGGGACGCAGAGCCCCACTGGTCTCTGGGTGCTGATCGTGACGGCTCTGGCGCTCGACGTGGTGCTTCCGGTGCCGTCGAGCGTGGTCAACGTCTCGGCGGGTACGCTGCTCGGCGTCGCTATCGGCACCTTTGCCTGCTGGACCGGGATGACGCTGAGCTGCCTTCTCGGCTACTGGATCGGTGCGACCGGCGGCACCCGCGCGCTCGGTCGGCTGCTCGGAAGGGACTATCTGGCGCGGTCGGCAGAAGTGTCCGAACGTATCGCGCTCGGCTCGGTGCTTCTGATGCGGGCCGTGCCGGTCCTGGCCGAGACCTCGACCATCGCGGCAGGGGTGGCGGGCCTGCCCCTGCGCAGGTTCCTTGGCGTCGTGGCGCTGGCAAATCTCGGCATCGCCGCCGCCTATGCCTCACTGGGCGCGCTGGCGCTCGAGGTCGACTCGTTCCTCCTTGCGCTCTGCGCCGCGCTGGCGCTGCCGATCGCGGGCTTGGCGGGGCGTGCCCTCTATGCGCGGATCAAGGCTCCGGCGAGGGCGGTGGCGGCCTCGGGGGCGCTGACCCGCACCGAGGCTGGCGTTGACGCGGCCGCGGCCGTGGGCGCGCCCGTCGCGCAAGACATGTCGCAGGATGGAGCGCCCGCCACGCTGACCGTCAGGCAAGCCTTCTCGGTCAGCTACGAGTACCGCGTGGTCTTCACGCGCGGGGTCTTTGATCCGGAAAACCCTGCGCTGCGCGACGTGTTTGCCGCCGGGGCGGAGGCGCGCCGGCAGCGCTGCGTGGTCTTCGTCGACCGCGATCTTCTGGCACATCGCCCGGCGCTTGCCGACGCGATTGGCGCCTATGTGCGGGACACCGTCGAGGGCGTCGATCTGGTCGCCGCGCCGATGCCGGTTGCAGGCGGGGAGGGGATAAAGGCCGGCTTCGAGACGGTCTTCGAGATCTACCGCCTTATCCTTGAGCACAGCATCGACCGGCATTCCTATGTCATCGCGGTCGGCGGCGGCGCGGTGCTCGACGCGGTGGGTATGGCCACCGCAACGGCGCACCGGGGGCTCCGGCATATACGGGTGCCAACGACGGTGCTGTCGCAAAACGACAGCGGCGTCGGGGTGAAAAATGCCGTGAACTTCGAGGGTTCGAAGAACTTCGCGGGCAGCTTTGCCCCGCCCTGGGCGGTGCTGAACGACTTCAACCTGCTGGAGACGCTGCCCGCCGCGACCCGTCGCTCCGGCATCTCCGAGGCGGTGAAGGTCTCGCTGATCCGCGATCCTGCGTTCTTCCTTTGGCTCGAGGCGAATGCGGACCGGCTGAAGCACTTCGCGCCCGAGGCCGAAGAATACATGATCCGCCGCTCGGCGGAGCTGCACATGCGGCAGATCGCTCTTGGGGGCGATCCGTTTGAGCGCGGCTCTGCCCGCCCCCTCGATTTCGGCCATTGGTCGGCGCACAAGCTCGAGGGTCTGACCCGCTATGCCGTCAGCCACGGCGATGCCGTGGCAATGGGGATCGCGCTTGACGCGCGCTACTCGGTGTTGGCCGGGCTTCTGCCGGCGGGGATGGAGGAGCGCGTGCTGGCGCTGCTGCAGGCCCTCGGCCTGCCGATCTGGCACCCCGATCTCGGCCGGCGTGACGCGGGCGGGCGGCTCGAGATCCTCGTCGGGCTCGAGGAGTTCCGCGAGCATCTCGGCGGCGAGCTCACCGTCACGTTGCTGTCCGATCTCGGGGTCGGCGTCGAGGTGCACGAGATGCGCCCCGAACTGGTCGCCGAGGCCCTTGTCTGGCTCGCGGCACGCGGCGCGGCACGTCAACAGGGACAGGAGGCATGAAGCTCGGCAACGGGCTTGGCACCCTGACCTACTGCCTCAATATCCATGCCACCGAAACCTGGGAGGATTGCCACGCCGCGCTGACCGGCCCGCTTCTGGCGGTGAAGGCGCAGCTCTCTCCCGATGACCGCTTCGCCGTAGGGCTGCGGCTGTCGTCGAACGCGCTCGATGAGCTTGACCGGGAAGACCGCCGAGCGTGGCTCAAGCAGTTCCTGCGCGAGAACGATCTCGTGCCGGCGACGATGAACGGCTTCCCCTATGGACCGTTCCACGGCGTTCGGGTCAAGGAGCAGGTCTATCAGCCCGACTGGCGCGACCCCGAGCGGCTGCGGTACACCACCCGGCTCACCGATCTCATGGCCGAGCTCGCCGAGCCCGGCGACTGGGTCAGCCTCAGCACCGTGCCGGGGACCTTCCGCACGCTGGCCGGGGGCGCCGAGGCCGCCATGGCCGAGCTGTATCTGCAGGCGGCGGCGCATTGCGTCGCGGTCAAGGCGCGCACTGGCGTCACCGTGGCGCTGGCGATCGAGCCCGAGCCATTCTGCTTTCTCGAGACGATCGCGGGCAGCGTCGCCTTCTTCGAGGATTGGCTCTACGGCCCCGCCGCCGTGGCGCGGTTCGCCGATCTGACCGGGCTGGCCCGCGCGGAGGCAGAAGTGGCCCTGCGCGCGCACCTCGGGCTTTGCTACGACGTCTGCCACGCGGCGGTGGAATACGAGGACCCGGCGCAGAGCCTTGCCCTGCTGCAGGGCGCGGGCATCCCGATCCACAAGCTGCAGCTCAGTTCGGCGCTGCGCGCGCAGGTGAGCCCCGAGGTCCGCGAAGCGCTCGCCGCCTATTCCGAGCCCACCTACCTGCACCAGGTGCTCGCCCGCCGCGGCGAGGGTCCGATCCGCGCCTTTTCCGATCTGCCCGAGGCGCTGGCCCGCGGCGCCGAGGCCGATGGCGAGGAATGGCGGGTGCACTTCCACGTGCCGGTCTTTCTTGGCTCGCTCGGGCTTTTCGACAGCACGCAGGACTTTCTGAAGGAGATCCTCGACCTGCACCGGGCCGAGCCGATCTCACCGCATCTCGAAGTGGAGACCTATACATGGGACGTATTGCCCCCGGACTTGCGGACCTCGAGCGTGGACGCGGCGATCAGCCGCGAGTTGGGCTGGGTGCTGGACCGGCTCGGGCAATGATCGCCACCGCCCTCAAGCTGGGGCGCGTGTCGAACCTGCCGACGGTCTGGACCAATGCCATGGCGGGCGCGCTGCTGGCGCTCTCCGCCGCCCCCGGCGCGGCGCTCGTGCCCATCTTGCTGAGCGCGCTGGCGCTGACACTCTTCTACGTGGGGGGCATGTGGCTCAACGACGCCTTCGACGCCGAGATCGACCGCGCGCAGAAGGCGGACCGGCCGATCCCGATGGGTGAGATTTCGCAGCGCGCGGTTTTCCTCGGAGCCTTTGCCATGCTCGGGCTCGGCGTCCTGCTGACCCTGCCGCTCGGCGGGCTGGCGCTGCTCTCGGCGCTGCTGCTGACGCTCAGCATCTTCCTCTACGACTGGCTGCACAAGCGCACCGCGCTGGCGCCGGTCATCATGGGGGTGACCCGGTTCTTCTGCTACGTGATGGCTGCGCTTGCCGCCACCGGCGCCTTTCCGGGTGTGGCACTCTGGGGGGCGCTGGGGCTGATGGCCTATGTGGTCGGCCTTACCTACGCCGCCAAGCAGGAGGCCTACGACCGGCTGGACCGCGCCTGGCCCCTGGCGGTGCTCGCCTTCCCGGCTGTGCTGGTGCTGGTCATGGGCTGGGGCAAGCCGCTGGCGCTGCTGGTCGCGCTGGGATTCCTCGTCGCCACCGGCGGTGCCCTGCGCCTCCTCTTCCGCCGGGCTAAGGGCGACGTGCCAAAGGCCGTCACCCTGCTGATCGCGTCGATCTCGCTTTACGATGCCGCGCTTATCGCCGGGGTCCACGGCGGCTGGCTCCCGGCGCTGCTGGCAGTCGCCGGGTTTGGCCTCACCCGCGCGCTGCAGCGCCGGATCGCCGGGACCTAGTCGAAGACATGGCTCAGCGTCAGCGCCTTGAAGTCCACGGCCCGCACCGGCCCCTCGGGCAGCATCCCCGGCTCGGAAGAGATCACCAGCGGCCCGTCGCCGGGGTCCTCGGTGATCCGCCCGTGACTGCCCTTCACCAGATCGGTGCGCGAGGGCGAGATCAGGTCGAGCATCTGCCGGAAGCCCATCTTGCGCTTGCCCAGCTTCCAGCCCGCCGCCAGCTTGGGAAAGCGAAGGGCGGGATCAAGGAACAGCTCGACCGGATCGTAGCCCGGCTTGCGGTGGATATCGACGGTGGGGGCAAAGTCGGGGGCCTTGGCCTCGTCCAGCCAATAATAATAGCTGAACCAGCGGTCGGGCCTGCTGATCGCCACCAGCTCTCCGGAGCGCGGATGGTCGAGGCCATTGGCACGCTTGCCTTCCTCGTCCCAGACCGCTTCAACCCCGTCCAGCCCCTCGATCAGCGCCTTGACCTCGGCCAGCCGCGCGCGGTCGTTGACGTAGACATGCGCCAGCTGGTGGTCGGACATGGCAAAGGCCGCCGAGGCACCGGCGTCGAGGATTTCGCGCCCGTGTTCCTCGGGGCGGACGGCGATCAGACCGGCCTCGCGCAGGGCGCGGTTGATGTGAATGGCGTCCCTGACCGGGGTGATGCCGTATTCAGAGACCACCAGCACCCGGCGCCCCTCGGTATCGGCGGCGGCAATCAGCTTGCCGACCAGCGCGTCGATGTCGCGCAGCGACTGCTGCACTTCGGGGTGGTCGAGATCGGGGCCGAACTTCTGCAGGTCGTAGTCGAGATGCGGCAGGTAGGTGAGAGTCAGCGTCGGGCGCCGCGTCTCCATCACGTGCAGCGTGGCATCGGCGATCCAGGCCGAGGACCTGATGCTCGCCGTCGGCCCCCAGAAGGTGAAGAGCGGAAAGCGCCCGAGCTTGGCGTCGAGCTCATCGTGCAGCTCGGGCGGATGCGCGTAGTGGTCGGGGATCTTGCGCCCGTCGGCGGGATACATCGGCCGCGGCGTCGCCGAGTAATCGGCGGTCGAATACATGTTGTACCACCAGAACATCTTGGCGCAGGTGAAGCCCGGGTCGCGCGCCTTCCCGGCATCCCAGATCTTCTCGCCCTGCAGCAGCGAATTGGGTTGGCGCCAGAGCAGCACCTCCTTGAGATCGCGGAAGTACCATCCATTGGCTACAGCGCCGTGCCCCGAGGGCGGCAGGCCGGTCGCCAGCGTCGCCTGCACCGTGCAGGTGACCGCGGGGATCACCGTCTCGAGCGGGCGCAGAGCGCCGCGGGCGGCAAGGGCGGCGATGTTGGGGGTGAACTGGCCGACAAGCTTCGGTGTCAGGCCGACGACAAGAATAACAAGAGTCGGTGTCATGAGATCAAAAAATATCCAGCAACAAAATACTTGCCGACTATGACGCGCGTTCCCTCCGCCCGTCCAGTGTTTCATTGACCATTTGGGAGAGAGTTCGATGACCAGTCCAAAAGACCTTTTGCAGAAATGGATAGCGGAGCGTGCTGGGGCCGAGAGGCCCTGGCTCGAGGACCAGCTCGCGACGCTCGCCGCCCCCGGGGCGACAGAGCGCGACCTCCACCTCTTTCTCGGCTTCGCGCCGCGGCGGCTTGGCAAGGCCGACCTTGCCCTCAGCCCGGACGAGCTGGCCGAGGCCGATGCCGCGCGCCCCGGCTGGCAGCCCGGCGACTGGAGCCTCGACGGCGCCGCGCGGGTGCTGGGGCTGCTCAGCTACAGGGGTGACCGCCCCTTTGCCGAGACGTTCAAGGACCTGCGCCGCACCTCGGACGCCGCCGAGATGATCGCGCTCTACCGCGGGCTGCCGCTCTATCCCGAGCCCGAGAGCCTGCACTTCGAGGTGGGCGAGGGGCTGCGTTCGAACCTCAAGCCGGTGTTCGAGGCCATCGCCCACAACAACCCCTATCCCCGCGACCATTTCGACGAGCACCGCTGGAACCACATGATCCTCAAGGCACTGTTCATCGGCGCGGCGCTGGGGCCGATCACCGGCCTCAAGGACCGCGCCAACCCCGAGCTGGCGCGCATCCTCGTGCAATACGCGCGCGAACGCTGGGCCGCCGGGCGGCCGGTGATGGAGGAGCTCTGGCCGCTGGTCGGCCCCTTTGCGGAAACCCCGGAAATCCGGGCCCAGCTTGATCGGGCGCGGGCCGAGGGACGTGTTATCGAGGAGTTTGTGTCATGATGCTGATTGATCCCCACGCGCATATGATCTCGCGCACCACCGACGATTACGAGGCCATGGCCGCCGCCGGCGTCGTGGCCCTGATCGAGCCCGCCTTCTGGCTCGGCCAGCCGCGCACCTTCGTAGGCACCTACGTCGATTACCTGTCGACCATCGTCGGCTGGGAGCGCTTCCGCGCCGGACAGTTCGGCATCCGCCATTACTGCACCATCGGGCTCAATTCCAAGGAAGCCAACAACGAGGAGCTGGCCGAGGGCGTGATGGAGTGGCTGCCGCGGTTCGCGCTCAAGGAGGGCGTCGTTGCCATCGGCGAGATCGGCTACGACGAGCAGACCGCGCTCGAGGACAAGTACTTCCGGCTGCAGCTGACGCTGGCGAAAGAGATTGGCCTGCCGGTCATGGTGCACACGCCGCACCGCGACAAGAAACGCGGCACCAGCCTGTCGATGGATGTCTGCGAGGAGATGGGCCTCGATCCGTCGATGGTGGTGATCGACCACAATAACGAGGAGACCGTCGGCGAGGTGCTCGACCGCGGCTACTGGGCAGGCTTCTCGATCTACCCCTCGACCAAGATGGGCAACGCGCGGATGGTCGAGCTGCTCAAACAGTACGGCTCCGAGCGGATCGTCGTCGACAGTGCCTGCGACTGGGGCATCTCGGATTGCCTTGGAGTGGCCAAGACGGCGCAGCTTGCGCTGCAGAGCGGCGTGTCCGAAGAGGTGGTGCGGGCGGTCTGCTACGGCAATGCGCTCGCCGCCTACGGCCAGAGCGGGCAGATGAAGGAGAGCGACTGGCTGTCGCCCCCCGCCATCGACCAGCGCACGCTCTACGAGGGAAACTCGATCCTTCGCGGTGGCCGGGAGCCGGTCATCGAGGAGCCGGGAACGCAGCGGCGCAAAGGGCTGACCATCGAGTAAGCCGTTGTGCTCGGCCCTCGACCCGAGGGCCGAGCAGAAGCGCACCTCACGCCACCTCTGCCCGCCTGCTTCGGCGCGGCGCATGGCCGGCGGGCGCGAGCCAGGGCACTGATGGGTCTGGGCGATCCGGTCGCGGGCTAGGAGCGCCGGGCTTGGCGTGGCGAGGGTCGATCAGGGAAACACCAGATACCCGCTGCGCCCGCCGTCCAGGGTGAAGCTGGCGCTGCTGCCGCTGCCGTCCTCGGGCGTGGCAAAGAGCGCGTTTCCCTGCGCGCCATCGGTGCAGGCCAGCGCCGAGCCCATGCTCGGGAAAAGCGCGGGCGGCCCGTCGAGCTGGCCGAGGCAGGTGAGGCGGTTCTCGGGCAGGGTGAGCAGCAGCACGTAGGTCTCGCCGTTCGAGCTGAGAACCTGCCCCAGCGCCGTGCCGCCGCCATTCAGTTCGCCGACCCCCTGCTGCGCCTGGCCGGGCAGGGCGGGGGTTGCGGTGGCGGGGGCGCGTTCGACGATGGGCGGCTGACCGAGGCGCGTGGAGGCGCCCTGCGGCGCGCTGACCGCCGGGGCGCCGGGCGTGTTGCGGATTCGCTTGGTGCGGGCGGGGCTGTCGCGCTCGAGGGTCATCACCGGCTCGCGCACCGATCCGTCTGCACCGGGCACGCGGGTGCCGAGGTCGATGGAAACGCCAAGCCCGCCATAGCCGCCCCAACCCGGCGTCCAGCTCCCTCCCCAGCCGGGGCCGCCGGGCCAGCTGGGGCGGTGGGAATGATCGGGACGGCTGGGCCAGCCCGGACGCGCGGGCCAGCGGAAGGCCGGGCTGCGTGCGACGGCGTCGAGATCCACCGCCGGAACCTGTGCCGAAAGCGGTGCGGCGAGGGCGATCAGCAGCGGGGCGAGGCAGGGGAACCTGAACATCGGGGCGACCTCCGAAAGCGAAAAAGCGTCGTCCTCAGAATGGCATGCAAGGCCGGGGCGAACGCAAGCCGGAAGTTCGCAGCGCAGTTCGGCGGAAGTATGGCGCCGCCAGGCAGCGACGCGCCCGGCGCTTCGAGGCGCGCCGGGCGGCAGGGTCACACGTAGCGGTTCCAGAGGTTCTCGAGGCGTTCCTGCCGCCCGGAGCGCGGCTCGGGGTTGATCGCCTGATCGCGCACCCGCGCCTCGATGCTGGCGAGGTCGGACCTGAGCAGCGCCTTGTTCTCGGCGGCCTCCCAATCGGCGTAGCGCTCGGCGCGCAAGGCCTCGAGCGTGCCGTCCTCGAGCAATGCCGCCGCCGCCTTCAGCCCGCGTGCGCAGACGTCCATCGCGCCGGCATGGCCGAGGATCAGATCCTCGGGGTCGAGCGACTGCCGCCGTAGCTTGGCGTCGAAATTTGTGCCGCCGGTGGTAAATCCGCCCGCCTTCAGCACCTCGTAATAGGCCCGCGCCACCTCGGGCACGCTATCCGGGAACTGGTCGGTGTCCCAGCCTGACTGGTAGTCATTGCGGTTCATGTCGATCGAGCCCAGCAGTCCAAGCGAGGCGGCCAGTGCCAGCTCGTGCTCGAAGCTGTGCCCGGCGAGGATGGCATGGCCCTGCTCGATGTTCAGCTTAACCTCGGTCTCCAGCCCAAAACGCTTGAGGAAGCCGTAGACCGTGGCCACGTCGAAGTCATACTGGTGTTTCGAAGGCTCCTGCGGCTTCGGCTCGATCAGGATCGCGCCCTTGAAACCGATTTTGTGCTTGTAGTCGACGACCATCGACAGGAAGGCCCCGGCCTGTTCGGCCTCGCGCGTCAGATCGGTGTTGAGCAGGGTCTCGTAGCCCTCGCGCCCGCCCCAGAGCACGTAGTTCTCGCCGCCAAGTCTGTGGGTGGCATCCATGCAGGTCTTCACCGTCGCGGCGGACCAGGCGAAGACCTCGGGGTCGGGGTTGGTGGCTGCGCCGGACATGAAGCGGCGGTGGGTGAAGAGGTTCGCCGTGCCCCAGAGCAGGCGGGTCTTCGCGCCTTCCATCTTCTGGGCGAAGTAGTCGACGATTTCCTCGAGATTGCGCGTGGTCTCGGCGAAATCCTTCCCCTCGGGGCGCACGTCGGCGTCGTGGAAGCAGAAGAAGGGCACGTTCAGCAGGTCGAACATCTCGAAGGCCACGTCGGCCTTCATCTTGGCCTTGTCCATTTCCGAACCGAACCACGGCCGCTCGAAAGTGCGCCCGCCGAAGGGATCGCCGCCCTCCCAGGCGAAGCTGTGCCAATAGGCGATGGCGAAGCGCAGGTGATCCTCCAGCCGCTTGCCCAGCACGATCTCGTCGGGGTTGTAGTGGCGGAAAGCGAACTCGCTGCCTTCGTCCGGCTGGTAGGTGAGTTTCGGGATGTCTCCGAAGAAGCCCGTCATGAGTGCCTCGTGTCGCGTTGGGGTGTCTGCTGCTTCAGTCGCGCGGTTGCTTGCCGAGAATGATCATGCCGAGGATGTCCTCGTCGGTGACCTCGTCGACGTTGACCGTGCCGACCAGCTTGCCGTTCTTCATCACCGAGGCGCGGTCGCAGAGCTTCATCACGTTGTGGATGTCATGCTCGATGAGAAAGATGCCGAGCCCTTGCGCCTTGAGCTGTTCGATCAGCTCGGCGACCATCTGCGTCTCCTGCGGGCCGAGCGCGGCGGTGGGCTCGTCCATGATCAGGATGCGGGCATTGAAATAGACCGCGCGGGCGATGGCCACCGATTGCCGCTGACCGCCCGAGAGCGCCTTCACCGGGTCCTGGAACTTGCGGAAGTTCGGGTTGAGGCGACCCATGATCTTGCGCGTTTCGGCCTCCATCTGGGCGTCGTCGACGAGACCGGTCGAGGTGACCAGCTCGCGCCCCAGAAAGAGGTTTGAGGCAGCGTCGAGATTGTCCGCCAGCGCCAGCGTCTGGTAGATCGTCTCGATGTTGTAGCGGCGGGCGTCGCGAGGGTTGTTGATTTCGGCCTTCGCGCCGTCGATCAGGATCTCGCCGCTGTCCATGCGGTAGGCGCCCGACAGGCACTTGATCAGCGTGGACTTGCCCGCGCCGTTGTGCCCGAGCAGGCCGACCACCTCGCCGGGGTAGAGATCGACGGTGACGTGATCGACCGCCTTGATGCCGCCGAAGGAGACCGAGACGTCGCGCATCTCGACCAGCGGGGCTCCGGTTCTGTCAGCCATCATGCGTCTCCCGTGCGCTTGCGGTAGAGGATGTCGATAAGCACGGCGAGCACCAGCACGATGCCGACGACGATGTTCTGGAAGGGGGCGTCGACGCCGACCATGGCCATGCCCGATTGCAGCGACTGCATGATCAGCGCGCCGAGAATGGCGCCGTAGATCGTGCCGATGCCGCCCGCCAGCGCCGTGCCGCCGATCACCGCAGCGGCAATGACGCGCAATTCGTCGAGCGTGCCGATGTCGTTCGAATGGAACGACAAGCGGGCCGAGGCAACCATGCCCGCAAGCGCGCAGAGTACGCCCATCACGGCAAAGACCTTGACCGTCAGCAGGCGGGTGTTGATGCCCGAAAGTTCCGCCGCCTCGGGGTTGCCGCCCGTGGCGAAGATGTAGCGGCCGAGCCTGGTGCGACGGGCGACCATTGTCATCACCACCGCCACGGCGATCAGCAGCAGCACCGAGAAGGGTATGCCGTAGCCCGCGGTGAAGCCCTCGGGCATGGTCTCTCCACGCGCCTCGAAGCCGCGTCGCAGCACCCGGGTCGGCACCTCGTAGGCGTTGAGCATCGCCACGAAGCCGAGGATCGCCGCCGCCGAGAGCGCCATGAGTACGCCTTCGGCCCAGATCGGCTTGACCGGGAACTCGTGATTGATCCGGGCCTTGCGGGCCTGCGCGATGGCGGCCCAGGCGACCAGCGTGGCGAGCACGCCGAAGATCCAGCTGCCGGTGACGCCGAGCGTGCCGCCGATGCCGCCGAGGGTCTGGAAGGTGTCGTCGAGCGGGCCGATTGTCTGGCCGCTGGTGAGGTACCAGGCGACATTGCGCCAGACCAGCAGCCCGCCGAGGGTGACGATGAAGGCGGGTACGGTCAGGTAGCCGACGATCCAGCCCTGAAACGCCCCGATGAGACCCCCGGTGAGCAGCCCGACAAGGATCGCGAGCGGTGCGATCACCGGGTTGCCGTAGTCGAGGCCGAGGCCGGGCAGCAGCTTTGTCTGGGTGATCGCCATCATCGCCGAGCAGGTGGCGAGCAGCGCACCGACGCTGAGGTCGATGTTGCGGGTGACGATGACGAAGACCATGCCGGTGGCCATGATCGCCACGCTCACCGTCTGGATCGTCAGGTTGAAGATGTTGCGCGGGGTGAGGAAGCGGCCATCCGTGAGGACGTTGAACACGACGCAGACCAGGACGAAGGCACCGACCATGCCGAGCAGGCGGGTGTCGAATTCGAGGGTCTTGAAGATGTTCCTGCGGCCGGCCCCTGCGCCGGAGGCGTTCGCCTCTGCCATGGTGACCTCGGGGGATTAGGGGTGTTTGCCTGGATGTCCCCGCCGCGCTGCCGGTCGTTGGCCGGATGGCGCGGCGGGGCGCCTGTGTGTCAGCTCAGAAATACGCCGCGATCAGTTGCAGGGAGCAGGGCCGTCAGTGACGCCCTGGCACAGCGCGTCCTGGCTGATCCAGCCCGCGTCCACCACGGGCTCGAGGTTGTCCTTGGTGACCGGCACTGGCTCGAGGAACTTGGCCCAGAGCGTGGTGCCCGCCGGGGAGGTCCATTCCTCAGCGCCCTCGATGTCGCTGGCCATCGCGTCGCCGGCCAGCTGCACGGCGATCTCGCCTGCTGCCTTGCCCAGCTCGCGCGCGTCCTTCCAGACCGAGACGGTCTGGGTGCCTCGGGCGACGCGGTTCAGCGCCGCGTGGTCGCCGTCCTGGCCGGAGACCGGGATGCCGTCGAGCCCCTGCGCGGTCAGCGCGGCCACGGCGCCGCCGGCGGTGCCGTCGTTCGAGGCGACCACCGCGTCGACCTTGTTGTCGTTGGCGGTCAGGATCTGTTCCATGTTGCGCTGCGCGTTGGCGGGCAGCCAGCCATCCGTATAGGCCTCGCCGACGATGGTGATCTTGCCGCTGTCGATGGCCTCCTGCAGGACCTCCTGCTGGCCGCCGCGCAGGAAGTCGGCGTTGGGATCGGTGGGCGAGCCCTTGATCATCACGTAATTGCCCTCGGGCGCAGCCTCGAGCACCGCGCGGGCCTGCATCCGGCCGACCTCGACGTTGTCGAAGGTGAGGTAGAAGGCCCGGCTGTCCTCGATCAGGCGGTCATATGCGATCACCGGCACGCCCTCGTTGGCGGCGGCCTCGACGGCGGGGATGATCGCCTGCGTGTCCTGCGCGAGGATAATCAGCGCGTCCACGCCCTGCGCCATCAGCGATTCAACATCCGACAGCTGCTTCGAGGACGAGGACTGTGCGTCGGCGGAAATATAGGTCGCGCCCGCCGCCTCAAGCGCCGACTTGATCGCGGCCTCGTCGGTCTTCCAGCGCTCCTCCTGAAAGTTCGACCAGGACACGCCAACGGTCTGGGCGGATGCCGTTACGGCAAGCCCGAGTGTGATGGCCGCAGAGGCCAGCAAGGTCTTGTACATGTTTTCCTCCCTAGGTGCCCCGGTGGGGCATGCGCCGTTCTCCCTCGGCGCTGGCTCAGCCTGAGCCTCTTAAATTCAGTTGTCAAATTAATTTTGCCCGCGCATATTGCCAGACAGAGCAAATATCGGCCAGAAGCCCTGACCTTGTGCCCTTGATGTGGCCTTGAGATGGATTTTGCGATGAAATTTGTTTTTGGAATAAATGAATTCAGGACGCCCCAGCGGATGAACGACGAGGCGGAAATCATCGGCTGCGGCCCCTTCCTGCAGTCGCCGGACTCGGCGCTGCGCCCGCTGCGCCAGCAGGTTTTCGAGCACGTCCGCGCGCTTGGCCGTGTGCCGCGGGTGCAAGTGGCCAAGGACCTGCGGGTCAGCCCTGCCTCGGTCACCACAATCACGTCCGAGTTGATCGAGACCGGCTTTCTCGAGGAGGTCCAGGCGCCGCGCGTCGGCGACAGCGGGCGTGGGCGGCCGGCGGTGGCGCTGCAGGTCCGCCCCGGGGTGCATCACGTCATGGGGATGAAACTCTCGGACATCCATCACACCGCGGTATTGGCCGATCTCTCGGGGCGGGTGATCGCCACCGCCTCCAAGCCGCGCGAGCCCGGGCAGCTGTCGGTGGAGGCGGTCGGCGACGTGACCGAGGCGCTGATGCGCGAGGTCTGCGGCGCGGCCGGTGTCGACGCGGCCTCGCTGCGTGGGCTCGGCCTCGGGGTGCCGGGGTTCGTCGATGCCGACACCGGACTGGTGCGCTGGTCGCCGATCCTCGATCTGCGCGACACCGACCTCAGCCCGACGCTTTCGCAGCGGCTCGGCCTGCCGGTGCATATCGACAATGACGCCAACCTCGTGACGCTCGCCGAGCTCTGGTTCGGCGCCGGGCGCACGATGTCGAATTTCGCTGTGGTCACCATCGAGCACGGCGTGGGCATGGGGTTTGTCATGAACCACCGGCTTTATCGCGGCGCGCATGGCATGGGGATGGAGCTGGGGCACATGAAGGTGCACCTCGACGGGGCGCTCTGCCGCTGCGGCCAGCGCGGCTGTCTCGAGGCCTATGTCGCCGACTACGCGCTGGTGCGCGAGGCGCGCACGGCGCTGAACCTGCCCGATCTTGAAACCCGCTCGGTGCGGGCGCTTCTGGAGAGCCTGTTCAGCCAGGCCAAGGCAGGCAACCCCGCGGCGCATTCGATTTTCCGCCGCGCCGGGCGTTACCTGTCGCTGGCGCTGGCCAATGTGACCAACCTCTTCGATCCGCAGTTGATCATCCTTTCGGGGGAACGGATGCGCTACGACTATCTCTATGCCGAGGGCACGCTGACCGAGATGAAGACGATGATGATCGAAACCGGCCGCGCTGCGCCCAAGGTCGAGATCCACGCCTGGGGCGACATGGTCTGGGCGCGCGGCGCCGCGGCGCTGGCGCTGGAGACCTTGACCGAGCAGATGCTCGGAGCGGGCCGCGAGATGGCCGCGCAATGATCCGGGCGGTGGTGCTCTTGGCGCTGGTTCCCTCGCTCGGCGCGGCGGGGCCCGTCTTTGTCGACGAGAGCGCGGGCCTGCCGGCAGAGCACGTCTATTCCGGCGGATGGGAGCATTTCGTCGGCGGCGGGCTCGCCGCCTTTGACTGCAACGGCGACGACCTGCCCGAGCTCTTTGCCGCCGGGGGCACCGCGCCCGCATCGCTTTTCGTCAACCGCTCCGAGACGGGCGGGCCGCTGCGCTTCGAGGCTGGAGAGCTGCCCGAACTGACCGGCGTCACCGGCGCCTACCCGCTGGACGCGGACAGCGACGGGCAGCTCGATCTTTTCGTGCTGCGGGTGGGGCCGAATGTCGTGCTGCGTGGGCTTGGCGAGTGCCGGTTCGAGGATGCCACCGCGGCGTGGAAGCTGCCGCAGCGGGACGCCTGGTCCACCGCCTTTGCCGCCACCTGGGAGGCAGGACAGGGCTGGCCCACGGTCTTTGTCGGCAATTACGTCGACCGTTTCGACCCCGACGGTCCCTTCGAGGCCTGCGACAGCAGCGCGCTGATCCGCCCCGGCCAGGCCGGCTTCGGTTCGGTAGAGACCATCGAGCCCGGCTGGTGCACCCTCTCGGCGCTGATCTCGGACTGGCGGCGCAACGGCACGCCCGAGCTGCGCCTGTCGAACGACCGGCACTACTACGTGAAGGGCGGCTACGAGCAGATGTTCCGTCTCTCGCCGCTCGAGGAGCGCACCGACTGGGACAGGGTCTCGCTCTGGGGCATGGGCATCGCCTCGCGCGATCTCACCGGCGACGGGCTGCCCGAGGTGATGATGACCTCGATGGGCGACCAGCTCTTGCAGTTCAATCGCGGGGAGCGGTTCGAGGATGCGCCGTATGCGCAGGGGGCGACCGCGCATCGGCCCTACACGGGCGGCGACGGGCGGCCCTCGACCGGCTGGCATGCGGAGTTCGGCGACGTCGACAACGACGGGCGGGCGGATCTCTTCATTTCCAAGGGCAACGTCGACCAGATGCCCGGCATGGCGATGGACGATCCCAATTCGCTGCTCATGCAGGGGGCGGACGGGCATTTCGCCGAAGCGGGCGAGACGGCAGGCATCGCCACCATGCACCGCGCGCGCGGGGCGGCGCTGGCCGATCTGAACGGCGACGGGCTGCTGGATCTGGCGGTGGTCAACCGCCGTGCCCCGATGGAGCTTTGGCGCAACGTGACCGAGGGGGCAGGGGGCTGGGTCGGGGTTGCGCCGGCGCAGTCGGGCGTGAACCGTCAGGCGGTGGGCGCCTGGGTCGAGCTGCGCAGCCTGTCCGGTGTGCAGGCGCAGGAGGTGACCATCGGCGGCGGCCACGCGGGGGGCAGCGCGCTGCCGCTGCACTTCGGCATGGGCTCGGAGGCGGAGGCCGAGCTGCGGGTGATCTGGCCGGACGGCGTGGCGGGCGACTGGCAGCCCGCGCGCGCCGGCGAGGTGATGCGGGTCGAGCGGCCCTGAGGCTTGCTCTGTCAGCGGTCCACCGGCAGCCCCGAGGGCACGGTGTGCGGAACGCCAAGGCGTCCCGACAGCGCCACGGGATCGGACAGCGTTTCAAGAAAGGCCATGAGCGCCTCGATTTCACCGGCGGTCAGCGACGTGCCCGGTCCGGCTGCGGCCACCAGCGCCTGAACCTCATTCGGGTCGTCCATCACCGTCCAATCGGGCTTGGTCTCCGGCAGTTCGGGCAGGACCACATGGCGGGCGTATCCGCCCAGCCCCTCGGCCCGCGCCGCGTGGTCGGCGACAAAGTCCGCCAGATCGTCATGCCCGCCCGCGTGGCCCCAGGGCCCGGTCTGCAGGACATTGCGCAGCGAGGGCGTGCGAAAGGCGAAGCGATCCTCCGCGCGTCCGGTGACCCGCATCCGCCCGTCGTCCCGCGCGTGGTGTTCGAACCGCTCGGCCTTGCCTGGCCCGAGCTGCGGCGCGCCCATGGCGTGGAAGTCGTGGTCGGTGAGGAAGGGGCCGGAGTGGCACTCCACGCAGCCGGCTTGCCCGTAGAAGAGCGCCGCCCCCTCTGCCGCGGCGCCGGCCAGCGTCGTCTCGCCGCGCAGTGCCGCGTCGAAGGGGCTGTCGTCGGAGCGCCACTCGAAGGCGACGAAGGCGGCAATGGCGTTGGAGATGTCGGTGAAGTGGATTGGCCTGCCCTGCGCCACATGCGGGTAGACCGCCTCGAAGCGCGCGGCATAGTCCGGAACCGCCGCGACCCGCCGCGAGATGATGTCCCAGGCTCCGCCGTCGCCGGTGATCCGCCCTGACCGCACTGCCTTGGAGACGTCGCTTTCGGAGTAATGCCCCGCCATCTCGTCGGGCGAAAGCACCGGGAACATCGTCTGGGCCGAAAGCACGCCCGAGAAGCCCTGCTCCATGTCCTCGGCCATCGGTGTCCGAAGGCCACCGGGGCGCGACGGGTCTGCTTCGATCCGTCCATCGTGGAAGAGGGTGGTGAACTCATGCGCTCCGAGGTTGAAAAGCGCCGTTGCGTTGCGCGGGATGCGCTGCTCGGGGGTGTCCTCGGCAGTGACGTGGCGCTCCGGTCCGAGCCCGATTCCGCCCTCGCCGATCCCGAGGCTCAATCCGTCCGAGGTGGCAAATCGCGGATGGTGGCAGGTGGCGCAGGCGATATTGCGGTTGCCCGAAAGCAGCGGGTCGTAGAAGAGCAGCTGCCCAAGCGCGACCTCTTCGGCGCCCGTCTCAACGTAATCCGCATCGTTCACCGCGCGCGGCAGGCGCGTCTCCGCCGCGGTGCCGCCGGCCAGCAGGGTCAGCCCCACCAGCGCCATGCCCATCCTGCGCATCGTCCTCTCCTCCCCCTCGGTGGGATATTGATGACACGCGGGCGGGGCTTGCGGCAAGCGGTGCGTTTGGAGGCGTTGCCCCCGTCCGTTGGCGCGGACACCCCGTTGAGGCTTTGGTGCAGAAGACCCCTCAGCGGAGCGCGAGGCCGCCGGCGTCGAAGGCGTGGATCTGCGCGGGCGCGAAGCCAAGGCCGCAGGGCGCGCCGGGGGTCAGCGCGGTGCTGCCGATGGCCCGCACCGTGAGTTTTCCCGCGGCGCCACAGTCGACGATCACATAGGTGTCGGCGCCAAGGTACTCGAGCACGTCCACCGTGCCGTCGAGCTGGCCCTCGCCGGGGCCGGTCAGTGTGATGTGCTCGGGGCGGATGCCGAGGTGCCGGGCGGCTGGGGGCATGGGCTCGGACAGGCGCAACCCCTCCACATCCGCGGGCATCACGTTCATCTTCGGCGAGCCGATGAACTGCGCGACGAAGAGGTTGCCGGGCCGTTCGTAGAGCTCGCGCGGGCTGCCGACCTGGCTGATCTTCCCGGCTTCCAGAACCACGATACGGTCGGCAAGGGTCATCGCCTCGACCTGGTCGTGGGTGACGTAGATCATCGTGGCGCCGAGCGCCTGGTGCAGCTTGGCAATCTCGTAACGCATCTCCACCCGCAGCGCCGCGTCGAGGTTCGACAGCGGCTCGTCGAACAGAAAGGCCGTGGGGTCGCGCACGATCGAGCGGCCGATGGCGACGCGCTGGCGCTGCCCGCCCGAAAGGTCCTTGGGGCGCCGCTCGAGCAGCGGCTCGAGCTTCAACACCCGTGCGGCCTCGTCGACCTTGTCGGTGATCTCCTGCTTCGGCGCGCCCGCCGACTTCAGCGAGAAGCCCATGTTTTCCCGCACTGACATATGCGGGTAGAGCGCGTAGCTCTGAAACACCATCGCAAGTCCGCGTTCGGCGGGGGGCTCGGCGGTGGCGTCGCGGCCGCCGATGACGATCTGCCCGCGCGAGGTCTCCTCGAGTCCGGCGATCATCCGCAGGAGCGTGGACTTGCCGCAGCCGGAGGGGCCGACGAAGATGACGAACTCGCCTTCCTCCACGGCAAGATCCACGCCCTTGATCACCTGCGCGCCGCCGTACCATTTCTCGACGGATTTCAGCTCGATGCCAGCCATGTCAGTCTTTCCTCATCAGTCTTGCAGAGGGCGCCTCGGCGCCGCTCATCCTTTCACCGATCCGGCGGTCAGCCCCTTGGTCATGAAACGCTCGAGCCCCAGGAACAGCACCATGATCGGCACCGTGGCGATCACCGAACCGGCCATCAGGTGCTGCCGGGGCACCTCCGAGGAGTTCAGCGAAGCGATGCCGCGGGTCAGGGTGAACTTGCCCGGATCGTCGAGCAGCATGAAGGCCAGCAGGAACTCGTTCCAGGCGATCATGAATACGTAGAGCGAGACCGAGGCCAGTGCCGGCAGCGACAGCGGCAGGGTGATCGTCCAGATCACCTTGAGCCGCGACAGCCCGTCCATCAGCCCCGCCTCCTCGACCTCCGACGGCAGGCCGCGGAAGTAGCCCTGCAGCATGTAGAGCGCCACGGGGATGGTGGTGACCGGGTAGATCAGCACGATGCCGAAGAGGGTGTTGCGCAGCCCGGTCATCGAGAAGGCGATGTAGATCGGCAGCGCCAGCACGATCATCGGCACCATGTAGATCAGCAGGATCGAGCGCGAAAAGACCTTCTGGCCCCGGAAGCGCAGCCGCGCCACGGCATAGGCGCCGGGGATGGCGAAGGCGAGGGTGATCAGCACCGTGAGCACCGACACGTAGAAGGACGTCCAGAGATAGCTGCCGAAGTTGTAGTCCCGCATCAGCTCGACGTACGACCGGAAGAGGCCGAGCCCCTGGCTCAGGTCGAGCGAGAAATCCAGCGGGTTCTGAACCAGCGCCGCCTGGTTCTTCAGCGAGGTCATCACCATCACGTAGAAGGGGATGACCACGATGGCGGTGAAGAAGATGTAGCCAAAGCCGGTCAGGAAGCGGATCACCGCCGCCTCGAAGACATGGCGGGTGAGCGCGCCTTCGGGCGTCTTCTCGAGGATCTTCCACATGCCAAGCGCTGTAAAGCCCGTGGCCGCGATCAGCCCGGTCCAGCGCGCCGGACCCGAGGCCTCTGGGGCGATGGCCAGCGGGGCCAGACCGGACAGCGCCGCGAGGCCGAGCATCGCAAGCGCCAGCGCCGCGGGCAGCAAGGGCCGTCCGTGCCCACCCCAGCGCAGGCAGGCCAGCCCCATCAGCGCCCCCAGTGGCAGCGCCAGCCAGACGGGGCGAAACCCTGCGCCGGTGGCAAAGCTCATGGCGACGGCCACGGTGGTGGCGATGATCAGGCACCAAAGTGCGCCCAGCAAGAGCGCGGTGACATATCCGATGCGGAAAGTGTTCATGATGTGCCCCTGCTTCGTCTAGAGACAGATGTCCGGGGGGCGGCGCCCGGCCCGCCGCCGGCCTCGGGCCTTGAGAGAGAGCAGACGCGCATCACAACCCCTCCTCCCGGCTCATCACGCGGAAGAAGAACAGCGAGAAGAGGATCAGCATCAAGAAGATCACCACCGCCACCGCCGCGCCCGCGCCGATGTTCGACAGGGCAAACGCCTGCTCGTAGACATTGACCGTCAGAACGCGGGTGCCGGCGTTGCCGCCGGTGAGCAGGAAGATGTCGTCGAACTTGTTGAAGGTCCAGATGAAGCGCAGCAGGAACAGCACCGACAGGATCCCAAGAAGCTGCGGCAGCGACAGGTAGCGGAATTTCTGGAAGGGCGAAGCGCCGTCCATGTCGGCGGCCTCGTACATGTCGGTGTCGATCGACTGCATGCGCGCGAGGATGAACAGGAACGACAGCGGGAAGTAGCGCCAGACCTCGAAGAGCGTGACCATGATCAGCGCCAGGGGGCGCTCGCCGAAGAAGTTGATCGCCTGCGACGTCACCCCCATCTGCATCAGCAGCGCGTTGGCCGAGCCGGAGTAGGGATCGAACAGCAGGATCCAGGCGAAGGCGACAGCGATCACCGGGGCGACGTAGGGAAAGAGGTAGAGCCCGCGCAGCAGGCCCTGTCCGGTGAAGCTCTTGTCGAGGAGCAAGGCGGCGAACAGCCCGAAGATCAACGCGCCCGCGGTGCCGAAGACGGTGTAGAAGAGGGTCACTCCCAGCACCGACCAGAATTCCGAGCCCTGGAAGATCCGGGCGAAATTCTCCAGCGTGAAGCTCGAGAAGGAAGTGAGGACGTTGTTCGCGCTGCCGGTGATCACGGGGGCGCTCGCCTCCACGTCGGGACCCTCGAAATAGGAGGGATCGGCGGTGACGGGAATACGGATCTGATCGCGGAAGCCGCCCTCCCAGTCGCCGAGATTGCAGCTCAGCGTGGCGCCCTCAAGCGTGCAGCGCGGGTCCATCTCGGTGGCGCTCAGCCCCTCGGGCCAGCTGTCGGTGAGGGTGACGCCGGTGATCCTCTGGTCCTGCGAGGAATTGCGCAGCCGGTAGCGCAGGTAGGCGTCCGGGTCGCCCTCCTCGAGGTCGCCGCGGATGTCCTCGCGCACCACCGGCGCGGGCGGGCGCAGCTCGGCGAGGCCGATGGGCTTGAAGGCAATCCAGAAGACCGCCAGCAGCGGCAGGATCACCACCAGCGCCACGGCGATCAGCGTCGGCATCAGCAGGCCCCAAGCAAGCCGCGCCTCGCGGCGGGCGAGCGGGCCCATACCCCTGGGCGGGCGGGCCGTGTTGGGTGGAACGGGTTCCGTCATGGACACCCTCCGGTCTTGCACGTCGGAAAGAGAAGCGGGGCGCCTCGGCGGCGCCCCGAAATGGCCCTTGGCTACTGGATCGCGCCGAGTTCCTCGTTGAGCTGGCTGACGGCCGCGGCGGCATCGATCTCGTCGTCGATGTAGGCGCGGACCACGCGGTTCACGACCTGGCTGTTGACCATCTTCGAGGCCAGCGCCATCTGGCCCACGTCGGCGCCCCAGCGCTGCGCCACGTCGAGACCGGCGACCAGTTCGTCCACGGTCTCTTCGCCGTAGAGGTCGGTGAGCGAGGCCTGGCGGTCGACGCCGACCGGCAGCTTGCCCCATTCCTTTACGAAGAGCTCGGGGTCGTCGTCGGTGCCCCGGCGGACCGGGAACTTGCCCTCGGGGGCGATGGCCAGCGTATCGAGATAGCCCTCGTCCATCGAGAACTTGACGAACTCCTCGGCGACGCCCGTGTTGGCATCGCCAGTGATGCCGAGGAAGTTCAGCTCGGCAAAGGCGGCGCCGTCGGGATTAGAGGGGCCGGAGAAATTGGTGACGATGCCGGTCTTGCCGGCCAGCTCGGCCGAGGTCGGGTCATCATTGATGGTGGGCGGCGCGCTGTCGCGCAGGCCGGCCAGTTCGTCGAGGATGAAGGGCGACCAGATGGTCATCGCGGTGTTGCCTGAGAAGTAGATCGTGCGGGCCTGCTCCCAGAACAGATCGCCCGGGGGCGAAGCCTTGGCGATGGCCTTGTAGAAGTCCAGGACCTCGGTGGTCGCGGCCTCGTCGAGCTCCGCAACCCCGTCCGGCCCGACCGGCGAGACGCCGTTGGCGAGGAAGACATGTTCGAGCACCTGGCTCATGAAAGCCTCGTCGACCTTTGTGGCGGCGACGAAGCCATACATCTCGGGCGGGTTGTGCAGCTTCTCGAGCGCGGCTTCGACGTTGGCGTAGCTGGTCGGCGGCTCGAGCCCGGCCTCTTCGAAGAGATCCTTTCGGTAGATGATCATCTGCGTCCAGCCGTCGGCAGGCACCGAGGCGAAACCGTCGTCGAACTCCGCCATCTTCAGCGCGCCGGGCGCGAAGGTGGCGCCGCCAAGCTCCTCGATCACGTCGGTGGCGGCATCGGGGTCGAGGATCCCGGCCTCGGCCCAGGGCAGGGCGTAGGACAGCGGGTGGTAGATGACATCGGGCATGTCGCCTGCGGCGAAGGCGGCGGTGGCGCGGGTGCCCATCTCGCTTTCGGTGACAGGGATCACTTCGACCTCATGCCCGGTCGCTTCGGTGAAGGCCTTGGCCATCGCCTCCTGTTTGGCCAGCCGCTCGGGCTGCTCCTCGATGGTCCAGAACCGGATGGTGTCGGCCTGGGCCATCCCGGCGGTCAGCGCCAACGCCATGGCGGTGCCGCCGAGAACTCGGCGTTTGATGGGTGTCATCGTCTTCCTCCTCATGTTGGTCGTCAAACCAGCGGGCGGAAGGGGATGGGCGCAAGATGCGCAAAGCATGGAAAAGGGCGGGCGCGCTTTCGCGCGCAGTTGCCGCAATGCAGCAAGACCTCCTCCCTGGAAAACCCCTTCACAACCATAAACAGTTGAACAATCTCTTAGGCGAGACTTGGGACTCAAACCGCTTTAGGCAAGGAAAAAAGACGCCGCAATGCAGCAACTTACCGGGTTTCCGGGTCAGATTGAGACTTTTTCGAGCAGTGCCTCGCGATCGATCTCCCCGGCCTGTCCGGAAAGCGACACAGTGCCCCGCGTGACCGCGTAGAAGCTGTCGGCGAGCCCCCAGGTGAAATCGAAGTATTGCTCGACCAGCACGACCGCCATGTCGCCCTGGTCGCGCAGCTGCGCGATGACCCGACCGATCTGCTGGATGATGTTGGGCTGGATCCCCTCGGTTGGCTCGTCGAGGAGCAGCACACGTGGCCGGGTGATCAGCGCGCGGGCAATGGCCAGCTGCTGCTGCTGGCCGCCCGACAGATCACCGCCGCGGCGCTGCAGGAAGTCCTTGAGAATGGGGAAAAGCTCGAAGATATGCGCCGGCACGCCCCGCTCGGAGCGCTCGAGGCACGCAAAGCCGGACTCGAGGTTTTCCTGCACGGTCATCAGCGGGAAGATCTCGCGCCCCTGCGGCACGTAGGCGATGCCGGCGCGGGCCGCCTGATAGGCGTTGAGGTGCTGCAGCGGCGTGCCGTCGAGGCTGATCGTGCCGCTGGAATAGGGGTGGCGCCCGGCGATCGCCTTGAGCAGCGAGGTCTTGCCCACGCCGTTCGTGCCCATCACCGCGGTGACCTTGCCGGGCTCCGCCCCGAGGCTGATCCCGTGCAGGATCTGGCTCTGCCCGTAGTGCAGGGTGAGGTTTTCGACCTTCAGCATGGCGTCTCGCTCCGTCCGCAAAACTCTTCGACGAGATCTGCAACGTCCTTCGCGGGACGTTGCGGTTTCGCGCGTGTCTTCATCGTCCGAGGTAGACGTCGATGACGTCCTGGTTGGTGGTGACGTGATCGAGCGAGCCCTCGGCCAGCACCGCGCCCTCGCAGAGCACCGTCACCTTGCAATCGAGCCGGCGCACGAATTCCATGTCGTGTTCGACCACCACCACCGCGTGTTTCTGCGCCGCGCGGCGCAAAAGGTCGGTGGTGTGCTCCCGCTCCGCCGGGGTCATCCCGGCGGCGGGCTCGTCGACCAGCAGCAGCCGCGGGTCCTGCGCCAGCAGCATGCCGATTTCGAGCCATTGCTTCTGGCCGTGGCTGAGCTCGCCAGAGACGCGGCCGAGCTGGTCGGACAGGCCGATCTCGGCGGCGATCGCCTCGATCCGCTCGGCCCCGGCTTTCGTCTTGCTGTGGAACAGCACGTCAAAGGGTCCGCGCTTGTTCTTCAGCGCCATGGCGAGGTTCTCGCGCACGGTCTGCGCCTCGAAGACGGTGGGCTTCTGGAACTTGCGCCCGACGCCGGCGCGGGCGATCTGGCTTTCGCTCATCTTCAGCAAGGAGACGGATTTCTCGCCCCACAGAACGCGGCCCTCGTCGGGGCGTGTCTTGCCGGTGATGATGTCCATGAAGGTGGTCTTGCCCGCGCCGTTCGGGCCGATGATCGCCCGCAGCTCAGGCTCGCCGATGCGGAAACTGAGGTTGTTGATCGCCTTGAACCCGTCGAAGCTGACGGAGACGCCGGACATCTCGAGCAGGGTCTTCATTTCTCCTCCTCCCCTTCGACCGTGCGGCGCGCGCCCTTGTCGGGGCCGAAATCGCCCACCCGCTCGGGCACCGCGTGGCGGCGGGTGAAAAGATCGAAGATCCCGCCGATCCCCTTGGGGGCCAGCAACGTCACCGCCACGAAGCTGAGACCAAGCAGCACCAGCCACCAGTCGGTCCAGTTGATGGTGTAGAAACCGAGGTTGATGTTGGGCGCGCCGCCGCCGGTGAACCAGCTCGACAGAAGCGAGACCACGGCGGCGCCGAGCGCCGCTCCGTAGAGCCGCCCGCGGCCGCCGATGGCGACCCAGACCGCGAGGTAGATCGAGGCGATGGGGGCGATCTCGGCGGGGTTGATGATCCCCGCCTGCGGGTAGTAGAGCGCCCCGGCCAGCCCCGAGACGATGCCGGTCAGCGTGAAGATGAAGAGCTTGTAGCTTTCCACATGGTAGCCGAGGAAGCGCACCCGGTTTTCATTGTCGCGAATGCCGCGGATCACCGAGCCCATCTTGCCCGAGACCACCCAGGCGAAGAGCAGATAGCCAAGGCCGAGCGCCAGCGCAGATCCCCAGAAGAACCAGATCGAGATCGTCGCCTGCGGCACCGCGTCGAGCCCCGGCAGGTTCTGCAGGCCGGAAAGCCCGTTGTTGCCGCGCAAGCCCGCCTCGTTCTGGAAAAGGTAGAGCGAGAGCGCCAGCGTCATCGCCTGCGTCAGGATCGAGAGATAGACGCCGGTGACCCTGCTGCGGAAGGCGAGCCAGCCGAAGACCAGCGCGAGGACACCCGGCACAAGCACCACCATCGCAAGCTGCAGCGGGAAGCTGTGCGCAAAGCCCCATAGCCAGGGGAAGTCGGCGCTGCCGACCACGCCGAAGATTTGCTGACCGATGGCGTCGTGGATTTCCTCGGGGGTGGGAGGGATCGGCGCGGCGCGCAGGCTCTCGGCGATGATCAGCTCGGTGCGGGCGTACATCAGCCACATGCCGATCATGTAGCCGCCGAGGCCGAAGAAGGCCATGTGCCCAAGGCTGAGGATGCCGGTGTAGCCCCAGACCACGTCCATCGCCACCGCGACCAGCATCAGGCAGAGCGTCTTGCCCAGCGTTTTGACGAAGGAGGTCGACAGGAACCCCGTTCCGGTTGCGGGGGCCAGGACCGTGACCAGCAGCACGAAGAACGCGAGGGCCAGCAGGAACCAGGCGGCGGATTTGTTGCGGGCGAAGAAGCTGGTCATGCGCTGGCTCCCTGGGGCCGGGGATCTTGGGGGCTCTGCCCCAGCGCCGCTGCGCGGCTCTCCCCCGGGATATTTCGGCCTAGAAGAACGGGCGGGTGTTGGCTGCGCGGCATGGTCAGTCTCCCGCCGCGCGGCCCTTGAGGGCGACGATGCCCTTGGGGCGGACCTGGATGAAGAGAATGATGAAGAGGATCATGTAGGTCTGCGCCGCTAGCGTGTTGCTGGGGTTCATCCACTCGATGCCCTTCTGCAGGATGCCGATCAGCGCCGCGCCCGCGAGTGTTCCCCAGACGTTGCCGACGCCGCCGACGACCACGGTCATGAAGCTCTGCACGATGTAGTTGCCGCCCATCTCGGAGGTGACCTGCGCGTAGAGGCCGATCGCGATACCGGCGATGCCGGCGATGCCCGAGCCGAGGCCGAAGGTCAGCATGTTGATCTTGTCGGGATTGATGCCCATCGAGGCAGCCATGCCGGGGTTCTGGGTGACGGCGCGAACCTCGAGGCCGATGCGGGTGCGGTTAAGGATGAAGAGGATCAGGCAGAGGAAGACCAACGCCAGCACGAAGATCGCGATGCGGATATTGGCGATGCCTGCGACGTCGTTGATGATCCACGCTCCGTCGAGCCAATGCGGCGAGGTCAGCGGGCGGGCCTGGGTGCCGAAGATGTTCTTCGCAAGCTGCTGCAGTGCGATGGAGATGCCGAAGGTGGCCAGCAGCGTTTCCAGCGGGCGGTGGTAGAGCCAGCGGATCACCAGCCGCTCCATCGCCACGCCGGCGGCGAAGGTGATGACAAAGGCCAGCGGCAGGGCGACGATCAGCGACAGCGTGTAGTCGGGGATGATCTGCTGCACCACGTAGCCGGTATAGGCGCCCATCATGATGAACTCGCCGTGCGCCATGTTGATGACGCCCATGACGCCGAAGGTGATGGCGAGGCCGATGGCGGCGAGGAAGTAGATCGAGGCCAGCGAGAGGGAGTCGAGCCCGAAATCCAGCGCTTGCCAGAGGCCGACGCGCGTGCGCACCGAGCCGAGCGCCGCCTCGGCCGCCTCGGTGATGGCGGCGTCGGGCTCGAGGTATTCCTCGTAGAAAACATGGTCCGAGAGAGCGGCCCTGCGGTCCTCTTCGGTCACGCGGGCGGGCACGACACCCTGCTCGGCGAGCGCCGCATAGGCGCGAGCGCGAGCGCCCTCCGAGACGAGCTGGCCAAGCGGCACGCCGGCGACGGCGCCATCGCTGAGATTGGCGGTCAGCGCGGCCTTGATCTGGTCGCGGCTCTGCACCGGCCGCGCAAGCTCGGCGCTGACCAGCCGGGCGTAGGCGTCGGCTTCGGTGAGCTCCTTGCCGGGTGTGAGGACGCGCGCGATGTTGGCGCCCTCGGGCAGTGTCTCGGCCACGCCGGCACGGGTGGTGAGGATCTGGTTGAGCACGGCGCGGACGTCGACGCTGAGCTCGGAGGCCAGCGCCTCGATGGCGGTGATGCGGGCCTCGGGCGTGGCGCCGAAGCTGGCGGTGAGCATGCCGTCGAGGCGTTTCTTGCGCGCCAGAATGCCGGGGTCCTCTTCGGTCTCGATCGAGGCGCGCAGCGGCTCGATCTGCTCTGCCGAGGGGCTGCGGGCAATGGCGTCGAGCGCAGCGATGCGGTTCGCGACATTCGGATCCGACAACTGGAATTGCACCAGCGCGGTGCTGATCACCCGGCGCACGCCGCCGTTGGGGCGGACCTGGTCGATCTCGGCGCTGGGGGCGGTGCCGGCGGGCTGTCCGGTGACGATATCGCTCAGCGCGTAGTCGCTGCCACTCTTTTCGGCGTAGAAGAACTGCCCGTCGGTCTTGCGTTGGTAGACCTCGCGGTCGCCCCAGTTCTGCAGGAAGGCGGGCACGGCAGGATCGCCGGAGGACACCAGCGCCTCGATCAGCGTGTCCACGGTCTGGCGGCCGGGCTTGGCGACCTCATCCGCGTATTGCTGCAGAATGGCCTTGAGGCCGGTCTCCTGCGCGGCGGCCATCGGCGGCGCCAGCGTCAAACAGAGCAGGAGCGCAAGAGCGGAGAGAAGCGCGCGCGGCATGGACGGCCCCCGGGAACAGAGTGCGGAATTCGGTAACGTGGTGCGGCGGGCGCGCAGGGTGTGGGCGCGCCCGCCGCCGGTCAGCTCAGATCAGTAGTTCGACTGAAGCTGCACGCAGGACTTGGTCTCGGTGTTGTACATGCCGCACTCGAGGTCTTTCCAATCGGATTCCAGCACCGCGGAATCCGGCAGGTAGTCGGTCCATGCATCGCCCGGGACCGGATCGGTCGAGGAAATGATGTCGAACTGCCCGTCCGCGCGGATCTCGCCGATCAGAACCGGCTTCGACAGGTGGTGGTTCACGCCCATCTCCGCGGTGCCGCCGGTCAGGTTCGGGAACTCTTGGCCCCACATGTGCTCGCGCACGGCGTCGACATCGGTGGTCTCGGCGGCGGTGACCGCGTTCACCCACATGTTGAAGCCGATGTAATGGGCTTCCATCGGGTCATTGGTCACGCGCTTCTCGTCGCCGATGAAGTCATGCCATTGCTTGATGAACTCGGCGTTGGCCTCGCCCTCGGCGGACATGAAGTAGTTCCAGGCGGCGAGGTGGCCAACGAGGTTCGAGGTGTCGAGGCCAGAGAGTTCCTCTTCGCCCACCGAGAAGGCGACGACCGGGATATCGTCGGCCGAGACGCCCTGCGCCGCCAGTTCCTTGTAGAAACCGATGTTCGCGTCCCCGTTGATCGTCGAGATCACGCCGACCTGCTTGCCGTCGGCGCCAAGCGCCTTGACGTCGGACACGATGGTCGACCAGTCGGAGTGGCCGAAGGGCGTGTAGTTGACGAAGATGTCCTCCTCGGCGATGCCCTTCGACTTCAGGTAGGCCTCGAGGATGCGGTTCGTGGTGCGCGGGTAGACGTAGTCGGTTCCGAGCAGGGCGAACTTCTCGACGCCAAGCTCGTCGAGGAAATAGTCGGTGGCCGGGATCGCCTGCTGGTTCGGGGCGGCGCCGGTGTAGAAGACGTTCTTCGAGCTTTCCTCGCCCTCATACTGGACGGGGTAGAAATAGAGCGCGTTCAACTCTTCGATCACTGGCAGCACCGCCTTGCGCGAGGCGGAGGTCCAGGAGCCGAAGATCACGTCGACCTCGTCGTTGGAGATCAGCTCGCGGGCCTTTTCGGCGAAGAGCGGCCAGTCGGAGGCCGGGTCCTTCACCACCGCTTCGAGCTGGCATCCCAGCAGGCCGCCGGCCTTGTTCTGCTTGTCGATCAGCATCAGCATGGTGTCTTTCAGGGTGGTTTCGGAAATCGCCATGGTGCCGGAAAGCGAGTGCAGCACGCCGACCTTGATCGGGCAGTCTGCCGATTGTGCCGAAACCGCACCCGCAGAGATCATGGCGAGCGCGGCCACGGTCGAAAGTTTCATCGATTTTATCATGTTCAACATCCCTATAGAGCGGGGTCCCAGCTCCTCGCGTATCGGCTCTTCCGGCCTTGGATCTGCGCGGGTCCTCCTCCGCTTCGATTATCGTTGTGCCATTGGCGGATGCCCTCTTGAGCTTGCTCCGCCGCGGCTCCCCGTTGGCGCGCCGGTGTTTGGCGCTACATTCGGATAACGGAAGCGTGACGCCCCGCCACGCGCTTTCCATGGTGCGGACGGCGGCTCGGAAGGCGTGATTAATTCCTGTGCATAGGTGGAGGATTTTGCGAATAAATTAATCGGAAAGTATGAGGAATAGGGGCCTTATCAGGCTAAACCAAGGCGAATGCCTAGCAGATCAGATTCGTGACGGCTGATTTGCCGGTTTTTTGGGCAGACGAAATGGGGTGGAGATCGTTTTTCTACGCGGGGGGCTTTTCCTCTGCCTGCGAAACGGGGAACGTGAGCCTCAGAGCAAAGGGATTGTCATGAGCGCCACGAAGCCAGCGATTTTCAATGAGATGTTGAACGACGAGCAGGTTCGCTCGGCCTATCAGAACCTGGAGAAATGGTATCGGTCGATGCCGGCCGAGTTGCGAAGCCTGAAACAGTCCGAGGCCGAAGCGCTGTTCCGGCGCGTGGGCATCACCTTCGCGGTCTACGGCGAGGGCGGCGACCCGGAACGGCTCATTCCCTTCGACATGTTTCCCCGCGTGATGACCGCCGAGGAGTGGCGCAAGCTCGACCGAGGGGTGCGCCAGAGGGCGGCGGCGCTGAACGCCTTCCTCGCCGATGTCTACGACCGCCGCGAGATCATCCGTGCGGGCAAGATCCCCGAGCACCTGGTGACCAACAACGCGGCCTTCGAGAAGGCCGCCATCGGCTTTCGACCGCCGCGCGGCGTGTTCAGCCACATCGTCGGCGTCGATCTGGTGCGCACCGGGCCCGATCAGTTCTACGTGCTCGAGGACAATTGCCGCACGCCGTCGGGCGTCAGCTACATGCTGCAGAACCGCGAGATCATGATGCGCATGTTCCCGCAGCTCTTCATGGAAAACCGCATACGCCCGGTCGACGGCTACGCCGGCCTGCTTAAGAAGACCCTCGCCTCGGTGGCGCCGCAGAAATGCCAGGGCGAGCCGAACATCGTCATCCTCACTCCGGGCCATTTCAACTCGGCCTATTACGAGCACAGCTTCCTGGCCGACCTGATGGGCGTCGAACTGGTCGAGGGGCAGGATCTTTTTGTCGAGGGCGACTTCGTCTGGATGAAGACCACCGAGGGCCCCAGGAAGGTCGACGTGATCTATCGCCGGATCGACGATGCCTTCATCGACCCGCTGTGCTTCCGTCCCGATTCCATGCTTGGCGTGCCCGGCCTGATGAACGTCTATCGCTCGGGCGGGGTGACCATCTGCTCGGCCCCCGGGGCGGGCGTCGCCGACGACAAGGCGATCTACACCTTCGTCCCCGAAATGATCCGCTTCTACCTCGGCGAGGAACCGATCCTCGAGAACGTGCCGACCTGGCAATGCGCCAAGCCCGACGACTGCAAATACGTGCTCGAGAACCTCTCGGAGCTGGTGGTCAAGGAGGTGCATGGCTCGGGCGGCTACGGGATGCTGGTGGGGCCGAAGTCCGACAAGTCGACCATCGAGTCCTTTGCTGCGAAAATCCGCAAGAACCCCGACAACTACATTGCCCAGCCGACGCTGGCGCTTTCGGCCTGTCCCACCTTTGTCGAGGAGGGGATCGCGCCGCGCCACGTCGATCTGCGCCCCTATTGCCTCGTTGGCGAGACCATCGAACTGGTGCCGGGCGGGCTGACCCGCGTGGCGCTGACCGAAGGTTCGCTCGTGGTGAACTCGTCGCAGGGCGGCGGGGTCAAGGACACCTGGGTATTGGCGGAGTGATCACATGCTGAGCCGGACTGCAGAACATCTCTACTGGATGGCGCGCTACATCGAACGCGCCGAAACCACCGCCCGCCTGCTTGAGGTTGGCGCGCGCAACGCGCTGCTGCCCAATGCCACCGGCGGCTACCGCAACGACTGGGAGGCCGTGCTGCTGGCCAAGGGCACGCTCGAGCCCTTCGTCGAAAAGTACAAGGAACCCAACCAGCGCAATATCGAGACCTGGCTGTTCTTCGATTCCGACAACCCCTCGTCTGTCTATTCTTGCCTCTCCTCGGCGCGCGAGAACGCCCGCGTGGTGCGCACCGCGCTGACGGCGCCGGTCTGGGATGCGATCAATGGCGCCTTTCAGGAACTGCAGCAGCTGCACCGCACCGAGCGCAGCAAGCTGATGGTCACCGATCTGTGCGAATGGACCTTGCGCGCTTGCCAGTTGATCCGAGGCGCCTTCATGTCGACCCAGCTTCGCAATGACGGCTATGATTTCTCGGGCATCGGCACCACCATCGAGCGTGCCGACAACACCGCCCGGCTGATCGACGTCAAATACTACGTGCTGCTGCCGTCGGTGAACTACGTCGGCTCCGGGCTGGACCAAAGCCAATGGGCCTTGCTGCTGCAGTCGATGACCGCGCAGCGGGCCTTCAACTGGAGCTACCAGGGCGAGGTCACCGCCGCCAAGATCGCCCACCTGCTGATCCTCAACCATCGCTTCCCGCGCTCTCTGCGGTCCTGTGTGCAGTGGTATTGCGAACATCTCGACAATCTCGCCGAGAGCTACCAGACTGCCACGGCGGCGCAGGAGGTGGCGCATAGGTTGCTCGACGATCTGCGTGCAGCGAGCGTCGACGAGATCTTCGAGGAGGGGCTGCACGAATTCCTCGCGCGCTTCCTGGCGCGCAACGCCGAGGTCGCGACCACGGTGCAAGAGGTCTACCTGAGCGGAATGCCGGCATGAGACTTTCGATCCGTCATATCACCCGCTACCGGTTTGAAGAGCCGGTGCGCGGCATTGTCCAGTCGCAGAAGCTTTGGCCTGCGAGCTGCGACAACCAGCGCATCCTGTCATGGCATGTCACCTCGCACGGCGGCCAGACCGGGGCGGAGTTCGTCGATGGCGCCGGCGACGTGATCCGCCTTGCCACTTGGCGCGGGCCGCTGACCGAGCTGTCCGTCGAGGTGACGGGCGAGGTCGACACGAGCGATCTTTACGGCGTGCTGCGTGGCCACCGCGAGCGGGTGCCGCCCTCGGCCTACCTGCGCCACACCCGGCAGGTCGAAGCGGATGCCGAGCTGAAGACGCTCTCGGCGGTGGCGCTCAAGGGCATGGAGGGCGCCGGCGCGCTCGACCGCGCCCATGCGCTGAGCCGCGCCGTCTCGGGCGCCATCGCCTATAAGCCGGGCGAGACCAAGCCGCATACAACCGCTTCCGAGGCGCTCTCGGGCGGGGTCGGCGTCTGTCAGGATCACGCCCACGCGTTGATTTCCATCGCCCATGTGGCCGACATGCCGGCGCGCTACGTCACCGGCTACCTGCAGGCGAGCGAGGACGGCAGCCCGCATGAGGCAAGCCACGCCTGGGTCGAGATCTGGGTGCCCGAGCTCGGCTGGGTCGGCTTCGACGCTGCGAACGAATGCTGCCCCGACGAGCGCTACGTGCGGCTTGGCTCGGGGTATGACGCACTCGACGCCGCGCCGATCCGCGGGCTGGTGCAGGGCGCGACACCGGAAGAGCATCTCGAGGTCGAGGTGTCGGTCAGCGCGGCGCAGTCGGGTCAGCAGCAGCAGTGATGCGGCGGCGCGCGCGTCAAGACCGGCGCCCGAAATTTGGGCGGCGGCTCACACGGCCCTAACCCTATCCCTTCGTGCAGGATTGCGGGGGCCGAGGCGCGGCGGTATATCGGAGCGCTGACAGTCGGAAGGACCTGGGACAGATGACCTATTGCGTGGGATTGCTGCTGGATGCGGGCGTCGTGCTGCTGTCCGACACGCGCACCAATGCCGGGCTCGACAATATTGCGACCTACCGCAAGATGTTCCTTTTCGAGCAGGAAGGGGATCGCGCCATCGGCATCATGACCGCGGGGTCGCTGTCGATCACGCAGACGGTGATCGCGCGGCTGACCGAGGCCAATGAGGATCCCGACTCGCCGCGCTCGATCCTGCGCGCGCCTGGCATGTTGCAAGTCGCCGAGATCGTCGGCGCCACTCTGTCGGACGTGACCTCCGAGGTGTCCTCGAAGATGGAGCGGATGAACCAGAGTGCGACTGCCTCGATGATCGTCGCCGGTCAGCGCAAGGGCGGCCCGATGCGCATGTTCCTGGTCTACCCCGAAGGCAATTTCATCGAAGCCACACCAGATACGCCCTTTCTGCAGATCGGCGAGCACAAGTATGGCAAGCCGATCCTCGATCGGGTGATTTCCTCTGCGACCACGCTAGCGGACGCCGAGAAGGCGGTCCTGCTGTCGATGGACTCCACCCTGCGATCCAACCTCAGCGTGGGCATGCCGCTCGATTTCGCTGTGATCGAGCGCGATGCGCTGGCGGTGACCCGGCGGCGGCGGATCGAGCCAACGGACGAGGCCTTCCAGAAAATGAGCCATGATTGGTCCGAAGCATTGCGCAACGCCTTCGTCGAGATCGACCCGATCTGATTGGGCGGCCCATCGCCGTCCTCCCATCGCCGCCCTTTGTCAGAACAGGGTCACCTCGGACTGCGGCGGCTTCGGCGGCTGGACCGGCGCCACGGCTTCGATTTCGCCGGGCACGATGAACTGCCGTACCCGCCCATCTGCGGGCCAGAAGCGGATGCGCCGCGCCGAGGTGCCGCCGGTGCTTTCGGAGGCCAGCGGGATCGCCTCGTTCTGTAGGAACTCCTTGGCGAAGGCGACGTTCGAGCCGCCGATATCGCGCAACTGGCTGAGCATGTTCGCCCCGCCGAAGAGCTTGGCGACCAGGCGATTCTTGCGCGCGCCGCATTTCAGCAATCCGTTGATCAGCAGTTCCATCGAATAGGCGCCGTAGCGCACGTTCTCGCCCTCCTTTCCGGCGCGCTGCGGCAGCAGGAAGTGGTTCATCCCGCCGACCCCGGCCTCGACATCGGTCAGGCAGACGGCGACGCAGGAGCCGAGCACGGTCGACAGCACCTCGGAGGGAGAGGAGGAAATTCGGTATTCTCCCTGGATCACGTTCACCAGCTTTTCTGCGGCATCGCTCATCTCGCGGAGGTCCTTCCAATCAGCCCGGCTGGGGCGGTCGCCGAGGCGGGCGTGGCGCAGGCCCGCAGAAGGGCAGGGCCGATCTGCGGCAGGGGCAGGCTGGTCTCCACCGCGCCGAGGTCGCGCGCCGCGCGGGGCATGCCATAGACGATGCAGGTTGCCTCGTCCTGCGCGAAGGTGGTGGCGCCAGCGTCGCGTAGGGCTTTCAATCCCTGTGCGCCGTCCCGCCCCATGCCGGTGAGCAGCGCGGCGACCGCGCGGGGCGCCCCGGGCAGCGCCGAGGTGAAAAGCGCGTCGACCGAGGGCATATGGCCCGAAATCGGCTCGCCCACGCGCAAGGCGATCTTCATCGGGGTCCCCCCCGCGAGGTGAAGGTGCGCCCGGTTGCCCGCGGCGATGACGACCTGACCGTGGTCGACCCGCACCCCATCCTGCGCCGTCCGCACTTGCGCCGCGCATTGCCGGTCGAGGAGCCGGGTCAGGCTCTCGCCGAAGCCGCCCCCGGTGTGCTGGACGATGAAGGTCGGCGGACAATCGGCGGGGAAGCTCGACAGCACGCTCAGCAGCGCATCGACGCCGCCGGTGGAGGCGCCGAGCAGGATGAAGCGGTTGCCGCGCGCGCCGCCCGAGGGCGCGGGCACGGGAGAGGCCGGGACGGAGGGCTGCGGCCCGCGCCGGCGGGTGGTGCGGGTCAGCGAGCGCAGCGTGCCGATCAACTCGTCGACCGGCACGCCCGCATCGACGGCGAAGAGGTCCGAGCGCTTGTCCCAGGGGCTGGCCGGATGCCCCGGCGCCGCGGCCGCGCGCGACTTGATCACCAGCCAGCGCACGTCGAGCGTGGCAAAGAGGGCACGCATCACCTCGAACTCTGGCAACATGGCGAGCCGTTCCCCGATCAGCACGGCCATCGGTTCCTGCTCCTCGACCTCGGTATAGGTGGTCATCAGATCGTGGGTTTCCGACACCAGCGTGATGAAGGCAGAGCTGCGCAGTTCGGCGCCAAGCCGCCGCCGCAGGCTCAGGTCCGGATGGGCCAGGATCAGGGATATCTTCGACATCTGTCTTGTCCTTCATGGCCGGTGGCGCCGAACTCCGTGGCGCTGGGTCGATGCACCTGAGGGCCGCCCAGATGCTGGTGTCTGCCCCGCCGGGGGCGGTGGGCAGTCAGAACAGCTCGGGTGCGTTCGGCTCGAGCCCGTCCCCCTGCGCGCCGCCAAGCCTTTGCCGGAGATCGCGCAGCGGGATCACGTCCAGGGCATCGCGCAGGTCGAGAGCCGCCTCCGTGTCCAGCAGCCTGGCAAGCCGCTCCACGTAGCCGGCGAGCGCATCGGTGGATTGCGCCAGCATGTCGAGTTCCTGAAAAGCGGTGATCGCGACCGATCCGAGGCGCGAATCCGCATTTCCCGAGTAGATGTGCTCCATGCCATGCTCGAGCCGTTCGAGCCGCTGCTGCAGGTGCCTGATCTCGCGCGAGAGCAGCCATGTCGCCTCATTGGCGGTGATCGGAACGGCGCGTGACGTCGACATGGCTTCAGAGCTTTCCCACGACGCTTTCGATGCATTGCTTCATCGCGAGAGAGGTGAAGGGTTTCTTGATCATGTTGTTGAGGCCCAGCTGTTTCGCCTGCGCCACCATGTCGGGTGTGGGCTTGCCGGTCACCAGGATGAAACCGATCTTCTGGGTGGCGCGATTCTGCCGCACGGCTTTCAGCAGGGCCAGTCCATCCATGTTCGGCATGTTGTAATCCGAGAGGACCAGGTGCACCGGGCTTCCGGCCATCCGCGCCAGGGCCTTACTGCCGTCGTTCTCGGTCAGGTAGTTCTTGATGCCGATTTCGTCGAGCGCCTGGGTGATCAGCCCGCGGCTCGTGGCCATGTCGTCGACGACCATGATGCGCAGCGAATCCTTCAAACTCATTTCATTCTCCTAGGTCGGCCGCGCGGGACCGGGGGTGGCGCGCTTGCGGTAGGTGGTCACACCGGCGGTTTCGAACTCCGGTAGGGCGGTGCCCGAGAGGCGTTCGGAATGCCCGATGAAGAGGAAGCCGCCGGCGCGGAGCTTGTCGGCGAGTCGTGACCAGAGCCGCTGTTGTGTCTCCTGGTCGAAATAGATCGCAACGTTGCGGCAGAAGATCGCGTCGAAGGGGCCGGCGAAGGGCCAGTCGCAGATCAAGTTGAGCTCGGCAAAGCTGACCAGGGCCTTGAGTTCCGCGCCCATCTCGACCAAGTCCGGCTCGCCCGGTACGGGCCGCAGCCAGCGGGCACGAAACTCGTCGGGCACTGTGGCGCACTCCTCTGCCGGGTGGCGCCCGGCGCGCGCCTTGCGCAGGATCGCCGGGTCGATGTCCGTCGCCAGAATGCGCATGTCGCGCGCCCCGGGGGGCAGGCCGTCGAGCAGCGTCATGGCGATCGAGAAGGGCTCCTGTCCCGAGGAGCAGCCGGCCGACCAGATGCGGATGCGCTTCTGCGTTGCGAGTTCGGGGACGAGCGCGCTGCGCAGTGTCTCGAAGTGGTGCTTCTCGCGGAAGAAACTGGTGACATTGGTGGTAAGTGCGGAGACCAGTTCGAGCCGTTCCGCGGCCTCCTCCGCGCGGTCGAGCAGCGACATGTAGTCGCGAAATGTCGCGAGCCCGCGGGCGCGCAGTCGCCTTGCGAGGCGGGAATAGACGAGGGGCTTCTTGCTCGAGGCGAGGCTGAGGCCGTACTCGCTCCGCGCAAGGCGGGCGAGCGCCTCGAAATCCGCATCGGTGAAGGCGAACTCCCCCGGCAGGGTGTCGGCGCTGGCAAGGCTCATGCGGCGGCTCCGCCTTCCTGGTCGAGCACCGCGTCGAGATTGACGACGCGCACCATGGACTCGCCGACAGAGATCACGCCGAGAATGGCCTGGCGCGCCGCGTCGGACTTCATGTCAGGGGTTTCCTGTATCGAGGATTTCGCGACCGAGAGGATCTCGGACACGGATTCCACCAGAAGACCTATGGTCGTGCCGCCCGCGGCGGCGACGATCACCACATTGCGCTCGTTGTCCGGCGTTTCACCGAGGCCGAAGCGAGCGGAAAGGTCGAAGATCGGGATCACCGCACCGCGCAGGTTCATCACCCCGAGCACGTCGTCGGGCGTATGCGGCAGCTTGGTCACCGGGGTCCAGCGGCGGATCTCGCGGATTTGCATGATCTCGAGGCAGAAACTCTGGTTTCCCGCCGAGAAGGTGATGAATTCGAACTGCGTCTCAGTCTGTCCCTCGTCGGCGTCAAGCATGGCGAAGCTCCAGTTTCGGGGGGGTTACGGCCGGGAAATAGGGGGCGGCGGGCTGCAGCTTGACCACTTCCTCGGGGTCGAGGATCAGGGCGATCTTGCCATCCCCGAGGATCGTTGCCGCGGACACGCCGGGGATGGCGGCATAGTTGCTTTCGAGGCTCTTGATGACCACCTGACGCTGGTCGTGGATCGCCTCGACCCGCAACGCGGTGAGCCCTTGGCTCTCCGTGCTCACCAGCAGCAGCACGCCGTCTCCCGCCTCCTTCCGCGCGGGGGAGAGACCGAGGTTGAAGGCGACGTCCACGACCGGCACGTAGGCGCCGCGCACAAGGATCACCACGCCCTTGGTGCCCACCGCGTGCAGGTCGCGCTGGCTGGGGCGGATCGTTTCGATGATCGAGGCGATGGGGATCACCATGGTCTGATCCGCGACCGAGATGACGAAGCCGTCCATCACCGCGAGGGTGAGCGGCAGCACGATGGTGAAGGTGGTGCCGGCGCCGGGCGTGGAGGCAATGGAAACCCGCCCGCCGAGCGCGGAAACGGCGTTTTTAACGACATCCATGCCGACGCCGCGGCCCGAGAGGTTCGACACCTCACTCGCCGTGGAGAACCCGGGCAGAAACAGCAGGTTGTCGATCTCGGATTCTGACAGCTCGGCTTCGGGAAGGACAAGGCCCTTCTCGATGGCCTTTTCGAGGATGCGCGCTCTGTTCAGCCCGGCGCCGTCGTCTCCGATCTCGATGAAGACGCTGCCCGAGCGGTGTGAGGCGGAGAGGCGTATGGTTCCAATGGCCTCCTTGCTGGCGGAACTGCGGGCAGCAGGTTTTTCCAGCCCATGATCGACCGCGTTGCGCACCATATGCGTGAGCGGGTCAGCCAGGCGTTCGATCACCGTCTTGTCGACCTCGGTCGAGTCACCGATCGTGACGAGCCGCGCCTTCTTGCCAGTGGCCTCCGCAGCCTCGCGGACAATGCGGGACATGCGCTGGAAGAGGGGCTTCACCGGTTGCGCGCGGATGGCCATGACCCCTTCCTGGATGTCGCGGGCGAGGAGCTTGTAGGCCTCGAGCTCGTTGGTGAGATGGGCGACTGCGGGAAGCTCCAGTTCCTCGATCCGCTGGGAGATCATCGCCTGGTTGATGATCAGCTCGCCCACCGTGTTGATGAGCCGGTCGACCCGTTCGAGGTCGACGCGCAGGGTCGGGCGCGGGCCGCGCGCCTCGCCGCGCTGGGCGTCGCCGCGGGCATCGGCGGGCTCCAACGCGGCGGTGGGACCGTCAAGGTCGAGCGGCGGGGGCGGGGGCGCGAGCCCGGGAAGATCCGGGGCCGGATCGAGGGGCGCGGGCGCCGACCCGCCGTCGTCCTCGCGGATGTCGAGGTCGCAGAGCGACTCGACGAATTCGAAGATTTCGTGCAGCACTGTCTCGGGTTCCGGGGTCTCGAGCTGGAGTCTCCAGGACATCACCGCGCCATTGGGGTCGAAGGCATCGAACTCGGGCAGCGCCGAGAGGTCGGCGGAGACCCGCAGTTCGCCAAGCTCGGCAAGCGCGTCGAACAGCAGAAGGGGCTCGTGTCCGTTGGCATAAAGCGCGGGACTGGGCTTGAAGCGGATGTGGAAGCGGCGCAGGGCGCTCTCCTCGGCGGCGTCGCCGGACCCGTCGAGATCCGCCGGTGCCGCGTCGAAGTCCAGACTGAGGGCATCAAAGCTGAAGCTGTCGTCCTTGTCCGCCTCGCCGAGATAGCTGTCGAGTTCCTTGAGGATGGCGGCCTCGGACTCGGCGTTTGGCTCGCGCTCGTCACGCGCCGCTTCCACGAGGTCGGCAAGCTGGTCGCCGGAGCGGTGGAAGAGGTGCATCAGCTCTGCGTTGACCTTCAGTTCCTGGCTGCGCACCTTGTCCATCACCGTCTCGAAGGTGTGGGCAAAGCTCACCAGCCGGTCGAGGGCGAAGGCCCCTGCGCCGCCCTTGATCGAGTGCACGGCGCGGAACACGGCGTTGACCACATCCATGTCCTCGGGGTCCTGCTCCATCGAGGAAAGCCCCTCGACGAGCGCTTCGAGCAGCTCTTCGCATTCCTCGAAAAACGTATCGCGGATCGAATTTCCCGACATCTCTACACCATGTGTCCTGTGAGCCGGCGCAGCACCGAAACCAGTGATGCGTCGTCGAAAGGTTTCACGATCCAGCCGGTCGCCCCGGCGGCGCGCGCGCGGGCCTTGAGGTCGGCGCCGCTTTCGGTGGTCAGCACGATGATCGGCACCGTCGTGCGGTTGGGACCGCTGCGCAGCGTCTCGATCACGCCGAAGCCGTCCATGTTGGGCATGTTGATGTCGGTGATCACCACATCCGGCTCGACCTCGGAGAATTGTTCGACCCCCTCGACGCCGTCGCAGGCAGAGTGAAACTCGAAGCCGGCGCCTTCGAGCGAGATGCGCAGCAGGTTGCGGATCGTCCGGGAATCGTCGATCGCGAGGACTTTCGTCGTCATTGCAGTGCCTCCTTGCCGTCCGCGAGACCGGGTCCGGCGCCCGCGCCGCTGTCGTCGAAATGGGTGGGCGGCAGACCGAGCCGATCGAGCCCGCCGCGGAACGACTCGCTGATGTCGGTCAGGCGGAAGGCGAGCCCCTCTTGCTGCCATTGCTTCTGCGCCACGAGCAGGATCTGCAGCCGGTGGGCATCGAGCCGAAGAACGTCCCGCACGCTGATCGAAACGGGCATGTGCCGCGCCCCGAGCAGGAAGGGCACGAGGGGGTCTTCGCCATTGCGGTTGCGCCCCGGGTCGAGCACATGGCTGTGAAGCTCAGTCATCGCGAAATCTGTCCTTTGCCAGAGGAGAGCGGGGGCAGCCGCGGCCAGCGGGCTGCCGGTCCCCGTGGGAGTGTTGAGCCTTTGTCCCGAGGCCGGCGGAGGACGCGTGACAGGGCACGCGCAGATCAGGTCCGGACCGCCCCCCAGACTCGCCGGCCGCTCCCGGGACGGGTTCGAGAACTACAGCCGGGGTCTTAACAAAGCGTTCTGGCGCCCGGCCTTTTTGCGCCTCCCCCGGCATTCCGCGAAGACGGCACGGCCAGCGCTTGCATCCGCGGTGCGCAGCGCGCACAAATTCGCGAAAGCGATCTGGCAGGGAGCAGGACGAGATGCGCAACGGTGGTCAATTGGTGGTTGAAAGCCTGATCGCGCTTGGGGCCACGCGGGCTTTCGGGGTTCCGGGAGAGAGCTACCTTGCCGTGCTCGACGCGCTGCATGACACGGCGGGCAAGCTGGACTTCGTGCTCTGCCGTCAGGAGGGCGGCGCGGCGTTCATGGCGGCGGCGCATGGCAAGCTGACCGGCAGCCCGGGGATCTGCATGGTGACCCGCGGGCCGGGGGCGACCAACGCTGCGATCGGCGTGCACACGGCGATGCAGGACAGCGTGCCGATGATCCTGCTGGTCGGCCAGGTGGCCACGGACATGAAAGAGCGCGAGGCCTTCCAGGAGATCGACTACCGGGCCGTCTTCGGCACGATGGCGAAATGGGCGACCGAGATCGAGAACGTCGAGCGCATCCCAGAGATCCTGTCTCGTGCCTGGATCACCGCCACGACCGGCCGGCCCGGCCCTGTGGTCGTCGCGCTGCCAGAGGACGTGCTCATGGCGCAGACCGAAGTCGCGCCGCTGACCGACCCGGTGAAGGTCTACGCGTCCGAGCCCGCCGCCGACGCCGTGCGCGACGCGGTCGCGCTGCTGCAGCATGCCGAGCGGCCGCTGATCGTGATCGGCGGCGCTGAATGGACGGGCCCCGCCCGCGCCGCACTGCAGGGCTTTGCCGAGGCTTCGGACATCCCGATCATCACCTCTTTCCGCTATCAGGACCAGGTTGACAGCGCCTGCGCCTGCTTCTGCGGCGACGCGGGCGTGGGGATGACCGCAGGGGTCAAGGCGCTGCTAAAGGATGCCGACGTGGTGCTGGCGCTGGGAACCCGCTTCGGCGAGAACATGACCGACGGCTACACGCTGCTCGAGGTGCCGACGCCGAAGCAGAAGATCATCCACGTTCATGCCTCGGACCGTGAGATCGGCAAGGTCTACCGCCCTACGGTCGGGGTGCATGCGGACCCCGGGCGCTTCGTCCAGGCGCTGCCCGCCAAGGTGACCGGCAATTGGAAGGCCTGGCGGGCCGAAGCGCGGGCGGCCTATCTTGGCTTCATCGACAAGGCCCCGGCGCAGCCCGGGCCGGTCGACATGGTGGCGGTCTGCAAGCATATGCGCGCGGTGCTGGGCAGCGACGTTGTGCTCACCAATGGCGCGGGCAATTTCACCGTCTGGCCGACCCGCTTCTTCCGCTTCCGGCCCGGCATGCGGCTTCTTGCGCCGCAGTCCGGGGCTATGGGCTACGGCGTGCCGGCGGCCATCGCCGCCAAGCTCGCGCGCCCCGAGGCGACCGTCATCTGCTTTGCCGGGGACGGGGATTTCCAGATGAACGGGCAAGAGCTCTCCTCGGCGCGGCAGGCCGGGGCGGCGGTGATCGTGCTGGTGCTCAACAATGGCACCTATGGCACCATCCGCGCGCACCAGGAACGCGAGTTCCCTGAACGGGTCAGTGGCACCTCGATTGTCAATCCCGACTTCGCGGCGCTGGGGCGGGCCTACGGGATGCATGGCGAACACGTCGCGCACACCGAGGCGTTCGCCGCCGCCTTCGAGCGCGCGCTGGCGGCACCACATGGCGCGGTGCTCGAGCTCGATATCGCTGCCGAAGCGCTGACCCCCTACCGCACGCTCTCGGAGATCCGTGCGGGCGGGCTCGCGGCCAAGTCATGAGTTCGGCGGACCCGGCAGCCGCGTCGGGTCGCCGCCTGTCCGCCCGTGGATCCCTGCGCTGAAAAGCAGGATTCACCCCTTAGTGATAAGCGCTTAGGCGCCGACTCTCACGTCACATGTTGCTGTAATGTTCCGCGCGCGGTAGGAGGCCGGAAAACAACGTACCGAGGCGGCAGCAGATGAAAAGAGAGTACGAAACCATCCTTGGCGCGGTGACCTTCCTGGCGCTGCTGTGCCTGGGCTACGCCTATTATGAGCTGGGTGTGTCGGCGGCCAGCACGCGGGCGCTTCCGGTGATCCTCGCGGGCTATGTCGCGGTGCTGGTGCTGGTGTTCAAGGGGCTGGGGCTGTCGCTGACCCGCTCGCGGCGGCAGGAGCTCACCCGGCACGTGAAGGCCCATGCCCCGGCGCTTTCGCGCAACCTGCGGCTGGCGGTGAAGAAGAACGATTACAACCGGGTGATTGCCGACGAGCGGCACGACATCGTGCTCGAGTTCCTCGACAGCATCGAGCTGTCCTTCGACTATCACCGCATCGAGCCGGCGGTCGTCGACTTCGTCATGGACGAGATCGACCGGATCGAGAACGAGGCGCGGGAAGGCGGCTTTGACGCCGAGGATTACCCGAGCGATCCCACCGAGTTCGAGCATTGGTGCGCCGCGCAACTGCGCCATTTCGGCTGGGACGCGGATGTCACCAAGCGCGGCTACGACCAGGGCATCGACATCGTCGCGCGCAAGGGCGCGCTGGTGATCGGCCTGCAGGTCAAGCGATACAATTCGCCGGTCGGCAACAAGGCCATCCAGGAGGCCTTCACCGGCAAGAATTACTATGGGCTGGCCGGGGCGGGGGTGCTCGCCACCGCCGGGTTCACGCCGAGCGCGCAGCGGCTCGCCGCGACCACCGGGGTGCTTCTGCTGAGCCCGCACGACCTGCCGCGCCTCGATCGCGAATTCGGTGTCGAGAGCTTCACCGAGGCCTGGGCCATGTGATCACGGTCGGCGTGGCTTGCGCGGGCTGCGGAAGACGGCGCCGTTTCTGACCGCCTGTCTTTCGACCCCGGGGTGCTCAGGGCGCGCGGAAGTGGCGGTAGAAGTTGCGGAAGAACCCGTCGGGCGAGAGCCAATCCTCCCAGATTTCCCGCGCCCGCCGCTGCTGGTCGACGAACTGCTCGGCACTGAGCCCGGCATGGTGATCGGCGAGGATCTGCCCCGCCCGCTGGTGCTCGGCTTGGGGAACCCAGACCAGCTCTTTCTGCCAGTCGATCAGGAAGTCGTAGGGAAGAACACAGTTCGTGTCGAGAAACAGCGGCGGCCGGCCGGCCGCCATGATCTCGTAAAAGCGCAGAGAATAGTTCCCGATGCCGCGCACGCAGAGGCTGTAGTCGCTGTCGGCGAGATTGCTCAGAAAGGTCTCGAGCGCGCTCTGCCGTGCGACGGTCTTCTCGTCGGCGGTGGATTTCTGGTCGGCCCCGGCAAAGAAATCGCCGTGCAGCACGAAATGGGTGTCCACGTCGGGGTGATCGAGCAGGGTCTGGACCGCCTGGGCCCGCAGGAACTTGTGCTGGAAGTTCTCCCTCAGGGACGCGGAATGGCCCGACATGCGAATATCGGAGAGATAGGGCAGCGTGGTGCGGGCGAATTGCACGAGACGGGTCTTGGCGGTGGGCCTTTTCACCTGCCCGCAGAAGCCGATCGAGGGGCGCTGCTGTTTCTGGCGTAGCGGGGCGGGGCCGTTGGTGTGATCGGGAACCCAGGCGGGCAGGCCGAATTCGTTCGGCTGCCGGTCCTTCTCGACCGTCGGCGTAAACAGGAGCGCGTTGGCGGCCGGGAACTTGAAGTCGTAGTCGCGCTCGTGGAAAACGACGATCTGCTTACCCGCCTCCGCCGCCTTTTGGGCGAAGCGAAGCGCGACGTTGGTCGTGCCGTCCTGAAGGTAGCGGTGCCATGTGCCTGGCAGAACCACGACGTCGGCCTCGTCCATCGACCCGGCCAGCTCGAAATAACCCAGACCACTTTTCTTGTAGGTGTCGAAGGCATTGGTGTCTGCGGACCAGAATGCCCGCTCTTCGCGCCCGAAAAAGGGCAGCAGCATCGCACATTGCATCGGGTTTGCGGGGGAGGCGAACGCCGGGTCCGTGTAGATCTTCAAACGCATCGACATGGGTCCAATCGTAATCGCGGCGCCAACCTCGGGGCTCGCGGAAAATGACTTCGCAAAAAATCCTTTTGAAGCGCGTGGTTCGCGCAAAAAAGCGCGGCGCTCATCGGAGGTTAGGAAGGCCGATTTTATTTTGCAAGGGGCACTTTGGAAACCGCGGGCCACAGCGGGACGCCTGCCGGAGATCTGCGCCCCGACTGCGCAATCGCCACCGCAGCGAGGCCGCGCGGCCCGGGGGCGGAGGTCCGGGACGAAACGGCGTCGGCTCATCGGGGACAATTCGCCGTGCGCGGCGCGTGACCTCTGGTCATTGGATGCGCGCTTGCTTTAGAGAGGGGGAAATTCTGCGGGAGAGGCGCGATGGACGATCTGGTCAATTCCTTCATGACAGGCCCCGACGAGAAGGGCCGTTTCGGCATCTACGGCGGGCGCTTCGTGTCCGAGACGCTGATGCCGCTGATCCTCGAGCTTGAGGAACAGTACGAGCGCGCCAAGACCGACCAGAGCTTCTGGGACGAGATGGACTGGCTGTGGAAGCACTACGTCGGCCGCCCCTCGCCGCTTTACTACGCCGAGCGGCTGTCCGAGCACCTCGGCGGCGCCAAGGTCTACTTCAAGCGCGACGAGCTCAACCACACCGGCGCGCACAAGATCAACAACGTGCTGGGTCAGATCATCCTTGCCCGCCGCATGGGCAAGACCCGCATCATCGCCGAGACCGGCGCGGGTCAGCACGGTGTGGCGACGGCGACGGTCTGCGCCAAGTTCGGCCTCAAGTGCGTCGTCTACATGGGCGCGCATGACGTCGAGCGCCAGCAGCCCAACGTTTTCCGCATGCGCCTGCTGGGCGCCGAGGTGATCCCCGTGACGTCCGGCCGCGGCACGCTGAAGGATGCGATGAACGATGCGCTGCGCGACTGGGTGACCAACGTGCGCGACACCTTCTACTGCATCGGCACGGTGGCCGGTCCGCACCCCTATCCGGCGATGGTCCGCGATTTCCAGTCGATCATCGGCAAGGAGACCAAGGAACAGATCCTCGAGCAGGAGGGCCGTCTGCCCGACACGATCATCGCCGCCATCGGCGGTGGCTCGAACGCCATGGGTCTGTTCTATCCGTTCCTCGACGACAAGGACGTGAAGATCATCGGCGTCGAGGCCGGCGGCAAGGGCGTCAACGAGAAGATGGAGCATTGCGCCTCGCTCACCGGCGGCCGCCCCGGCGTGCTGCATGGCAATCGCACCTATCTGCTGCAGGACGACGACGGGCAGATCCTCGAGGGGTTCTCGATCTCGGCCGGTCTCGACTATCCGGGTATCGGGCCGGAACACGCCTGGCTGCATGACACCCGCCGCGCCGAATACGTCGCGATCACCGACAAGGAGGCGCTCGAGGCGTTCCAGCTGTCGTGCTCGACCGAAGGCATCATCCCCGCCCTCGAGCCGTCGCACGCGCTGGCCCACGTGATGAAGATCGCGCCCGATCTGCCCAAGGACCACATCATTGTCATGAACATGTGTGGGCGGGGCGACAAGGACATCTTCGCCGTCGCCAAGCACCTCGGTGTCGATATCAGCTGAAGGCTCGAAGCCATTGATTGATCCGGGCGATGCGTCGCCCGGATCTTCTAGTCCTCGCCGCGCCCGGTGCCTTCTCGATTGCCCGCGTAGTGATGGGCGAGCGGCAGCTCCGGCAGCCAGGGCTCGCGCCGGACCGTCCAGTTCTCGTAACTCGGCATCAACTGCCCCGGCGCATCGAGCGCGCCGAGATGCAGCTCCACCTCGTCCCCGTCGATCGCAAAGACCGAGGAGCCGCAGAGCGGGCAGAAGTGCCGCCCCTTGTAGCTTCGGGTTTCTCCGCTCACGGTGACCGCGGCTTCGGGGAACATCGCTGCGGCGTAGAACAGCGCTCCGTGGTGCTTGCGGCAGTCGAGGCAATGGCAGAGGCCGACCCTATAGGGCTGCCCCTCCGCCCGGATGCGGACTGCGCCGCAGAGGCATCCGCCTTCGTAGGTCTCCATTGCGCCGCTCCTCCGGTCAGTGCTTGCACCGGAGGTATCGCCCGGGACGCGCCCGGCAAGACCTGCGCTCAGCGCGCCCGGTGCATCGGCTGGAACACCGGCCCGTCGGGCGTCTGCGCGTGGTAGGCGGTGATGCCGAAGCCCCGCGCCAGCAACGCGTCGGTCAGCACTTCTTCCGGCGGCCCGTCCGCCAGCAGCCGCCCCTCGGCCAGCATCACCAGCCGCGTGCAATGCCGCGCCGCCAAGCCGATGTCGTGCAGCGAGAGCAGAACGCCGTGACCCTCGGCAGCAAGGGCGCCGAAGACCTCCATGGTGGCGATCTGATGCGCCGGGTCGAGCCCCGCCGTGGGCTCGTCAGCCATCAAGAGCGGCGTCTCCTGCGCCAGCGCCCGGGCCAGAAGCGCGCGCGCCTGCTCGCCGCCCGAGAGGTTGGTGGCACGGCGCTTGCGCAAAGACTCGAGGCCCATCTTGGCGATGGCCGCTTCGACCGGGGCCGGCGCGTGATCGCCATGGGGCAGGCGGCCGAGCGCCACGAGGTCCTCGACCTTGACCGGCCAGGCGATTTCGCGCGCCTGCGGCATCCAGGCGACGGCCTTGGCCCGCTGCTGCGGGGTGAGCCGGGACAGGGAGCTGCGCCCGCCCGAGGGGATCAGCCCCAGCGCGGCGCGCATCAGGCTGGTCTTGCCCGCGCCGTTGGGGCCGATGAGGCCGACCACCTCGCGGGCGCCGATCTCCAGCGTGATGCCAGAGAAGACGCTGCGCCCCCGTAAGGTTACGGAGAGATCGTGAAGCGACAGGAGGCTCATGCCCGTTCCCCCCGGCTGCGCCAGACGAGGTGCAGGAAGAAGGGCGCGCCAACCAGTGCGGTCAGCACCCCGAGCTTGAGGTCGCGGTCCGGCGCCACAACCCGCACTGCGATGTCCGCGGCAAGCAGCATGGCCGCGCCGCCCGCCGCCGACGCCCAGAGCAGCGGCCCGGGCCGTCCACCGACGGCACCGCGCAGCAGGTGCGGCACCACCAGCCCGACGAAGCCGATCGCCCCCGCCACCGCGGTCCCCGCGCCCACGACGCAGGCGGTGCCGAACACCACGCGCATCCGAAGCCGCCCGAGGTCAATGCCCATCGAGGAGGCGGCGTCCTCGCCCAGCGTCAGCGCATCGAGCCCGCGCCCCACCCCGGCCAGCAGCAGCACGCCCAGGGCCATGAAGGGCAGCGCCAGCCAGACATGCAGCATCGAGCGGTCGGCGAGCGAGCCCATCATCCAGAAGACGATCTCGCTTGCGGCGAAGGGGTTGGGCGAAAGGTTCAGGACAAGCTGGGTCAGCGCCCCGGCCACCGCCGAAAGCGCCACCCCGGCCAGGATCAGCGTCAGCGTCTCTGCGCGCGGCCCGGCGAGCACGATGAGGATCAGCACGGCCACCACAGCGCCCGCCAGGGCGCTGAGGGGCAGCGCCAGCGCAAAGGCCGCCGACAGCCCGGTCTGGATCGCCAGCACCGCCCCGAGCGCTGCGCTGGCCGAGACGCCCAGCAATCCGGGCTCGGCCAGCGGGTTGCGCAGGTAGCCCTGCATCGCCGCCCCTGCCAGCCCCAGCGTGCCGCCGATCATCAGCGCCAGCAGCACCCGGGGCAGGCGGATCTCGCGCATCACCATGGGTAGTGGGCCGTCCCCGCCGAAGACCAGCGCGCGCAGGCTTTCGGGCAGGCTGACGTCCGCCGGGCCGAGCGACAGCGAGACCGCCGCCAGCGCCAGTACCAGCGGCAGGAGGATCGCGAGGGCGCGGGTCATTCGGTCTCCGTTTCGAGGGCTTTGCGAAACTCCGAGAGCTCCTCGATGGCCTGCAGCACGAAGGGTGTGCCGCAGATCCAGTCGGTTCCGGTGTTGGCGGTGGCAGCTTGGGCGGCGCGCAGTTGGCGGACGACGGGGTGCATCAGGATCTCCTCCGAGCGCGAGGCGCCGGGGTAGGGGCGGGCGGTGATCAGCGCCTCGGGCTGGGCCATGGCCAGCGCCTCGAGAGGCAGCTGACCGCCGCCCCGCGCCCCGGCGATATTGTCGAACCCGGCGGCGAGCAGGATCTCTCCCGCAAGCGTCTGGTCGCCGGTGGTGTAGCCATTGGCGTAGTAGAGCGCGGCAGAGGGGCGGCGGTCCACCTTTTCGCGGAGGGCGGCGAGGCGGGTCTCGAATTCGGCGATCAGCGCCTCGGCGCGCGCCTGCCGGCCCATCGCCTCGCCCAGCGTGCGCAGCCGCGCCGGCACGTCGGCGAGCGAGGTGGCGGGGGCAATCCGCTGCACCCGAGTTCCGAGCCGTTCGAGCATCTGCGCCGCCGCCTGCGCCGTATAGCTGCCGACGATCACGAGGTCCGGTTGCATCAGCCAGACTTCCTCGGCCTGCCCGTGGTTGACCGGGTAGGCCATCGCCGCATCGGCCATGGCCGAACTCATCGGGTCCCGGGCCAGCTTCGAGACCGAGAGCAACTGACCCGGGGCCGCGAGCAGCATCGCCAACTGGTCGGTGCAGAGGTTCATCGACACGACGCGCGCCGGAGCGTCCTGCGCGGTGGCCGGGGACAGGCCCATAGCCGCGAGCAGGGACAGTGGGATCAGCGCGCGCCGCAGCATCAGAAGCTCGCCCTTACGCCGAAATAGGCGGCGCGGTCCGAGGTGCCGTAGCCCTTCACCACCTGGTAGTCCTCGTCGAAGAGGTTCTCGACCCGCAGGTAGAGCTCGGCCTGATCGGTGAGGGCATAGCGCAGGTTCATGTTGGCGACGGTGTAATCGTCCAGCGGCTCGTCGGTATCCTCGAGGCCCGAGACATGCTGCACCGTCAGGCCGGCACGGAAGGCATCGGTCACATCGGCGTCGAGCGACAGCGACAGGTCGTGCAGCGGCACACGGGACAGACGGTCGCCGGTCTGCGCGTCCTTGCTGTCGGTCCAGGTGTAGGCGGCGGCAAGCGACAGCGCCTCGGACAGGTTCACCCCGCCGGTCAGTTCCACGCCCTGCGTCCAGCTGGTGCCGTCGATCTGCACGTAATTTGGGTAGTTGTAGTCAATGAGGTCGGTGATCTCGGTGCGGAAGAGGGTCGCGCCGAGGTAGCCCGCGCCGAAGCGCTGTTCGACGCCGAGCTCGTAGCTCACCGAGGTCTCGGGCTCGAGAACCGGGTTACCCGAGCCGGTTGAGTAGAGCTCGTAGGGAGAGGGCGCGCGGAAGCCCGTGCCGACGCTGGCACGCAGCGTGAGGTCGGGGTTCGGAAGGTAGGCCAGCGAGATTCGGCCCGTGGTCTTGCCGCCGAATTCGGAGTGGTCGTCGTGGCGCAGGGCGGTGACCAGTTCCAGCTTGTCGCTCAGGTGCCAGTCGGCCTGTGCCCAGATTCCGATGGTCGCGTAGTCGCCTTCGCTGTCACCCCATGCGCTGAGTACCTCGAACTCCTCGCGCATGTAATCGGCGCCGAAGGTGAGGGTAGCGGCGCCGAGTCCGGTCTGGCCCTCGTAGCCGAGACCGCGGCGCTGGCCGAGATAGTCAGTATCCGACCCCTCGTAGGTGTCGGTGCGGTCGGTCTCGAAGACCTGCGCCGAGAATTCGTGGCGGACGCCGCCGGTTTCCACGCGCGCGAAAGCCCGCGCGCCGTATTGCTCGCCCTCAACCTTCTCGTCGTGCGTGACGCCGTCCGTCGGGCCGAACTCGTCGTAATCGTGGCTGCTTTTTTCCCAGAAGGCCGCGCCGCCCAGGGTCACCGTGTCGGTCAGCGCGTAGTCGCCCGAGAAGCTAAGACGGGTGGCCTCGTGACCGTCGGCCTCGTCGTTGCCGTCGTCTTCGTCGGCGGCGGAATAGCCGTCGGTCTTGATGTAACTCAGCGACGAGGCGAAACTGCCGCGCGTGCCAAGGTAGCTGAGGTTGTAGCCCAGCTTGCGGGTGTCATAGCTGCCGTATTCGGCTTCGACGCTCTGGCTTAGCCCTTCCTCGGTGGCGCGGTTGGTGGTGATGTTCACCACGCCGCCGATCGCCTCGGAGCCGTAGAGCGCCGATTGCGAGCCCTTCAGCACCTCGATGCGACTGATGCCGCCGGTGGTCAGCGTGCCGAAGTCGTATTGGATCTGAGGCGCCGAGGTGTCGGTGACGTCGATACCATCGATGTAGACGCCAACATATCGGCTCGAGAGGCCGCGAATGCGCATGTAGGTGAGCCCGCCGATACCGCCGTTACGCGATACGCTGACGCCGGGCAGCCGCGCGAGGTGGTCGGCGAGCAGCGTCTCGCCGCTTTGCTCGAGGTCTTCCTTGGTGACCACCTCCACCGTCACCCCGCTGCGCGCAAGCTCGGTGCTTTCGCCGCGGTTGGCGCTGAGGGTCAGCGTGCCGAGGTCGGTGGCCTCCTGCGCGAAGGCGGTGCCCGTGAGGCCGAGCGTGGTGAGGGCGGTGGCTGTGAAGAGCGCTGCGCGCTGCGTTGGCTTCATGGTCCCTTTTCCGTTCTTTTCTTGTCGCCGGAAGGGAGTCCCCTGCCGCAGACGGTTAGCGTGATGCCACCTCTACGGAAGGTCCGTCGCCCGCGGCGCTCCCCGCGCCGGGACTGGGTGATCGGCTTCGGCAGGTCTCCTGACTCGCGGGTCATCGCTTGGCCGGGTCTTCCCGCCCCGAAAGGCAGTGACTTAGGTCCGGCGTCGCTCTCCGCCTACAGTTGCGGGGGCAGTCACGGAGTTGGGCAGGCCGCCCGCACCGCATTCCCTATTCACCGGGCAGCAAGCCGCCCGGAACCGAAGCAGGGACGGCATAGCGACTCGCCGCGCGTCGCGCAATGATCAGAAACGGTCGGACACCTTGAGGCGCGCGGGCTCAGCTCCGCAGCCCGTCCAGGACCGGCTGGCGCAGCACCACGGCGGCGGGCAGCAGGGACAGCAGCAGGGCGAGCGAGACGAAGCCGGCCAGCAGGTGCAGCTCGGTCCAGCCCGGCAGGGCCGAGATCGCGATGTCGGTGCGGGCGCTCAGCACGCGCGACAGCAGCCCCGCCGCGCCCCAGCCAACCGCCAGTCCGAGCAGCGCCCCCGCGAGCAGCAGCACCGCGCAGAAGGCCCAGACCGTGGCGAAGACGAAGCGCCGGGGCGCGCCGAGCGCGCGCAGCAGCGCGATCTGGCGGCGGAAGAGGCGGGTGAGGATGAAGAGCCCGGTGAGCACGCTCGCCGCCACCAGCCCCTGGGTGACCAGCGCCATCACCGACATCGCCTGGCGCACGTCGCCGATCACTCGGTAGAGCCGCGAAAGCACCGCGCCGGGGAAGAAGGCCATGGTTTCGCCGTCCCGGGTGAACTCGGAACGCAGCGCGTAATTGGCCCAGAGCTCCTGCGCTCGCACCACCACGGCGGGGGTGCCGGGAAAATACTCGGGATCGAAGGGCGGGCCGATCCGGGCCTCATTGTCCGGCGCGTGGCCGTTGGCGAGCCCGTGGATTTCCCAGACGTATTCGACCGGGATCAGGATCGCCCGATCCCAGGGCGTGCCGGTGGGCGCCATGCGGCCGACCACGGTGATGGCTGCGCCATGGTCGTGGTCGTGGGCCTCGTCGTGGTGAGTGTCTCCATCATGGTCCTCTGCCCCTACCGCCTCGTGGCTGCCGCCATGCGCCTCGGGATCGGCAGCGTCGCCGGTGCCATGCGCGGGGGTGAAGCCTGCGCCGATCTCCAGCGGCACCAGCGCGCCGATCACCGCCTCGGCGTGATCCTCCCAGAGCCGCCCCTCAATCCGGTCCTCGGAAAGATGGCGCAGGAAGTCCGCGGTCGTGCCGACCACCGGCGCGCTGCCGTAGCTGTCTCCGAACGCCAGCGGCGCGGCGATGGAGACCTGCGGGTGACCGGCGATCTCGGCGTAGGCGGTGCCCGAAACCAGCCCCATGTCCGAGGGCTGCAGGAAGACCGAGGCGAAGAGGGCAGTCAGCTCGCTGCCCGGCGCCGCGACGATGACGTCGAACTTGTCCGCCGCCTGCGCGGTGCCGCGGCGCAGCCCGCGCTCCTGCGCCAGCAGCCCGATGCCCATGCCGGTCGAGATTCCGATGAGCAGCACGAAGAGCCCCGTGCTCCAGCGAAAGCGCCCGAGAAAGCCGCGCAGCAGCGGCCAGGGGGCATAGCCGCGCAGGACGAGGAGCCCGGTGATGAGCGCGGGCAGAAGCAGGAGCGCCAGCAGCGCGACGTCCTGAGCCAGCGCCGGGAGGGAGTCCCATATCAGGCGCATGCGGCCCCCTCGTCGGCCAGCAGTTGCCCGCCAGAGATGGTCAGCACCCGGTCCATGCGCGCCAGCAGCGCCGCGTCGTGGCTGACTGCGATCAGCGTTGTGCCCTGGGTCCGGACGAGCTGCACGAGGTCGTCGATCAGCCGGTCCGCAGTGCCGCGGTCGAGGCTGGCAGTGGGCTCGTCGGCCAGCAGAACCGGGGCTTCGGCCGCCATGGCGCGGGCGATGGCGACGCGCTGGCGCTCGCCGCCGGAGAAGCTGGTGACGCCGCGGCCCATTTCGGTCAGCCCCAGCGCCGCGAGCCGGGCCTGCGCGCGGGTGCGCAGCGCCTCGCGTTCGGCACGGGGGCGAAAGAGCGCGGTCAGCGCGGCGTTGTCGAGCGCGCCAAGCTCTTCGAAGAGCATGAAATCCTGGAAGATCATGCCGATATTGGCAGCGCGGAAGCGGGCGCGGCCCTCGGGGGTGAGCGCCAGAAGCTCGGTCTCGCCCCAGCGCACAGACCCTTCGGCGCGGTCCAGCAGCCCGGCGAGGGCGTAGAGCAGCGTGGTCTTGCCCGCGCCCGAGACGCCTCGGATGCCGATCAGCGCAGCGGGCGCTGCGTCGAGGGCAGGCAGGTCGAGCAGCAGGCGGCCGCGCGGGCTGTGCAGCCGCAGGTCCTTGACAACAAGGGGCAGGGACATGGGCGGCTCAGCCGTAGGTCGCATCGACAAGCCGCATCAGGCTGACGAAGCCGGTGTCGGGATCGGTGTAGGCGCCGAGCTCCAGCACTCCGCTGGTGACGATCTTGACGTTGAAGGGCCTCAGCTCGACCACGCGTTTTGCGTAGACCGCGATGATGTCATTGGGCCATTCGGCCTCGGTCTCGCAGAAGGGGCAGACGGCCATGGGCATCTTGGTGAGCACGAAGAAGCGGCTCTCGGCCTTGAGTGGGGGCGCCATGAACCCCTCGACTTCCAGCCTCTGGCCGGCGCTCTGCTGGGCGAGTTCGGAAAGGCCGCGGCCCTTGGTCTGGTAGAGCTCGCGCAGCTTCAAAGGATCGGCCGCGGCGGGCGCTGTGAGACAGGGGGTGGCGAGCGTCGAGGCGAGGAACGTTCGGCGGGTGAACATGGCGAGAGGCTTTCGAGCGGGAACGGCGACGGGGGCGGACAGTCCGCCCCCGCCAAATCTGTCAGAAGAAGATCACTCGGCGGTGACGGCGTGGTGCATCACGTGGAAGATCACGTTCTGCTCGATGGTGCCGTCGAAGAGATGCGCCCAGGGGCCTTTGGCATAGACCGCGACATCCTCGCCCGAGTGGCTTTCCGAGGACTTGGGGATCAGCGCCTGCTGCACGTAGTCGATGTCGGTGGCCTCTTCCTGGGTCAGCTCGGGGCGCGAGCCGGAGTAGTCGTTCTCGCCCTCGCCCTTGGTCAGCACCGAGCCGGCGCCGTTGAGGTAGCCCACCACGGTGTAGGGCTTGCCGTCATCGGCCAGCACCAGCTCGTCCGAGTGCATCTCGCCGGTCTTTGCGACGTCGTAGCACAGGCCCTCGATCGGCGTGCCGCGGCCGCAGTAGCCGTTGAAGGCGATCGAGTGCTCGTGGTCGGCGGTGACGATGATCAGCGTGTCGGCGTCGTCGGTCAGCTCGTCGGCCATGGCCACGGCGTCGGCAAAGGCCATGCCGTCGATCATCGTGCGCTTGGCGTTGCCGGCGTGGTTGGCGTGATCGACCCGGCCCGCCTCGATCTCGAGGTAGTAGCCGTTCTCGTTGCTGCTGAGGTACTCGATCGCGGCCTTGGTCATCTCGGCCAGCGAGGGCTCGTCATCCTCGGCGCGGTCGGCCTCGTACTCCATGTGGCTGTCGTTGAAGAGCGCCAGCACCGGCGCGGAGCCGTCGAGGCTCAGGCCGTTGAAGGTTTCTGTGTTCCAGGCGTATTGCGCGCCCATGCCGGTGGCGGTTTCGATCAGGTTAACGCCATCCGGGCGGTGGCCCTTGCCGCCCTCGTCGAGGGTCACGTCGGTGCCGGCGAAGTAGCGGCGGCCGCCGCCCATGGCGAGGTCCACGACACCGGCTTCCATCTGGTCGATCAGCTGGCTGGCGATGTCCTTCTGGGCGGTGCAGCCCTCGGGGACCTCGTCTTCCCAGTTGCGGTTGGCGGTCTTGGCGTAGACGCCCGCCGGGGTGGCGTGGGTCAGCCGCGCGGTCGAGATGACGCCCACCGACTTGTCCATGCCAGTGACGATCTCGGCGAAGGTGGTCAGCTCGTTGCCGGCCACGGTCGAGCAATCGTCATGGATCGCGTCGCCGCCGAGGTTGATCAGGTTGAAGCGCTGCTTCACGCCTGTGTTCATCGCCCCCGCGGTCGGGGCCGAGTCCGGGGTCTGGGCGTTGATGTTGTAGGTCTTCACCAGGGCGCTGTGGAAGTCCGGCGTCTCGTAGGGCAGCACGTGCTCTTCGCCGAGTTGGCCTTGCTGCTGGCCGGCAAAGAGGCGGGTGGCGTAGTTGGTGCCGACGCCGTTGCCGTCAGCGACGAGCAGGATGACGTTCTTGGCGCGGCCGGTGTTCATCTCGCGGTCGATGATGGCCTGGATGGCCTCCTGGCCGGCGGTGAACCAGGCGTCATTGGCCTGCGGGATGTCCTGCGCTGCAGTGCTCCCTGCGGCGAGGATCAGGGCGAGCGAGGTGGTGGAGAAGATCGTTTTCACGACAGGGATGCTCCGAAGTCTGAAGGGCGGGGCCCGTTGCACGGTTGAGGGTGTCGGGCGCTTCAGACAGGAGCGGGATAACAGTCGCGTGATGATTTCATGACACCTGTGCGACAGTTTGCGCGCCGCGCGAGCCGGAGGAGCACGGCTGTAGAGGTCGGGGTGGGCCCGCCGGTCCTACTGGAAGAAATACTGCGCGTAGATCGGGGCGCAGCCGGCGCCGAGCGCGCGGGCATTGGCGCCGACGCGGGCCTCTTCTGGGCGGGGCGGCAGCATGCCGCGCGTATCGAGCCGATCCAGTGCCTGCCGGCTGCGCGCCACCACGCGTGCGCGCACGTCGGGAGGCATGGCGCCGTCGATCAGCGCCACCTCGAAATCCAGGACCGAGCCGATCGAGCGTATCGCATGCGCGAGGGCGTCGCCGGTGCGCGCGACCCAAGGGTCGATCTGCCGCTCGAAGGCGCGCCAGTCCTGAGGCTGTGTCCAGAGCGCGGTGGTGTCCAGCCCGTCCGCCGCGATGGCGGCCTCGAGCGGGTGCAGCGAGGCGGCGTCGATCAGCGGCAGCTCGCCGCCGCCGGGCGCGGGCACCCGCAGCGAGCCGAAGGCCCCGGCGTTGTTCTGCGCGCCGACGGTGACGCTGGAATTCAGCACCAGGCCGCCGCCGATGAAGGAGCCGATGAAGAAATAGGCGTAGTCAGCGAATTCGCGTCCCCGTCCGAAGACATGTTCGGCGCGGCAGGCGGCCGTGCCGTCGTTTTCGGTGAAGAGCGGAAGGTCGCTGAGCTTGGCGACTTCCTGCTGCACGTTGATCTCGGCCCAGATGCTGAAGTCGATGGGGGCGCCGAGCACGTCGGTCCAGCTCCAGATCTCCGAGGGTGCGGCGATGCCGATGCCACAGAGCCGCTCGCGCTGGTAGGGTGAAAGCTTGTGCGCCAGGTCCGCCATGCCTCTCTCGAGATAGGCGAAGATCTCGGCCGGCATCGGGTAGGGGTAAGTGGTCTGCGACGATCCCAGCACATCGCCCATCAGGTTCATCACCACGAGGTCCGCCGAGCGCCGCCCGATCTTCAGCCCGTAGGAGAGCGCCGCGTCGGGGTTCAGCGCCATCGGCACCGAGGGCTTGCCCACCCGCCCGCGCGTCGGCTCGCGGCGCAGCAGGAACTCTTCGGCCTCGAGCTTGCGCAGGATGTTCGACACGGTCTGAGCCGAGAGCCCGCTGTGCTTTGCGATGTCGCTGCCAGGCAGGGCGCCGTGGCGCTGAATCATCGACAGGATCAGCCGCTCGTTGTGCGCCCTTACGCCGATCTGGTTGGCGCCGTCGCTCAGTTTCCTGATCTCCTGTCCAATCTCCTGCGTGTGCATGCCGTCTCCCCCATTCCGACGTGGCTCAGATTACAGACTGGCGTTAATAAATCAAATTTATTTATTTATTGACGCGAGGTCAGAATCGCCGGTATCAACATGGGTAATCCGTTGCAGAACGGAGGTTTCACGGGCCGTCGCGCTTGGCGTCCCATGACACGTTAGGGAGGAGGAGACCCCATGAAGAAGCTGATTTCCGTCAGCGCATTTGCGCTGCTCGCATCGACCCTCGGCGCCCAGGCACAGGACGGCGGCAGCGCCTGCCTGATCACCAAGACCGACACCAACCCGTTCTTCGTGAAGATGCGCGAGGGCGCAGCGGCCAAGGCCGAGGAGCTGGGCATGACGCTCAACTCCTACGCGGGCAAGGTGGATGGCGACAACGAGAGCCAGGTAGCCGCGATCGAGACCTGCATCGCCAACGGGGCGGATGGCATCCTGGTCACCGCCTCCAGTACCTCGGCGATCGTGCCCTCTGTGCAGCAGGCGCGCGATGCGGGGATCCTGGTGATTGCGCTGGACACGCCGCTCGACCCGATCGAGGCCGCCGACATGACCTTTGCCACCGACAACTTCCTTGCCGGCGAGCTGATCGGCCAATGGGCCGCCGCCAAGCTTGGCGATGCCGCCGCCGATGCGCGGGTGGCCTTCCTCGACCTCGACGTGAGCCAGCCCACCGTCGGCGTGTTGCGCGACCAGGGCTTCATGCAGGGCTTCGGCATCGACCTTGGTGACCCGAACAAATGGGGTGACGAGAGTGACAGCCGCATCGTCGGCCATGACGTGACCCAGGGCAACGAGGAGGGCGGCCGCAAGGCGATGGAGAACCTTCTCGCCACGGACCCGATGATCAACGTCGTCTACACGATCAATGAGCCCGCCGCAGCCGGTGCCTACGAGGCGCTGAAGGCCATCGGGCGCGAGAACGACGTGCTGGTCGTCTCGGTCGATGGCGGCTGCCCCGGTGTGCAGAACGTCGCCGACGGGGTGATCGGCGCGACCTCGCAGCAATATCCGCTGCTGATGGCCTCCAAGGGCATCGAGGCGATTGCAGCCTTCGCCAAGGACGGCACCAAGCCCGAGGCCACCGAGGGCAAGAATTTCTTCGACACCGGCGTGAAGCTGGTCACCGACCAGCCGGTCGAGGGCGTGGATTCGATCTCGGTCGAAGAGGGCAAGAGCCTCTGCTGGGGCTGAACCTTCGCAATCCGGGCCCGCGCCGCGCGGCGGGGCGGGCCCTTTTGAAGTTATCGCAACCTGCGCGGACCATGGCCGGTGAGGGGCCGCGCCCGCGCACGTGAGAGGAGGGCACGACATGGCCGAAGCGGACAGGTACGAAGACGTTGTCCGAACACGGAACGACGAGAAGTTCGCCGAGTTCGAGGACAGCGGGAAAGGTCTCTGGGGCCGGTTCCACGAACTGCTGCACAGCACCCCGGCCATCGTGCCGCTGATCGTTCTGCTGGCGGCTTGTATCGTTTTCGGGATGATCCTCGGCTCGAAGTTCTTCTCTCCCTTCGCTCTGACGTTGATCCTTCAGCAGGTCCAGATCGTCGGCGTTCTGGCCGCGGCCCAGGCGCTGATCATCCTGACCGCGGGGATCGACCTGTCTGTTGGCGCGGTCGCGGTGCTCTGCTCGGTGATCATGGGGCAGGTGACCTTCCGCTATGGGGTGCCCGCCATACTCGCGGTGCCCATCGGTCTTGCCTTTGGCACCGCCATCGGCGCGGTCAACGGCTGGCTTGTCAGCAAGGTCAAGCTGCCACCCTTCATCGTCACGCTCGGCATGTGGCAGATCGTGCTGGCGGTGAACTACCTCTATTCCGCCAACGAGACGATCCGCGCCCAGGACATCGAGACGCAAGCGCCCTTCCTGCAGTTCCTCGGCACCAAGTTCACCATCGGCGGCGCGGTCTTCACGCTCGGCGTGGTGCTGATGCTGCTGCTCGTGCTGGTGCTGGCTTACGTGCTGCGCTCCACCGCTTGGGGTCGCCATGTCTACGCCGTCGGCGACGACCCCGAGGCGGCGCAGCTCGCCGGCGTCGACCGCCACAAGACCATCATGTCGGTCTACATGCTGGTGGGCTTCATCTGCGGCCTCGCGGGCTGGGTGATGATCGGCCGCTTCGGCTCGGTCTCGCCTTCGGCGACCACCGGCGTCATCGGCAACATCCAGGCAATCACCGCCGTGGTGATCGGGGGCATCTCGCTCTTCGGCGGGCGGGGCTCGATCCTCGGCGCCTTCTTCGGGGCGCTCATCGTCGGCGTCTTCGAATTGGGCCTGCGCATGGCCGGGGCCGACCCGCAATGGACCTATCTCCTCATCGGCGTGCTGATCATCGCCGCCGTGACCGTGGACCAATGGATCAGAAAGGTGACGGCATGAGCATGGACACCCAGGACACCCCCGTTCTCGAAGCCCGCGGCCTCGTGAAACGCTACGGCAAGGTAACCGCGCTTGATCATTGCGACTTCGACCTGAGGCCGGGCGAGATCCTCGCGGTGATCGGCGACAACGGCGCCGGCAAGTCGACGCTGATCAAGGCGCTCTCCGGCGCCATCCAGCCAAACGCGGGAGAAATCCTGCTCGAAGGCAATCCGGTCTCCTTCGCCTCGCCCAATGACGCCCGGGCCGAGGGGATCGAGACCGTCTATCAGACCCTCGCCATGTCTCCGGCGCTGTCGATCGCCGACAACATGTTCATGGGCCGCGAGCTGCGTATGCCCGGGATCATGGGGCAGATCTTCCGCAAGCTCGACCGCAAGCGGATGGAGGATTTCTCGCGCCAGAAACTCTCGGAGCTTGGGCTTATGACGATCCAGAACATCAACCAGCCGGTCGAGACGCTCTCGGGTGGCCAGCGTCAAGGCGTGGCGGTGGCACGGGCAGCGGCCTTCGGCTCGCGGGTGGTGATCCTCGACGAGCCGACCGCCGCGCTCGGGGTGAAGGAGAGCCGCCGGGTGCTCGACCTCATTCAGGAGGTGCGGGCGCGGGGCATCCCGATCATCCTGATCTCGCACAACATGCCGCATGTGTTCGAGGTCGCCGACCGGGTGCATATCCACCGCCTCGGCAAGCGGCTCTGCGTGATCGACCCCAAGGAACACACGATGTCCGACGCGGTGGCCTACATGACAGGCGCCTCTGTGCCGGAAGGGGTGGCCGAACCGGCATAGGGCCTGCTCCCGACGCGACGATGGAGGGCGATTGGCGGGAACCTGTCAATCGCCCTTTCGCGTTAGGATTGTACTATACCTCCCGATACACTTCCTAAATGATCGAGTGTCGCCGAATTGTCGTTAGGTCGTACAATGATTCTCCGAGGGCGCCAGGATTTTTAACGTCTGATCCTGTTTCTGGACCTCGAGGCGACTCCGCTGCCTAAGCCCCGCATCTTTTGGGCGAACGACAGGTGGAATAGAGAGTTGCAATGCGTTGCTAAGTTCCTTTTGCACGAGCAGCATTCTGAGCACCTCCAAGGCAGGCTTGCCGGTGTTCCCCTGGCCTTCCGCTTTTCGTGAGGCGCGCAGGACCGAAGCTCCGTCGGATGAGAACATCGATATAACGAACTGAAACTTCTGTATTTTCGAAAAATGCCTAGAGAACTCTTCCAGCTCGGGGGACTGTCCGATGGCGCGCCTGACGCGCGCGGAACTCCGAAAGTGGTTCAGGAAAGTTAAAAATCTATTGCAAGAAGGACGCTCTATGGTAACACTTTGTGGACGCGCATCGCCCTTTTTTTGGGCATGGGGTCCAGTGCTCCGCGCGTTGTAGCGTATGAATTTGTGCAGTTTTCATTTTAGTTCTGACATTTTGGATCATTTCTGCGGCCCGACCATTTCATTCGCCGCGATCTGAAACATCCCAAAGTTTGGCGGTATCCGGTTTTTCGGGTGCGTCTCGATTTTTTCCGGTTCGCTGAATTCGGATGAATTGACCCAAGCAATTTTGCTCGGCCATGGGGCCGGGATTATATTTGCGCCCTTTTCGGCCTGTGCGGCGGGGGGCGGTTTCATTCGTGCGCGCTAGCGCAAAGTCCATTTTTCCGGGCCTTGAAGAGTGCTCGTAGTCTCCGGGGGAGGTTTGACATGCCGATCGACACCATTTTCATTCAGGGTGAAGCACTCATTACGGACACGGTCGATGAACAGACCGGAACAAATGCCAACGTCGCCCGCACCCGGAGCGGCAACCAGGAAGCAGCCGGTATCGGCAGCACCTCCACCTCCACCAACACCGGTCTGCCCAACTTCGACGAATATGGCCTGCGCCCGGACTATACCGGCGCCGGCGATGAAGACACCTGGGGCTACTACGACATCAACGGGACTGACACCGGAGCGCAGGCCGCGACCACCTTCGACGCGGTGGCGGGCACCTACGAAATCACTCTCCGCATCGCGAATGGGTCGACGGCCACGCGACCAATCTCGATCACCGTCGACGGCGTCACCCAAACGATTACTGACACGAGAACCGGCCAGTTCTATTTCTGGGAAACCCGCACGGTCCAGGTGACGCTTTCGGGCAGCGGCACGCACGACTTGATCATCAACCAGGTAAACGACACCGGCGCGCCCAATATCGACGCGATCGCCATCCACGATGTAGGCGTGACACCGAATTTCTCGCTCCCGACCTTCGAGTCCGACACCACCTTCCTTGTCGCCGACGGCACGACCTCGGTCGGTGCGGCGCTTGCGTCCGACATTGCCAACGACACCTCCGACGATGCGCCGGCCCGAGTGGGCATGAGCTATTCGATCGTCGATGGGGCCGATAGCGGGGCCTTTCTGATCGATTCCGATACCGGCGCGCTGACGCTGAGAGATGAAGCCGATTTCGACGCGAAGCCGAGCTACACACTGACCATCGCCGCCACCGATGCCGAGGGCGGAACCACCCAGCAGGCGGTCACCGTGACCGTCGTGCCGCCCTTCGAGCCGATCTATCTCGGAGTGGAGGACATCGAAGTCCTCGATCCCGTGGGCACCGGAACCCTAAAGCGCACCGTCGACGCAAATCCCGAGAGCGGGGCTGTGGAAGGGGGATTGAACGACAACACAGGCCCCGAGGAAGCCGGCAATCAGTTCGACGAATTCGGCCTGCGCCACAACTACAGCGGCAGCGGCTACATCGATATCAACGGAGGTGCGGTCGGGGACCGGCTGAGCTTCAGCTTCGACGCCCCCGCCGGCACCTATGCGATTACCCTGCGCTATGCCAACGGCTCCGACGGGCAGAGCCGACCGATCTCGCTGAGTGTCGACGGCGGCGCTGCGCAGACCCTGTCCGATACGAACACCGGCGATTGGAGCACCTGGGCGAGCCACAGCTTCACGGTGACCGTGGGCGACGGCACCCATACCGTCGTCCTTGCCCAGACAGGCACGGAGGGTGCGCCCAATATCGACGCCGTGGCCATTGCGCTTCCCGGCGCCGCAATCAGCTTTGCCGCGCCCGAAATTCTCTCGGCAGCCGCCTTCGACATTGCCGAAAATTCCACCGAGATCGGTCAGGTCCAGGTGGACGACCCCGAACTGTCGGACCTCGACCCCGACATGCTCACCTATACGCTGACAGGCGATGATGCCGACAAGGTTGAAATCAGCGGCACGGGTCTTCTGACCCTGAAAGACCCGGCCGACTTCGAGACCAGAACCGATGCCGACCTCGACGGCGTGTTCCAGGTCAGCCTCGAGGTGTCCGATGGCGTACGCAGCGTGACGCAGGAGCTGTCGATCACCGTCACCGACGTCGATCCCGAACTCCCTTCTCCGACCATCGCACCGATCGTGCTGCAAAGCGAAGCCGGGGTGATCCCCGACGGAGCAAGCACCTTCCACCGCGTTCAGAACGATCCGACCACTGCCGAAGGCGCCGGTAACCTGCCGCAGGACCAATATGGACTGCGCGAGGGATACAGCGGCTTTGGCTACACCGACTTCGATGGCGCCGGGGCGGATGGCGATGAACTCATCACCTGGACCGTGACCGTGGACGATGCGGGCCTTTACGACTTGCACATCCGCTTTGCGTCGGTGGAATCGACCCAGACCGATCGGCCCGTCGCTGTTCTGGTCAATGGCGCGGACGCGGTGGGCGGGACCATCGGCTTCCCCGAGCGCGACGGCTTTGACACCTGGGTGGTGCGCGCCCCGGTGCAGATCGCGCTGCAGTCCGGTGAGAACACCCTCACCCTTGCGATCCCCGCGGGCTTGAGCAACGGGCCCAACATCGACGCCGTCGCGATCACCAGCGTCGGCGACACTCCGGCCTTCCCGCCGGTCAACACCGCGCCCGAGTTCGACGCCACGGCGGGTGCCGTCTCGATCGCCGAGAATTCGACCGAGGTGGCCGCCGGTCTCACCGCCACCGATGGCGAGGGCGACGCCCTCAGCTTCGAGCTGACCGGCGAGGATGCCGCCCTTTTCGAGTTCAATGAAACCACCGGCGCGCTCGACTTCATAGCCGCCCCTGATTTCGAGAATCCGGCGGACTTCGATGCGGACAACGTCTACGACGTGACCCTGACCACGAGCGACGGTGTGCTGACCGCCTCGCAGGACATTTCGGTGACCGTCACCGACGTGATCGAGGCAACGCAGCCCAATTCGATCGCTCTTGACACCAGCACGGTCGCCGAGAATGCGGCGGGCGCGGTGATTGGCACGCTCTCGGCGGTTGATCCCGACGGCGACGATGCGGCCATCACCTTCAGCGCCGATCCGGCCTCGGACTTCGAGGTGGTCGGCGGCCAGCTGAAGCTGAAGGACGGCGTGGCGCTGGACTTCGAAGCCACGCCTTCGGTCGATGTCGAAATCACCGCCACCGATGCGGCGAACGAGTCCACCACCACCACGCTGACCATCACCGTCGGCGACGTGGACGAAGCCCCCTCGGCGCCCCAGATCACCGGGCTGACGGTGGACTCCGGCGTCGCGGGCGCGATCATCGGCACGGTTTCTTCGGTGGACCCCGAGGGCACGGCGGTCTCCTTTACGGTCGACGACGCGCGCTTCCAGATCGACGGCGACGACCAGCTCACCCTCCTGCCGGGCGAGACCCTCGACTTTAACGCCGAGCCGACGGTCAGCGTCGAGGTCACCGCATTCGACGAGACCGGCCAGCAATCGACCCAGACATTCGTGATCACGGTGAACGATCCCGGTGCGACCTTCGAGCCCATCGTGATCGAGGCCGAGGATGAGGTCCTCGCAGCGCTGACCGTCCTCGACAATGACACGAACACCAACGACACGCAGATCCGCGACCCCGACAACCCGGAGTCGAACGCCAACCTGGTCAACGGGCTGCGCCCGGGCTTCAGCGGCGACGGCTATCTCGATTTCGGCGACACACCGGGCGATGCGATCACCTTCACCGTGACCGTCGCGACCGCCGGCAACTATGATCTCAACGTGCGCTACGCCTCCAACACCGGGCGGCCGCTCGATCTCTCGGTCAACAGCGGCGGCGCGGTCTCGCTGCCCTTCGCGAGCACCGATCCCGATGGCACCGGTCCCGAGGAAGGCTTCGATCACTGGCTCTTCGAGACCACCACGGTGACGCTCGTTGCGGGCAGCAACACGATCTCGCTGGCGATCCCTGCGGGCGCAAACACCGGCCCCAATGTCGACCGGATCGAGATCACCGAGGCGGGCACCGGCCCGATCCCCGAGCCGGACACCACCGCCGACGAGGGCGGCGATCTTGCCGCCGCGCCGGAGGCCGCGACCATCGCGCCCGCCGGGCTCGGCTCGGTCGAGTTCGCGCTCGCCGGGGTCGATGACGACATCACGCTCATCGAAGTGTCCACTGACGGCGGCGCCAGCTTCCAGACGGTGGTGCCGGTGGGCGACATCGTCACGCTCGACCTCTCGGCCTTTGCCGCCGAAACCGCTCTGACCGTGATCTTCCGCGTGACCGACGAGGCGGCCAACACGGCCGAGGCCACCACCGCGATTGCCATCGGCGACGCGCCCGAGGCCTTCTCGACCACGATCCAGCTCGAGAACCGCGACGGCTCGATCCTCATTCTTGACGACACCGGCGCCGGCGAGGGCGATCCCGCCTCTACCCAGTTCCGCGATGCGGACAATCTCGAGGGGGTGACCGTCGATCGACCCGAGGGTATCTGGTCGGGCTATACCGGCACCGGTTATCTCGACATGGGCGGCGACATCGGGGATGCGGTGCAATTCGACGTCGATGTGCCCGAGGCGGGCACCTACACGATGAGCTTCCGCTACGCCAATGGCTCGACCACCAGTCCGAGCCGTCCGATGGAGTTGCAGGTCAACGGCCAGACGGTGACCGTGCCCTTCGGCATGACACCCGACTGGGACGTCTGGGAAGACCTCGAGGTCGAGGTGACTCTGGCTGCGGGCGCCAATACGGTGACGCTGGCCAACACCGTGACCAACGGCCCGAACATCGACAGCGTGACGATCTTCAACGACGTGACACCGCCGCCGCCGCCCTCGGAGCCGGGGGTGCGCGAGACCATCCGCATCAACTTCCAGGACGGCAGCACGCCGGTCGATCCCGACTACCTTGTCGGCAACTTCACCGACTATGGGCAGCAATCGAACGGGCTGACCTACGGGTTCATCACCGAGGAGTCGGCGCTTGATGCCGACGGCACTGCCAACGATCCCACCGGCTCGTCCTTCCCGGCGATCGCGATCAACGAACGCACGGGGTCGGCCACTCTGCCGGATGACGGAACGCTGCCCACCGAGAAGCTGACCGTCAATTTCGACGCGATGGATGCGCGCCTGACCGGCTACGCCCATTTCGACCTCGGCTCTTTCCCCGAGCGGACTGCCTGGGAGATCGAGCTTGAGAATGGCTGGTACGAGGTCACGGTCTCGGTCGGCGACACGGGTGGCCCCAATGACAGCGAAAACCGGCTCTTCGTCGAAGGCGCGTTGGTCACCGAATGGAGCAGCACCTCGGCTTTCAAGACCGAACTGCTGACCACCCTGGCGCATGTGCAGGACGGACACCTGACGCTTTCGGCGCAGGGCGGCACCATCACCGAGATGCAGTACCTCGAGATCCGTGCGCTACCCGACCTGACCCCGGGCGATGGCAACGAGGCGCCCGACGACTATGCCGCCTTCATCAACCCGCGCGCGGTCTCGACCGATGGCGAGGTTGAGCTCGGCATCCAGGACGGCGTGCTGCCCACCGACATCGATCCCACCTCGGACATCGTGCTTGGCGTCAGCGTGGTGGACGGGCGCGGCGGCGTGCTTCTCGAAAGCCTCGAAGACGGCTCGATCCGCATCTACGAGACGCTGACCGGCGCCGAGGTCGCCTATAACGCCAACACCACCGGCGGCTTCGACTCGGTCACCATCGCGCCGGTGTCGGACCTCAAGCCCTACACCAGCTACACCGTGGTCATCGACGGCTTCCGCGACCGCGGCGACAACGACGACAGCGCGGCGCTGACCCGCGAGTTCCAGAAGTTCTCCACGACCTTCACCACCGGCGCCGCGCCGCTGGTCGAGGCGCGCGAGGTGGCCTTCGTCGACACTGTCGAACTGAGCTCGAACCCGATGCTTGGCGAGAGCTACACTTCTATCGAGATGTCGCCGGACAAGCAGTTCCTCTATGTCACCTCGATCACCGGATCGATCACGCGCTGGGAGTTGAATGCGGACGGCTCACTCGATGACGCGAGCAAGGAGGTCTACACCCCACTGGGCGACTTCGTGGTCGGCGACGAGCGCCGCGGCATCATCGGCATCGCCTTCGATCCCGAGGACGAGAACACCATCTGGATCACCGACAACTACCCGATCCCGCTCAACGGCCGGTCGAACTCGGTGCCGGACTTCTCGGGCCGGATATCCAAGGTCACCCTTGGTGAGGGCGGATCGCTCGAGGATGCGACGATCGAGACCTATATCACCGGTCTGCCGCGCTCGAACGGCGACCACGTGACCAACAGCCTCGAGTTCCGTCTCAACCCCGACTACGTGCCGGGCGGTGATGCGCCGCAGTACCTGCTTTATCTCACCCAGGGGTCGAACTCGGCGATGGGCGAGCCGGACAGCGCCTGGGGCAACCGGCCCGAGCGCCTGCTCAACGCCGCGATCCTCGAGATCGACCGCTCCCGAGAGGCACCGGAGGGGGGCTTCGACGTCTCCACCGAGCCCCTGCCGGCAGACGGGCAGAACCGCCGCTTCGCCGATACCGACAACGATCTCAAGAACGGCGGCATCGCGATCACCAGCGGGGAGTACATCGGCAATTTCCTGCACTTCGACGCCGATGGCGTGGCCGAGGTGCGCACCGGTGAGGATGCGTCCTCCGACCTGATCGTGCGCTACTACGATCCCTTCGCCGATGGCGCCGTGCTCAGCATCTTCGCCGAGGGCAACCGCAACGCCTATGACCTCGTATGGCACAGCAACGGCTACCTCTACGTGCCGACCAACGGGTCGGCGGCGGGCGGCAACGTGCCCGACGATCCCTCGACCACCGACGTCGACGAGAGCATCGACGGCGTCGGGCTGCAGTCCGACTACCTGTTCCGGATGGTCGAGGACGGCTACTACGGACACCCGAACCCGCTGCGCGACAGGTACATCCTGAACGGCGCCAACCCGACCTCCGGCACCGACCCCAACCAGGTGACCAACTACCCGGTCGGCACGAATCCCGACCCCGATTATGATCTCGAAGGCGCCTACAATCTCGGCAACAACCGTTCGCCCAACGGCGCCATCGAGTACATGAGCGGTGTCTTCGGCAGCTCGCTGAAGAACGCGGTGATCTTCACCCAGTATTCCTCGGGCGACAACCTGCGGGCGGTGCTGCTCAACGAGGACGGCACCATCGCTGAGGACTTCATCCTCACCGATGTCGACGGCAACGAGATCAACTACGTCGATCCGCTCGACGTGATCGAGGGTGCCGACGGGCGGCTCTACATGCTGACCCTCAACCGCGCGAACGGCGTCAGCCAGATCATCCGGCTCGAGGCCGCCCCGGGCGGCGAGGTCGAGGACATCACCGCCGACGAGGGCGGCAACCTCGGGTTGCTGGTGATCAGCGCCGCGGATGCCTCGGCGGTGCTGTTCCAGGTGGTCGGGCTCGACCCCGACATCCAGAGCCTCACCATCAGCTTCGACGGCGGGCCCGCGCAGGCGGTGACGCTCGACGCGCAGAACCGTTTCAGCCTCGATCTCAGCGGGCAGACCGAGCAGGTCTCGGCGACGCTGACGGTCAATGACGACGACGGCAACAGCGCTTCCACCAGCACCAGCTTCACCCCGGGCGACAGCGCCAGTGGGAACCTCATCGACGCCAGCGCCTTCACCGTGCTCGACACCGACGACGGCACGCTGATCCGCTTGCTGACCGATCCCACCACCCATGAAGCGGCCGGCGGTCAATACGACACCAACGGCGACGGGATGAACGACGGCTACACCGGCGCCGGCTATCTCGACATGAACGGCGGAGCCGAGGACAAGGCTTCCTTCGTCTACGACGCGCCGAGTGCCGGCTCCTACACGCTGACCTTCCGCATGGCTAACGGCTCGGGCACACCGCGCCCGGTCGCGATCATCGCGGGCATCCAGACGGTGCAGATCCCCACCACCGACACCGGCAGCTTCGCCGCATGGCAGGAGTTCTCGGTCACGCTCGACCTCTCCGAGGGGCCGAACACAGTGGTGATCGAGCAGCTTGCTGCAAACGGCGGGCCGAATATCGACAGCGTGGCGGTGATCGCCAACGTGCCCACCGCGCCGAACGATGGCAGCGAAACGGTGGGCGGCGTCACCTACCTCAAGTACGAGGCCGAGAATGCGGTGCTCGACGGGGCGGTGATCGCGGGTGACGACCGCAACCAGAGCGGCGATTTCGTCGACTTCGACGGCACGGGCACGCAGAGCATCACCTGGACGGTCTCGGTCACCGAGGCAGGCATTTACGGCATCGACATCCTCTATGCGCTCGCCACCAGCAAGGAAGCGCGTCCTGCCTCGCTTTTCGTCAATGGTGTCGATCAGGGCATTCTCGGCTTCGAACCCAACAGCTCGGCCGGCGAGGATGTCTGGGGGCCGCAGAGCGCGCAGATCTCGCTGAACCCGGGGCTCAACACGATCTCGATCAGCGTGCCGGACGCCAACGGCGCCAATATCGACTACCTGCGCGTCTCCGAGGCGCCTGTCGACACCTTCGTGCCCGCCTATGCGGTGATTGATGGCGAGGGGCGGATCGAACTCGAAGCGACCGATGACACCACCCGCACGCTCGGGGCGACACAGGTGGAGTTCTACTTCACCGTCTCGGCGGACGACACCTACGCGCTCGATCTCGCGGCCAACGCGGGCGCGCCGAATGGCGCCGGGCTGACGGTCTTCCTCAGCGCCGATGGCGCACAGCCGGTCGAGATCGGCGACATCGCCTTCCCCGGGCAAGGGGACGCGGGCGAGACCTCGGCTTATGTCGAGCTGCTCGCCGGGGTGCAGTACAAGGTAACGGTCCTGTCGGACCAGGCGGGGGCCAGCGCGCTCGACTATCTCGACGTGCGCCCGGCGCCCGGCAACGACAATGCCGACATCGAGATCCAGAGCAACGATCCGACCTATTTCGACAACCGTCTGCACTTCTCCTGGATCGACAATCCTGACGCAGTGGCCGGCACCGATCGCGACTACAAGGAGAGCGCGACGGTCACCATCTCGAACTCCGGCACCGAGACGCTGGAGGTCCTCGAGGCCACGATCACCGGCCCGTTCGAGCTGGCCGATCCCGATATCTTCGAGGGCCTCACGCTGGCAGCCGGCCAGTCGATCAACGTGCAGGTGCTCTTTGACCGCTCTGCCTATACTGCGGGCAGCGGCAACGTCAGCGGCGTCTTCAAAGGGGCGCTCGACATCCGCACCAACGATGCCGACACGCCGGTGGCACGGGTCGACTTGGCCGGCTTCTGGCAGTCCCAGGACGAGGGCGGGCAGGAGCCCAACCTCAACGAGGTCTGGGACGTCTTCGGCTTCGGCAACGAAATCTCCGGTCTGAGCTACGCCTCCGGCGGCGGCGGCGGGGTGCTGGACTTCTTCGACCTCTACCTCTCCTCCGACGAGACCGAGGTGCTGTCTCCTTACTGGCGGATCGCCGAAGGGGTGACCGAGGCGCGGATCACCCAGATCGCGGCCTTCCACAGCCCCTCCGGCGCGGGCGTTCGCTTCCATGCGCCGGGCGACACAGGCACCGATGTGGGGATGACCAGCCACATCAGCTCCAACAACCAGAGCCTGCTGCCTCTGGGCAACAGCAACGGGGCCTTTGCGACGCGGGTGTTCTCCGCGGCGGATATTCCCGATGGCTGGGCGGGCAATGACCTCTTCGGGATCGAGATCAACAACCAGTCGACCGATCCCCGCCTCAACCCGACCGGCGCCGGGGCCCCGACGCAGGCACAGCTCGACGCACGCTATCCCGGCGCGGGCTACACGGTTGTGAACGGGCAGGTCTTCGATGCCGAGGGCAACGAGATCTCGGACGGTTACACCGTGAGGATGTTCCAGGCGGTCGACGAGGATGGCGTCGCCATCGAGAACGTCTTCCTGGGCGTGATGGACTACACGGGCATCAACTACGACTACAACGACAACATGTTCGTCATCGAAGGGGTTGCGCCGGTCTACTATGGCGCGGTGACCACCATCGAAGGGCTCGACGATGCGGCGGCGGACGACCGGCTGGTCTTCTCGCGGATCGACAATCCCGCCAATGGCGATCAGGCCTTCCGCGACAGCGCGGTGCTGACCATCACCAATGACGGCATCAGCAACCTGACCATCGACGACCTCGCGGTGAGCGGGAACTTCACCATCAGCGGCCTGTCCGAGGGCCAGGTGCTCGCGCCTGGAGCCTCGGCGCAGCTCACGGTCACCTTCATCGGCATCGACCCGAACGACGACGGCCAGGCGACGTCCCACGAGGGCACGCTGACCATCGGCAGCAATGGCGAGGTGCGGCAGATCGCGCTCGCCGGCCTCGCGCAGATCCAGTCCGAGGGCGGCGAGGAGCCAACCGTCGCGCAGATCGTGCAGGCCTTCGGCTACTCGACCGACGTGGCGCAGGGGCTCCTGTCCAACGGTGGCGTGGTCGAGACGGTGGGCGATGAGGTGCTGCTGCCCTACCTGCAGCGGCTCGATGACAGCAAGCCGATCGAGGTGATCCAGCTTGCCGCCTACCTGAGCGCGGGCGTGAGCCGGCTCAGCCTGCATGATGTGTCCAACGGCGCGCTGACAGAGCTCTATGCGCAGGATGACAACCAGTACCAGACCCTGTTGCCGGACGGGCTCATCTCGGGGGCGGGTGCGCAATCGAGCGTGGCGCGGGCCAGCATCGACCGCGACGACCCCTTCGGGCTGCGGGTGACGGTGGACGGTCGTCCGACCTTCTCGGCCTGGACCGATCCCGATGCCAACGTGGCGGATGACACCTACAACATCTCGCCGCCGAACGAGGGCCACTACATCCGCTTCTTCCAGGCCAAGGACGCGCTCGGCAACGTCATCGAGGGCACCTTTATCGGCATCCAGGATTATCCCGGCGGGTCGAACTTCGACTACAACGACCACATGTTCCTCATCACCAACGTGCAGGGCTACGAGCTCTCTGCGGAGGAGGACGCGAATGGCGACGGGATCAACGATGCGCTGGTGACCGACAGCGACCTCGACGGTACACCGGACTTCTTCGATGCCGACAACAGCCCGACCCCGGTGCAGGAGGCCTACCCGGGTCCGGCCCCGGTGCTGGACGACACTCTCACCGTGCTCGCCGCGAACTTCGACAGCGGCGGTCAGGGCATCTCGTGGAACGACGATCCGGGCCGCGATGGAACGCATCCGCTGCGGGCGGACACGGACGTGGAACTGGTGGGCTCGACAAATGACATCGGCTACATCCAGTCCGGCGAATGGGTCGAATACACCATCGACGTGGCCCAGGCGGGCAGCTACGCGCTGAGCGTCAACGCCAAGACCCCGATCGGCGGCAACTCGGTGGTCGTGACCCTCGAGGACGGCACGCCGCTCGCCACCTTCGCGCTGCCCGACAGCAACGGCACCTCGACCTCGTTCAACGGCACGGTCTTCGCCGCGACGGCAGCGACCAACGTCGCGCTCGGGGCCGGGCTGCAGACGCTGCGCTTCACCTTCGAGGGGGCGCCGGCGTCGAACGGCTACATCCTCGACTTCCGTTCTTTCAGTCTGGAGCAGGTCTCGGTCGAGCCCGAGGACACCGTGGCGCCGGTGGTCGATGCGGTGATCGCCGCGGACATCACCGTCGCCGGGGCGGCAACGGCCAGCGTCGTGGTGACCTTCAGCGACGACGTGGCGCTCGATGCCTCGAGCATCGACGTGAGCGACATCCTCGTGACCGGGCCGAACGGGCCGCTCACCGTCACGGGTGTCAGCCTCAACGCCGCCGGCGACGGCAGCCCGCGCAGCGTGACCTACACGGTGGCGGCGCCGGGCGGGAGCTGGGACACCGCCGACAACGGTGCCTACACAGTGGCGCTGCAGGCGGGGCAGGTGGTTGACACCAGCGGCAACGCTGTGGCGGCGAACGGAGCTCTGACCAGCTTCAACGTCGCGGTGCCGGTCACCCCGCCGCCCACGAGCATCGGCGAGACCTTCCGGGTCGAGGCCGAGACGCTGACGCTGCAGGGGTTTGTCGCCACCGCCAACGGCCATGCCTCGAACGATGCCTTCATCCAGGCGCCGGGCAGCGGGCCGAATGTCGCCAGCCTGGTCTTCGCCGAGGCCCCGGGCACCTACCAGATCACCGTCGGCCATTACGACGAATCCGACGGCAACTCGGTGCTCAGCCTCATGGTGAACAACGAGGTGCGCGAGACCTTCACCTGGAACCTGAATGCCGGGGACGCGATCGCCAACACCTCGTCCTTCGCCGAGCACAGCTTTGCCGCTGTGACGCTGGCGGAGGGGGACGTGGTGGCCATCACGGGTGTGCCCAACGGCGGCGAGCCGCTGCGGGTGGACTACCTCGACTTCACGCCGGTGGAAGGTGGTGGGGAGCCGGTCGAAGACCTGCAGGCGCCCACGGTCAGCGCCGTCAGCGCGGCGGGCATCGGTGTCGGGGGTGGCAGCTCCACCACGGTGACGGTGACCTATGCCGACAACGTCGCCATCGACGCCTCGAGCATCGACGTGAGCGACATCACGGTGACCGGCCCGGGCGGTGCCCTGTCGGTGACCGGGGTGAGCGTCAACGTCGGCACCGACGGCAGCCCGCGCAGCGCCACCTACACGGTGGCGGCGCCGGGCGGGACCTGGGACACCGCCGACAACGGCGCCTACACGGTGGCGCTGCAGGCGGGGCAGGTGGTTGACACCAGCGGCAACGCCGTGGCGGCGAACGGAGCTCTAACCAGCTTCAACGTCGTGGTGCCAGTCACCCCGCCGCCCACGAGCATCGGCGAGACCTTCCGGGTCGAGGCCGAGACGCTGACGCTGCAGGGGTTTGTCGCCACCGCCAACGGCCACGCCTCGAACGATGCCTTCATCCAGGCGCCGGGCAGCGGGCCGAATGTCGCCAGCCTGGTCTTCGCCGAGGCCCCGGGCACCTACCAGATCACCGTCGGCCATTACGACGAATCCGACGGCAACTCGGTGCTCAGCCTCATGGTGAACAACGAGGTGCGCGAGACCTTCACCTGGAACCTGAATGCCGGGGACGCGATCGCCAACACCTCGTCCTTCGCCGAGCACAGCTTTGCCGCTGTGACGCTGGCGGAGGGGGACGTGGTGGCCATCACGGGTGTGCCCAACGGCGGCGAGCCGCTACGGGTGGACTACCTCGACTTCACGCCGGTGGAAGGAGGTGGGGAGCCGGTCGAAGACCTGCAGGCGCCCACGGTCAGCGCCGTCAGCGCGGCGGGCATCGGTGTCGGGGGTGGCAACTCCACCACGGTAACGGTGACCTATGCGGACAACGTTGCCATCGACGCCTCGAGCATCGACGTGAGCGACATCACGGTGACCGGCCCGGGCGGTGCCCTGTCGGTGACCGGGGTGAGCGTCAATGTCGGCACCGACGGCAGCCCGCGCAGCGCTACCTACACGGTGGCGGCGCCGGGCGGGACCTGGGACACCGCCGACAACGGCGCCTACACGGTGGCG
>NZ_JAAGOZ010000006.1:0-1055 GCF_010499845.1 Salipiger sp. PrR007 | reverse complement strand
CGCCGGTACCAGCGCAGCCACATCTCGGACGCGCAAAGCCTTTCAAACAGGCCGGATTGCGTCGCCGAGCGCGTTGAGTTTGGGCACTGATGGTGTGGATACCTCACCCCGCAACGGCATCGCGATGTGCCAAGATGGTGATGTTGAAAAGCACCAGCATGGAGGAGGTATCCGTGGAAGAGGTTACAGTCATCGGCATCGACTTGGCAAAGTCGGTTTTTCAACTCCACGGCGCGGATGCGTCAGGACGGCCCGTGTTCCGCAAGAAGCTCTCGCGGGCGCAGCTCACCCGGTTCATGGCCGAGCACCCGCCCTGCCTCGTCGCCATGGAGGCTTGCGCTTCGTCGCACTATTGGGGGCGGGAGTTCGTGAAACTCGGCCATGAGGTGCGGCTAATTCCGCCGATCTACGTGAAGCCCTTCGTGAAGCGGCAGAAAAACGATGCTAATGACGCCGAGGCCATCGCGGAGGCCGTGGTGCGTCCGACCATGCGGTTCGTGCCCGTGAAATCAGAAGAGCAGCAGGCCAGATCCATGGTCTTCAAGACACGCGATCTCCTTGTTCGACAACGCAACGCGCTCATCAACGCGCTGCGCGGGCACCTCATGGAATATGGCATCATCGCACCTCCCGGACGGACATTTGTCAGGAAACTCGAGGCGCAGGTCGATGCGCCAGAGAGCATGCTCCCATCCGGCGTCACCGAGCTTTGTCGCCTGCACCTCGAGCAGATTGGCAGTCTCGACGTCATGATCATGAAAATAGAAAAGCGCCTCAAAGAAGAAGCCAAGAGCGATCCAGAGACGATCCGCCTGCAGACCGCCCCGGGTGTCGGCCCCGTCAGCGCCATGGCAATTCAAGCCTTCGCCCCGCCGATGGAAGGGTTCCGGAGGGGGCGTGATTTTGCGGCCTGGCTGGGTCTCGTCCCCGTTCAAAAATCGACAGGTGGCCGGCAAATTCTGGGGCGCACCTCCAAAATGGGGCAACGGGACATTCGCAGACTGTTGATCATCGGCGCCATGACGCGGGTCAGATGGGCGGTCAAGAACGGCCCT
>NZ_JAAGOZ010000005.1:0-1158 GCF_010499845.1 Salipiger sp. PrR007 | reverse complement strand
CTGGTAGCTGTGGGTCTTGAGGAACTTGCCGACCCAGAGCCCGCCGGTGTATCGCCCGGCCTTCTTGGTGGGCAACGTGTGGTTGGTGCCGATCACCTTGTCGCCGTTGGCAACATTGGTACGCGGGCCAAGGAAAAGCGCGCCGTAACAGGTCATCTTCTCGAGGAACCAGTCGTCGCGGTCTGTCATCACCTGCACGTGCTCTGAGGCGATCTCGTCCGCCACCTCCAGCATCTCGTCATAGCTGTCGCAGACGATCACCTCGCCGTAGTCCTGCCAGCTGGCGCGGGCCGTTTCGGCGGTGGGCAGGATGTCCAGCAGGCGCTCGATCTCGGCCAGCGTCGCCTCGGCCAACGCCCGCGAGTTGGTCAGCAGCACAGCCGGCGAGTTGTAGCCGTGCTCGGCCTGTCCAAGCAGGTCGGTGGCGCACATCTCGGCGTCCACGGTCTCGTCGGCGATCACCATGGTCTCGGTCGGACCTGCGAAGAGGTCGATCCCCACACGGCCGAAAAGCTGGCGCTTTGCTTCGGCGACAAAGGCGTTGCCCGGCCCGACGAGCATGTGCACGGGCTGCATGCTCTCGGTGCCGATGGCCATGGCGCCGATCGCCTGAATGCCGCCCAGCACCCAGATCTCGTGGGCGCCACCGAAATGCATGGCGGCGATCACCGCGGCATTGGGCTTGCCGCCGAAAGGCGGCGTGCAGGCGACGATCCGCGGGACGCCGGCGACCTTCGCCGTGGCGACGGACATATGCGCCGAGGCCACCATGGGGAACTTGCCGCCGGGCACGTAGCAGCCGACCGACTGCACCGGGATGTTCTTGTGTCCGAGGATGACCCCGGGCAACGTCTCGACCGCGATGTCGGTCATCGAGGCGCGCTGCGCCTCCGCGAATGTCACCACCTGCGCCTGCGCGAAGCGGATGTCGGCAATCTCCTGCTCCGACAGCGTCGCGATCAGGGCGTCGATCTGCGCTTGCGAGAGCCGGAAGCTCTCGGGGCTGTAGCTGTCGAACTTCTCCGAAAGCGCCCGCACCGCCGCGTCGCCACGCGCCTCGATGTCGGCCAGCGTGGCTTCGACGATCGCCCGGGTCTTGGCGTCGTCCTGCCGGCGGTCATCATCGGATTTTCCGCGCTTGAGGTATTCGATGGTCAT
>NZ_JAAGOZ010000004.1:0-1239 GCF_010499845.1 Salipiger sp. PrR007 | reverse complement strand
GAAAAGGGGCCGCCCGATGGGCGGCCCCTTCGCAATGCCCGCCCGGTCCGAGGACCGGGCAGAAGCGCATCACTCGATGATTTTCGACACGACGCCGGAGCCGACGGTGCGGCCGCCTTCGCGGATTGCGAAGCGCAGACCATCTTCCATGGCGATCGGGGCGATCAGTTCCACGGCGAACTTCAGGTTGTCGCCGGGCATGACCATCTCGGTGCCCTCGGGGAGGGTCACGGTGCCGGTCACGTCGGTGGTGCGGAAGTAGAACTGCGGACGGTAGTTCGCGAAGAACGGCGTGTGACGGCCGCCTTCTTCCTTGGTCAGGATGTAGACCTCGGCTTCGAACTTGGTGTGCGGCTTGACCGAACCCGGCTTGCAGAGAACCTGGCCACGCTCAACGCCTTCGCGGTCGATGCCGCGCAGCAGGGCGCCGATGTTGTCGCCGGCTTCACCGCGGTCGAGCAGCTTGCGGAACATTTCCACACCGGTGCAGGTGGTCTTCTTGGTGTCGCGGATGCCGACGATTTCCAGTTCGTCGCCGACGTTCACAACGCCACGCTCCACGCGGCCGGTGACCACGGTGCCGCGGCCCGAGATCGAGAACACGTCTTCGATCGGCATCAGGAACGGCTGGTCCACGGCACGTGCCGGCTGCGGGATGTACTCATCCACGGCCGCCATCAGTTCGCGGATCTTGTTCTCGCCGATTTCCGGGTCACGGCCTTCCATCGCGGCCAGAGCCGAGCCGGCGATGACGGGGATGTCGTCGCCCGGGAAGTCGTAAGCCGACAGCAGTTCGCGGATTTCCATCTCGACGAGCTCGAGCAGCTCTTCGTCGTCGACCTGGTCAACCTTGTTCATGAACACGACCATGGCGGGGATGCCCACCTGGCGGCCCAGAAGGATGTGCTCGCGGGTCTGCGGCATGGGGCCGTCAGCTGCGTTCACAACCAGGATCGCGCCGTCCATCTGCGCCGCGCCGGTGATCATGTTCTTCACGTAGTCGGCGTGGCCGGGGCAGTCCACGTGCGCGTAGTGACGCGCGTCGGTCTCGTATTCCACGTGCGCGGTCGAGATCGTGATGCCGCGTGCCTTTTCTTCCGGCGCGCCGTCGATCTGGTCGTACGCGCGGAAGTCACCGAAGTACTTAGTGATCGCTGCGGTCAGCGTGGTCTTGCCGTGGTCGACGTGACCGATCGTGCCGATGTTGCAGTGCGGTTTGCCGCGCTCAAACTTTTCCTT
>NZ_JAAGOZ010000003.1:0-1310 GCF_010499845.1 Salipiger sp. PrR007 | reverse complement strand
GGCTACGCCCGGCTTCCGCTTCCCCCAAAATCACCACCTGCAATGTCGCGCTGTTTCACCAGCGGTGTCGCTGCACAGCCAGTGCCAGAACGGATACGGTGATGAGTGTGGCGGCCCTCTCGAAGCTCCCGAAGGCGACCACGGCAAAGGACACGAGTGTCAGCAGGAGCGTCCACGCCGCGCCAAGCAGATATCGGCGTAGTTCTTCCCCGCGCCCGAGGTCTTCGCTCTCGGCAAGTTAGTATTTGCGTTTGCCCTCGCTCACTGGACTACTGCGAACAGGTACATTCCAACGCAATGGCGCTTATGCGAATCCCGGACTTGGTAGGGCGCGTAGCACGTCAATCGGCGGCTCCGGCCCCCGTCGCTGCTCCGTGCAGTATCAGTCGAGCGCTGCGCGACTTTTGTTTGGCAGGATGGCCGGGCGGAGAACCAAGCTAGCCGAAGGGTATTACTTGGTCGTTTCGCCTCAGTTCGTAGTTGCCGGACGAGGATCGGGCTATGCGAAGCTCCGGTCGATGTCGGGCGCCTCGCAGGAGGCGCCCTGAAAGTCAGACGACTTGGTCCACGAGCCTCGCGCCCTCGGCGTTTATCTTCACCGAAGCGATGCCCGCTTCGCGCGCTGGCTCACTGCTGTAGGCTTCGCTGGTGCCGATGACTTGGCCATTGCTGGCCTTGAGATTGAACATGGGCTTGCCGGACGACGTGGCCTTGCGCTCATAGCGCTCATCGAGCGGCGCGTTTCGACGAACCGACCCGATGCCATTCTCCGCACTGGCCTTTTGCTTGTATCCCTCGCTGACGAGGATGATTTCCCCGTTGCCCGCTTTCAAGCGGAACCGGAATTCTCCGGCCTTGTCCTTGTAAAGCTCGAACTTTCCAGCCATTTCTCCAAATTCCTCGCTACATCTTTCGGTGCACCCATCGTGCAACCAGTGCCGTCCGGTTGGCAAGTCATTGGCAAAACTGCAGGCTTGGGTGTTTAGTCGCTGGCAACGTTTGAGGCTGAGACCATCGGCAACGCCGTCCTGGGGGCGGTCTCAAGGGCTCCGAGAAGGGTGGGCGCGGCGCCCTTCGCGGCCACGTCCCGGCGGCGGCCGAAGCGGACGGGGGCGACGGATTCGGCGAAGTTTGAAGAGGCCGATGGGGATGTGCAGCAAAAGGAGAGCCAGGAAGATTGTGAAGACTTTTCCACAGGGGGCGGCTCTGTTGCACAAATCGGCTTAAGGCCGTGGTTCCCCTTTCCCCGGACGGACTTATCCCACAGCTTCCGTGACGGGTATTCCGAGCGCGGTGTAGCCGTTCAGGAC
>NZ_JAAGOZ010000002.1:0-1353 GCF_010499845.1 Salipiger sp. PrR007 | reverse complement strand
AGACCGGCAAGGCCCTCCTGCAGTTCCCCGGCGATCTCCGCCATGGTCTTCATCTTGCCGCGCGCATCGAAGAACTCGAGGCCAAGCTCCTGCATCGCCGCCGCGGCCTGTTTGCTCTCGGGCGTTAGGCGCTGGACGAAGGTCTTGAACGATGTCCCGGCATCCTGACCCGAGGAGAAGTTCGACGCCGTGGCGGAGAGCGAGGTCAGGAAATCCGTGAGCTCGACGCCGGCCGTGCCGGCCACACCGCCGGCCTGGCCGATCGCGAGGCGCAGATCGTCGAAGCCGAACTTCGAGGTAAAGGCCGCCCCGGTGACGCGATCGACCACGTCGGGAAGCGCAGCCGCCTCGAGGCTGAACTGCGCCATGAGGTCGGTCACCAGGTCGGCCGACGGGGCGAGTTCCGCGCCGAGCGCGCTGGCCAAGGCGAGCGAGGCATCGAGCGCGCCACCGAGGATGCTCGAGACCGCAACGCCGTTCTTCGCCAGCACCTCGATCGCCTCGGCCGCCTGCATCGCAGTGAAGGCGGTCGTGCCGCCGAGCCGCTTGGCCGCCGCCTCGAGACTCGCGGCCTCTTGAACACTGGCCGCCGTCGCAGCCTGCACACGCTGCATCATCGCCTGGAACTGCCGCCCGACATCGAGCGCGCCCTTGCCGAAGGCGACCAGCCCACCGGCGATCGCAGTTGTGCCCATGTAGCGAGCGAGGCGCTGCAGGGACGGGAGCTCGGCCGCGACCGAGCCCAGGGACCCCTTGAGCTGCCGCGCCGCGAGATCGGTTTCGCGCAGCCCTGCCCCGGCCGGGCGCGCAGCGCCCTGGATTAGGCGCAGGCTGCGCTCGCCACTGGCGCCGAGCGCGCGCAGGTCCGCTTCGAGCTGCTGCTTGCCAGCCGCCGAGAAGCGGATCGAATACTGGCGTTCCGTTCGGCTCATTCGCTCTTGTCCTCACGCTGCAGCGCCGCGGCCTCGAGAAGCCCGGCTTCCCAGCGCGGCAAGAGCAGCGCTGCAATATCTTCGGAAACGCCGCGCGCCTTCAGCAGCGCGAGGCAGGCGGGCATGTCGAGCCCGGCGTAGCCGCCGGGACCGATCCGCCGCTGGTGGAAGAGCTCGAGCCCGGCCGAGGCGATGGCCCGGCCCTCGATCGAGCGTGGCAGATGGGTGTCTTCGGGGCATGCGCCCTCGCCGCCGAACCTTGCGCAGGCGAAGCCGGGAGCGTCCCGGCAGCCCGCGCAGTGGCTCAGCCCTCCGCTGTGGCGGTACTTGGCGAGGGCGCGGAGACGTTTCCCTCCATCTCCAATGCGATCCAGGGCGCCAGCAGCTCGCCGTGCAGCGTGGCGGAGACACCGGGGAAGAG
>NZ_JAAGOZ010000001.1:0-1376 GCF_010499845.1 Salipiger sp. PrR007 | reverse complement strand
CACCTGATCGCAGGCACCTGGGTGGCTGGCGAGACCAGCTTCACCTCCGAGCCGGCGCATGGCCCGAGCCACGACTTCTCGGTCGGCACCCCTGCGCTGGTCGATCAGGCGTGCAAGGCCGCCGAAGAGGCCTTCTGGACCTATGGCTACACCACCCGCGAGGCCCGCGCCGAGTTCCTGAACGCCATCGCCGACGAGATCGAGGCCCGCGCCGAGGCGATCACCGAGATCGGCACGCAGGAAACCGGCCTGCCCGAGGCGCGCCTGCAGGGCGAGCGCGGCCGCACCACCGGCCAGCTGCGGCTCTTCGCCAGCCACATCCTCAAGGGGGACTACCTCGACCGCCGCCACGACGAGGCGCTGCCCGACCGCCAGCCGCTGCCGCGCCCCGACATCAAGATGGTGATGCGCCCGATCGGGCCGGTCGCGGTCTTTGGCGCCTCGAACTTCCCGCTCGCCTTCTCCACCGCCGGCGGCGATACCGCCGCGGCGCTGGCCGCCGGCTGCCCGGTGGTGGTCAAGGGCCACGGCGCGCACCCCGGCACCGGCGAGATCGTCGCCGAGGCGATCCTTGCCGCCATCGAGAAGACCGGCATGCCCAAGGGCGTCTTCTCGCTGGTTCAGGGCGGCAAGCGCGACGTCGGCCAGGCGCTGGTGCAGCACCCGCTGATCAACGCCGTGGGCTTCACCGGCTCGCTTGGCGGCGGCCGCGCCCTGTTTGACCTCTGCGCACAGCGCGAGGTGCCGATCCCCTTCTTTGGCGAGCTGGGCTCGGTCAACCCGATGTTCCTCCTTCCCGAGGCGGTGAAAGCGCGCGGCGCCGAGCTCGGCACCGGCTGGGCGGGCTCCCTGACGATGGGCGCCGGCCAGTTCTGCACCAACCCCGGCATCGCCGTGGTGGAGACGGGCCCGGCGGGCGACGCCTTTGTCGCCGCTGCCGCCGAGGCGCTGAAGGGCGCGTCCGCCCAATGCATGCTCACCGAGGGTATCGCGCAGGCGTATAAGGATGGTAAATCCCGCTTTGACGGTCGCAATGCGGTGAAACCGGTGCTGACCAGCGACAGCGAGGGGCGCAGCGCGCTGCCCAACCTCTTCGAGACCGACGCAGAGAATTACCTGCAGGATCATGCGCTTGGCGAAGAAGTCTTCGGCCCGCTCGGGCTGGTGGTGCGGGTGTCCGGCGCCGACGAGATGGAGGCGCTCGCCCGCGGCTTCGAGGGCCAGCTGACCGCGACGATCCACATGGACGAGGGCGACACGGCGCTGGCGCAGCGGCTGATGCCGGTGCTCGAGCGCAAGGCCGGCCGGCTGCTGGTCAACGGGTTCCCGACCGGCGTCGAGGTCTGCGACGCGATGGTCCACGGCGGGCCTTACCC